>CAZJCA010000070.1:0-8755 GCA_964544505.1 uncultured Oscillospiraceae bacterium
TCAGCAGCTGCTTCCGGCTTCCCCACTCACCATAAGGGCCGGGCCACATCCAGTAGCCGGATTTGGTGGAGATGATCAATTCATCCCGATAAACGCCCAGATCTTCTTTCAAGATCCGTCCGAAGTTGATTTCTGCCGTTCCTTCGGGAGGGCCATAGTTGTTGGCAAGGTCAAAGTGGGTGATGCCGTTGTCGAATGCGGTGAAGCACATCTGCCGCATATTATCGAAGCGGCCGGTGTTGCCGAAGTTGTGCCACAGACCCAGCGAGACCGCCGGCAGTTTCAGTCCGCTGGTACCCAAGCGGTTATAGGGCATGGTGTCGTAGCGATTTTCCGATGCAATGTACATAGTTGACCTCCTTATGTGTTGGATGTGAAATGGATGGTAACGATCTCACAGTTGGTGCCCACCCGCATGGGCATTCCCCAAGCACCCACGCCGGAAGTAACGATCACATGGGGGCTTTGGGCATTTTCCTGATAATAGCCGTAATCCACGGTGTACATCAGGTCGGTGACGATATTGGCAGGGAAAATCTGTCCTTTGTGAGTATGACCGCAGAGGATCAGATCTGCCTCGGTACTATATTCGTGGATATTGGCAGGATTATGATCCAGCACGATCACCGGAAGCGAAGGATCTTCTCTGATGAAGAAGTCGGAAAGGGGCTTTCGCTCCATGTCGCCGTAGCCGCCGATGGCAGAGCCGTCCAGCCGTCCCACCAGCACCAGTCGCTCATCAATGACGGTATAGGCATCATTTAACAGATGGATATTGGCCTGCTCCAGAAAATCCATCATCTGTGTCAAGGTCTGTCCCCCATCGTGGTTTCCAAGGCTGGCATAGACGCCGTAAGTTGCCCGGATGCCCCGAAGGGTTTGAATAGCCGCTTTTGGATCTTGGATGGATGCAAAATCGGTATCAAAAAAATCGCCTGCAATGCAAACGATATCCGGCTTTTTCCCATTGATCTCGGCAACAATGGTTTCCAGCCGACTTTCAGAGCCAACAGCACCCAGATGCAGATCGCTGATCAGCACCACATTCAGATCCGAAACATCCTTTTTGTCCTGCAACTGGATCTCGTAGGAAACATGACTGATCTGCCGGGCGTTGGCAAAGCCATAGATGCAGGTGCCCAGTGTCAACAGCAGCACCCCCAGGGTTACAAAACCCTTAAACAAGTGGTGGGTGGTAAAGGGCAGCTTCATGAGCTTTGGGACGAGCAGTAGAAGATCCGCCGCCACTGTAAACAGCAGCAGATAGAGCATAATGCCCATGCAATAGCCGCTAAGCAGCCCCAAAATGTGTTTAAACTCCTTGGAAAACGGCATGAAAGCTCGCCCAAATCCCAATACCAAAATCAAAGTCAGGGTACAGATAATGACCAGTATGGGCCAAAACCGCAGCCCCGGAAAGAAGACTGCAAGCCCTTGATACATCCGCTGGGCAAGGTAATAACTTGTGCCGCCCAGCAGAGAAAGCATGATGAGAATTGCAAAAATTCCTTTCATGGCGGTAGATCCCTCCTATTTTCCCCGGTCTTTTTCAGCAATGGAATTTATCCTCTTCCTTGGGTTTCCGTTTGGCTTCCATGGCCGCTTTCATGGCGGCCTTGCGGTCATAGATGGCAGCCACCTCTGTCTCAATATCTTTGGCAGGATAATTCAGGCCGCTTTTCAGCGCCTGCACCATCTGCTCTGTGCGGTTGCGGATCTTATATTCCTTGCCATCTTTGATGAAAATGTTGCCGGTCTGACCAAAAATGAACTGCACATCATTTTCTGCACAGGCATCGTAGACCTTTTTCACCCACTCGTAATGCAGCGGACGGGAACCAAGATAGTTTTCGCCTCCTGCCAGCACGGTTTCGATTTTTCCGGTGGCAAGATAATCGCCAATGTCGATTTCGCCGATAAAGGGCTTCAGACTGACCCAGCGGTGCTTGGCAGGCAAATCCAGCAAATAGGGAATGCGCTGTTCCAGCCGCTTTTGATTTTCACAGGAAACGGAGAAGGAAACATTATCCCAGCCGTCGCCCCAGTCAGAGGGCAGGCAGTCTTTGATGCGTTCAGCACGCTTGGTCAGCAGCGAAAAAGTTACATCCGGACGGCGACGGATCATATCCCAGGCATCCTGACGCCAGGCATCCGCCTCTTCCAGAAAGAAATCGCTGGCCATGCACACCCGGACAAAAGAGCCGCTGGGCAACTTCCAGTTGCCACTACGATCTTTTTTGATAGGCAGGGTGAAGTCGGATTTATTTTTTAGAACTTCATTGGTATCTCTGCCATAGCGCTTATCCAGAAAATAGGCATAGCAATTCTGGCAACCTTCGCTGCACTTGTGGCAGCCATGCCAGGGATTCCAAATTTTATCGTTTAGATCCATCGTAAGGTCCTCCCCTGTTCTCTTCCATAATTTGACTGGCTTTCTGCGTCAGTTCTACCAGCAGATCAAAATCTTCCTGCCCCATAGCGTTGATCAGCCCATCAAGATGTCCGTTGGTTTCCGCTCTGACATTGGCGACCAGCTGCTGGGCTTTGGGTGTCAGATGCACATAATACACACGCTTATCTTCCTGAGACCGTTCCTTTGTGATATAGCCCTTTTTCCCCAGAGAAGTCAAGATCGCTGTGATCATGGGCTTGGACACCGCCAGGCGCTCTGCCAGCATCACGCAGGTGTGGGGGCCGGGGGTGGCCGCCAGAATATTCAGCGCTCCCATTTCGCTGGGACGGATGGGAAGGCTCTTTTTCAGTTCCATATAGTCCCTGCTAAACTTTGAAAACGCCGCATTGGCTGCAAAGTATTTGTCCATGTGAATCCCTCAAAGCAAAATAGTTCATATCGGTTAACTTTATTATAATACATTCTTCGCCGCTGTCAATGCGTTCGGCGAAAAAAAATGCACTGCAAAAGTCTCCCTTTGCAGTGCATATCTTCTATTACATTTGGGCGAATTGACTGTTATACAGTGTTGCGTAAAAGCCACCTTTTTCCAAGAGTGTCTGGTGATTGCCCTGCTCGATGATATGACCATCTTTCATTACGAGAATCACATCCGCTTCCCGGATGGTGGACAGGCGATGGGCGACGATAAAGGAGGTTCTCCCCTTCATCATGGTATCGAAAGCCTTTTGGATCTTGATCTCCGTTCGGGTATCGATGGAAGAAGTGGCCTCATCCAAAATGAGCATCGGCGGCAGGCACAGCATCACCCGGGCAATGCAAAGCAGCTGCTTCTGTCCCTGGGACAGATTGCCCCCAGCCTCACCGATTTCCGTATCGTAGCCCTGAGGCAGCCGCTTGATAAAGCTGTGGGCGTGCGCCTGTTTGGCAGCTTCGATGATCTCCTCCATAGTGGCATCCGGGCGACCCATGGCGATATTCTCCCGAATGGTCCCGGCCTTCAGCCAGGTATCCTGCAACACCATGCCGATGGAACTGCGCAAATCTTCCCGGGTCATGTCCCTGGTATCCACGCCGTCGAGAATGATTTGACCGCCTTGGGGGTCGTAAAAGCGCATAAGAAGATTGATGAGGGTGGTTTTGCCGCAGCCAGTGGGGCCAACGATGGCAATACGCTGCCCCGGCTTTACATCCAGGTCAAAGTCGCCGATCAAAGGCTTTTCCGTGGTGTAGGAAAATTCCAGATCCTGAATTTGCAGTTTTCCTTCCACCTTGTCCGGCTTTCGGGCAGCAAGGGGGTCAGGGGTCTGGGCAGGGGCTTCGATCAGCTCAAGAACACGCCCGGCGCAGGCCATGGCATTTTGCAATTCCGTCACCACACCGGAAATCTCATTGAAGGGCTTGGTGTATTGGTTGGCATAGTTTAAAAGGCTCGTCAGGTTACCAACGGAAATGCCCCCGGCAATGGCAATCAGCGCACCGGTGATACCCACACCTGCGTATACCACGGAGTTGACGAACCGGGTGCAGGGGTTGGTCAGGCTGGAGAAGAAAATGGCACGAAGAGAAGCCTTTTCCAGCCGGTCGTTGATCTCGTCAAACCGCTCCAGGGTTGCCTCTTCCCTGCCGAAGGCCTGCACCACCTTCATCTGCCCGATGGATTCATCGATCAGATTGGTCTGCTCGCCCCGAGTCTGAGCCTGAAGCTTGAACATGGAATGGGTGCGTTTGGCGATGAAGCCAGCCACCACAAGGGACAGTGGCGTAATGAGAATGACCACAAGGGCAATTTTCCAGTCGATGCCCAACATCAAAATAAGCGTTCCCACGATGGTCATAGCCCCGGTGAACAGCTGGGTAAAGCCCATCAGCAGGCCATCAGCAAAGGTGTCCACATCGGAGATGACCCGGCTGACGGTGTCGCCCTGAGGGTGGCTGTCCAGATATGCCAGGGGCAGCACTTGCAAGCGGCGGAATGCTTCATTTCGCATATCCCGGGTAACAGCATAGGTAATGCGGTTGTTCAGTTCATTCATGCACCACTGGGCAAGGGCCGCCACTGCCGCACAGATGGCAACGCCTACAAGCTCCCGGCTCATGGCTTCAAAGTCCACCTTCCCTGCCTCTACGATCACATCGATGGCACGCCCCGCCAGAATGGGGATATACAGGCTCATAGCCACATATACCGTGGCAAGGATCAGCGACAGGATAATGCCCGGCAGGTAGCGCCGCACCCGGCGCAGAATCTTTTGCAGAACAGAAGGCTTTTTATCCATGGCTGGACACCTCCTTGGGGAACTGAGAATAGTAGATCTCCTGATAAACTTCGCAGTTTTCCAGCAGCTGTTCATGGGTACCACACCCTACCAGTTCGCCGTCATCCAGTACCAGAATTTGATCAGCAAAGCGGACAGATGCAGCACGCTGGGACACGATAAAAGTAGTAGGCGCATTCTCCATGGCACGGATAGCGCCTCTTAACCGGGCATCCGTTGCATAGTCCAGAGCGGATGCACTGTCATCCAATATGAGGATCGCAGGCTTACGCACCAAGGCTCTGGCTATGGTCAGGCGCTGTTTCTGACCGCCGGAGAAGTTGGCACCCAGCTGAGAAACGAAAGCATCCAGTCCACCATCCTTGCCCCGAACCACTTCCGCTGCCTGGGCGGTTTCCAAAGCCTGCCACAGCTGCTCGTCCGTAGCATCCTCCCTGCCCCAGCGCAGATTATCCCGGATGGTTCCCCGGAACAGAACTGCCTTCTGGGGAACAACGCCTGCGGCGCTGCGCAGTGCCTTGGAATCCAGTTCTTTCACATCCACACCGTCAATGCAGACTTGTCCCTGGGCTGCGCCATAGAAACCGGGGATCAAATTCACCAGCGTGGTCTTGCCGGAGCCGGTGCCACCGATAACACCAATGGTCTGCCCCGGCTGAGCGATAAAGCTGATGTTAGACAAAGACGGCTCAGCAGCCCCGGCATAGGTAGCCGTTACATTCTTAAATTCTACCTTACCGTGGAATTTTGTCTGTTCCTTGCCGCCGATGGCATTGGGCTGAATTTCCAAGATGCTTTGAATGCGGTTGCCGCAGGCGACAGCCTTGGTCATGGTGATGATCAGGCTGGCCATTTTGATCAGTTCCACCAAGATCTGGGACATATAGTTATACAGAGCGATCACAAGTCCCTGGGTCAGCACGCCTTCATAAACTTTCACCGCTCCCACTTTTACCAGCAGCACGATGGCAAGGTTTACGATCGCGAAGGTCATGGGGTTCATAAGACCGGAAATGCGGCCTGCTCTGCGCTGGCTTTGTGCCAGTGCTTCCGTCCCCTGCTCAAACTGCTCCACTTCGCTTTCTTCCTTGCAGAAAGCACGCAGCACCCGAACGCCAGTCAAATTCTGCCGGGTGGTAGCGGTCACACCATCCAGATTGCCTTGGACTTTGCGATACATGGGCATGGTGATGAGCATAATGCCAAACACCACCAGGCACAGCAGTGGAATCACCCCCACAAACACCAGTGCCGCCTGAGCATCAATGGTAAAGGCCATGACCATGGCGCCGAACACCACAAAGGGCGACCGCAGCAGCAGCCGCAATGTCAGGTTCACGCCGTTTTGCACCTGGTTGATATCGGAGGTCATCCGGGTCACCATGGTGGAAGTGCCGAGGGTGTCCATCTGGCTGTAACTGAGCCCCAGAATATGTTCCATAACGCTGTGACGCAGGCGGCTGGCAAAGCCCACCGCCGCACGGGCAGCAAAATATTGGGCTGTTACCGAACAGATCAGACCCACGATGCCCAAAGCGACCATCACCAGACACATTTTCACCACATGACTCTGATTGCCTGTCTTAACGCCATTGTCCACGATTGAGGCCACCACCAGTGGGATCATCAGTTCAAAACTGGCTTCCAGCAGTTTAAAAAGAGGTCCCAGGGTACACTCTTTTCCGAAGCCTTTCATGTATTTTAGTAGTTTTTTCAATGCAAACGCTCCTTATTTACGGATAACAGGGCGTGTTGCAACCACAACACGCCCTGATCGTTATTTTGCGAACTTTTTCTTCTGGATCTCGCTGATACCACGCAGTTTGTTATAAGTAGCCAGATCTTCCAGCAGCAGCTTCATGGTGTTGTCCAGCTCACTGCCCTCCCGGTAATCCGCCTCAAACATCCAGTCTACACGCTCATGGCGCAGCAGGGGTGCAGCCTTTTCTTCCTGATTTTTCTGGTAGATAGCGATGGAGTGACCGCCTTCGGACTTGACCAGCTTCATGCAGGGTACATCCGTCAGACCGTCGCCGATGTAGATCATATTGCTGAAGAACACCCGCTTTTCAGAGTCGGGGCGGGAGTTATTCAGGTCGGTGTCGTTATTGATGTCCAGCACGCCCTTGTTGATGCGGTAAACAAACTGGGTCTTATTGGTGTAGTTAACCGCCATCTTGGGCCAGTAGGCCTGACCGTCCTTATACAGGAACTCGCAGGCATAGATCCGCTTGAAATACTTGGCAATGGAAGTGCCCTCGATGATCTCCTTCAGGCCGGAGGACAACACATAGTGCTCCACTTTCACACCGGCTTCTTCGGCATAGCGGTTGATTCGCTCGAACCAGCCTTCCACACCGGGGTGGTATTCAATATCCTTGCCGCACTTGACCAGGGTCTCCCGGGTCAGCGGATTGCCGGACTGGTGGGCAGTTTCCACCATGCAGTACATATAGGTCAGGATGCTGTCCATGGTCTGCTCAGCCGCCACTTCGGCAGTATGATTCCAGAACTCATTGGGCTGCATACCCACGCTGGGAATAAAGGTGTATTCCTGCATATCACGGGTGCACAGGGTCTTATCAAAGTCATACATAATGGCAACAATAGGCTTTTTCATAATATATCTCCTTCCAAAAAAGGGCGTTACCTTATTTAGTAGATTATTATAACATTTTCAGAGCCTTTTGTCAACTTACTCCTGCTCTTTTGGGCGCTTATAGCGGCCATGGGGCTCCCACTCCGGCAGAGGATACCGCTGCATGGCGCCGAAGATCCGCTCCTTCAGGTCGGGATAAGTTTGGCACAGATCAAAGACCAGCTTCTTGATCTCCTCCCGTTTGGTGGACTTATCCACCGGGCAGCGGTTTTCCACCACAGGAAGCTCCATCCGCTTGGCAAAGTTGTCCACGGTTTTTTCGTGGATATAGAGCATGGGGCGGATCTGCACGATGCCCGTGCGGTCAAGATTGGTCACCGGCTGGAAGCAGCTGATACGCCCTTCGTAGATCAGCGACATAACAAAGGTTTCCACCGCATCATCATAGTGGTGTCCCAGTGCCAGCTTGTTAAAGCCCTTGTCCAGCAGTGCCTGGTTCAGCGCTCCACGGCGCATTTTGGAACACATGGAGCAGGGGTTTTTCTCCTTGCGGTAGTCGAAAATAATAGGGCCGATCTCCGTTTTCACCACGGTATAAGGCACATCCAGCTTTTCGCACAGGGCGGCAATACTGCTGTAATCCATGCCCAGACCCATATCGATGGTAATGGCTTCCAGTTCGAAGGGTTTATTAAAATAGGAGCGCAGGCCAGCCAGCAGCTGCAACAGTACCAGACTGTCCTTGCCGCCGGACACGCCGACGGCCACCTTGTCCCCAGCCTCTATCATGTTATAATCGTCGATGCAACGGCGCATCAGTCCCATAAGTTTCTGCATTGTTGGATTTCCTCCGAGAAATTTTGAAAATTGAAAGTGAGCATTCGAGAGCATTTTGAAGAATTTAAGAGATTTTAAAAGGTATGACCGGATTTTATAAAAATCTTCAAAAAAGTTGTTGACAATTCATTTTGCTTGTGATATAAAATACAAGCGCTTTGGCATTATTGTACTGCCTGCGCCTGAATTTGTCAAAATATTTTAACTTTCGGAGGAAAGAATATGTCTACTACATTCGCTAAGAAGGAGACCCTGGAGCGTAAGTGGTATGTCATCGATGCAGCCGGCAAGCCCCTGGGCCGTACCGCTGTGATCGCTGCCAACCTGCTGCGTGGCAAGCACAAGGTCGATTTCACCCCCAATGTTGACTGCGGCGACAATGTCATCATCATCAACACCGACAAGGCTATCCTGACCGGCAAGAAGCTGGAGCAGAAGACCTACTACCGTGTTACCGGTTGGATCGGCGGCCTGAAGGAGACCAAGGCTCGTCACATGATGGAGAAGCGTTCCGACTACGCTGTTGAGCTGGCTGTCAAGGGCATGCTGCCCAAGAACTCCGTCGGCCGTAGCGCCATGACCCGCCTGCACCTGTACAAGGGCGCTGAGCATCCCCACGCTGCCCAG
>CAZJCA010000071.1:0-8459 GCA_964544505.1 uncultured Oscillospiraceae bacterium
AGTAGGGATTGGGGGCAATGGTGCCCATGCCGCCGGTGTTCAGGCCCGTGTCGCCGTCGCCTGCCCGCTTGTGATCCATGGACGATACCATGGGGCGCAGGCAGTGACCGTCGGTGAAAGCGAGAACCGAAACTTCCGGCCCGGTCAAGAATTCTTCAATGACGATTTTTGTGCCGCTTTTGCCGAATTTTCCGTTTTGGAGCATATCCGTGGCGGCATCTTTGGCTTCCTGTCGGGTCTGAGCGATGATGACACCCTTGCCCAGAGCCAGGCCGTCGGCCTTGATGACCGTGGGAATGGGAGCGGTATCCAGATAAGAAAGAGCGGCATCTAAATTATCAAAAACCGCATATTTTGCAGTAGGGATCTGGTATTTTGCCATTAAATTTTTGGAAAAAACCTTGCTGGCCTCGATTTGGGCAGCCTTGGCATCGGGGCCGAAGCAGGGGATGTTTTTTTCGTGCAGTCGATCCACGCAGCCCATAGCCAGCGGATCGTCCGGTGCGACCACCGCAAAATCGACGGATTTTTCAGCGGCAAAAGCCACGATTTTATCAATTTCCGTAGCCAAAATGGGCACACAGGTTGCATCCTTTCCAATGCCACCGTTGCCCGGCAGGGCGTAGATGGTGGAAACGGAGGGATTTTCTCTCAACTTTTTGATGATGGCGTGCTCACGACCGCCACCACCGACAACAAGAATTTTCATAAAGACCTCCGAAGAAGGTGTTAATGGTGGAATAGCCGCATGCCGGTAAAGGCCATGACCATGCCGTTTTTGTCGCATTCTGCAATGACTGCATCATCCCGAATGGAGCCGCCGGGCTGGGCAACATAGCTTACGCCTGTGGCTCTGGCTCGTTTGATGCTGTCGGGGAAGGGGAAGAAGGCATCACTGCCCAGAGAAACACCGGTCTTGCTGTCAAGCCAGGCACGCTTTTCTTCCACCGTCAGAGGATCGGGCCGGCAGGTGAAATAACTCTGCCAAATACCCTCGGCGCATACATCTTCTTCGTTGCCGTTGATGTAGCCGTCGATCACATTGTCCCGTCCCGGGCGACCCAGATCCTCCCGGAAGGGCAGTTCCAGAACTTTCGAATGCTGCCGCAGGAACCAGGTGTCTGCCTTGGAACCGGCCAGACGGGTGCAGTGGACACGGGACTGCTGACCGGCACCCACACCGATGGCCTGTCCGTCGTAGGCAAAGCAGACGGAATTGGACTGGGTGTATTTCAGGGTGATCAAAGACAAAATCAGGTCGATTTTGGCATTTTCAGGGATGTTTTTATTGGAAGTTACAATGTTTTGCAGCAGATGTTCCCCGATTTCAAAATTGTTCCGTCCCTGTCGGAAGGTGATGCCGAAGACCTGCTTTTCCTCCTGCTCTGCCGGAACATAGTTTTCCTCAATTGCCACCACATTGTAGTTGCCACCCCGTTTGCCGGAGAGAATGGCAAGGGCTGCATCCGTGTAGCCGGGGGCGATGACACCGTCGGACACTTCCCGGCTCAGAAGCAGGGCAGTGGTTTCGTCGCACACATCGCTTAGAGCCACCCAGTCGCCGAAGGAGCAAAGCCGATCAGCGCCTCTGGCACGGGCATAGGCGCAGGCCAGGGGGGAGTTGTCCAAGCCGGGGACATCCTCTACAAAGCAGGCTTTTTTTAACTGGGTAGGCAGTTTTTTGCCTACGGCGGCGGAGGTGGGGGATACATGCTTAAAAGATGCGGCAGCACATAAACCGGTGGCGGCTTTCAGCTCTTTGACCAGCTGCCAGCTGTTCAGGGCATCAAGAAAATTGATATAGCCGGGTCTGCCTTGCAGCACCCGGATGGGAAGATCCGAGCCGTCTGCCATGTAAATGGAAGCAGGCTTCTGGTTGGGATTACAGCCGTATTTGAGGGCAAGTTCCTGCATATTGAACCTCCGAGAATCATTAAAAATTACAGTTGATGCGCGCTTGGGGAGCGGATTTATCCGTTTTCGTTTCGGTTAATGATCCGCTGCTGATATGTTCCGGTGGCAGGGTCTGTATAGCGGACGAAGAGGGAGATTTTGTTGTCCTTGTCCAAATTCTCCCAAAGCCCCCGGGTGAAAACATCAATGTCCGAGGGAATGGACACTGCTACCGGCTCTCCTGCAAAGGAGGGAAGGGGACTGCCGTCGCCCTGATAGGTGTGGATAAAATGACCCTGACCGGGCTGTGCCGGGTACTCGTAAAAGAAGCGGGCGCAGCCGCTGCCATCGGGATCGGCGGCCTTTAAAATAGACAGGCGGTAGCTGCCGTCATTGTCCAGCAGGCCGGAGATTCGGGGGGTCCAGTTGGGGCGGTCATCTTCAAAAAGCCGTGTCCGCAGGGCATTTTCCCAGCAGTCTCCGTTGGCAAGATAGTCCCGGATGGTGTCGGTCTGGTCGCCGTTGGTGACGATCAGTTTGCCATTCCACTGCCGCACCGGGTGGTAGATGATCAGGTGGGGGTCAGACAGCAGAGCCGGGTCGTGGGCTTCCGTGCGGATACCGTCCGGCTCTTCCACAAAGACCCGGTTGCGGCTGTTGACACTGCGGCCCATGATAAAATAGGCGGCAACGGCCTGACCTTCTTTGGTATTGCCCAGAATGATGCCCCGACCGGGGTAAGTATTTTCGCAGAGCAGTTGGAAGATATTTGAAGTCATAAATTGCTCCTTGTCCATTACAAATTTCCTCTTTTGGGGAAGGTGGTTTAGCCGTTCATGATCTGCTTGCAAACTTCTTCGGTGGCTTGGGGCAGCAGCACCCATTCGGCCTGCTCCATCACCCGGCGCTGTAAAATTTCGGGGGTATCACCCGGCAGTACATCCACCGCTTTTTGGGCGATGATGGCACCGCCGTCGCAGACTTCGTTTACAAAATGCACCGTGGCACCTGTGATTTTCACGCCTTTTTTCAGTGCCGCTTCGTGGACACGCAGGCCGTACATCCCTTCGCCGCAGAAGCTGGGGATCAGGCTGGGATGGATGTTGATGATCCGATTTTCCCACCGGGAAGTGAAAATTTTCGGCAAAATAGCCAGAAATCCTGCCAGAACGATCAAGTCGATCTTTCCCTCCAAAAGCTGCTGCAATTGGGCATCCAGCCGGGCTTTTGTGACCAGGGCAGTGGGAATATTGGCTTTTTTTGCCCGTTCCAGGGCGTAGGCATTGGGGTTGTTGGAAACCACCAGAGAAATTTCTCCGTGGGGGATCGCTCCTCTTTTCTGGGCATCCAGCAGGGCCTGCAAATTGGTGCCGCCGCCGGATACCAGTACGGCAATTTTGACCCTCATTCCAAAACCACCTTGCTGTCGCCCTCGGTGATGTGACCGATGATGTAGGCGGTCTCCCCCTGGGCGGTGAGAATGTCGATGGCCTTTTCCCCTTGGGCTGCCGGGACGATGACGGTCATGCCCACGCCCATGTTGTAGGTGTTGAACATATCCCGTTCCGACACATGGCCAAAGCCGGCGATCAGGTCAAAAATCGGCAAAACACGCACCTTTTCCCGGTCGATCTTGGCGCACAGGCCGTCGGGGATGGAGCGAGGAATATTTTCGTAGAAACCGCCGCCGGTGATGTGGGAAATGGCCTTCACATCCACCTGTTCCAGCAGAGCCAGAATGGATTTGACATAGATTCGGGTGGGGGTCAGCAGGGCTTCGGCGATGGTCTGACCGTCCAGCTCGTGCCGGGGCTCGTAGATCTGAGGGTCATTGCTGTCGATGTCGAAGACTTTTCGGCACAGGGAGAAGCCGTTGGAGTGGATGCCGGTGGAAGCAAGGGCAATGACCACATCCCCCGGCTGCATCCGGCGGTTGTCGATGATTTTCTTTTTGTCCACAATGCCCACGGCAAAGCCTGCCAGATCGTAGTCTTCCATGGGCATCAGGCCGGGATGCTCGGCGGTCTCGCCGCCGATGAGGGCGCAGCCGGACTGGACACAGCCCTCTGCCACACCGCCGACGATGGCGGCGATTTTTTCGGGCACATTTTTACCGCAGGCGATATAGTCCAGGAAGAACAAAGGCTTTGCGCCGCAGCAGATGATATCGTTGACGCACATGGCAACAGCATCAATGCCGATGGTGTCGTGCTTGTTCATTAAAATTGCCAGCTTCACCTTGGTGCCGCAGCCGTCGGTGCCGGAGACCAGCACCGGCTCTTCCATGCCGAGGGGCAAGGCAAAGCAGCCGCCGAAGCCGCCGATATCGTCCACGCAGCCGTCATTTTTGGTGCGGGCGATGTGCTTTTTCATCAGTTCCACCGCCCGGTATCCGGCGGTGATGTCCACGCCGGCAGCGGCGTAAGCAGCGGAGTGGGAGTCTTTGTGTTCCATAAGTCGCTCCTTGTAAATAATGATTGATTGGCCTTCCCCTCTGGGGTAGGCTTTTATTCTTTTCCCGTCCAGCAGTAGGTGCAGATCTTTTCTTTGTCGATGCCGATGGCTTCCAGCACACCGTCCAGACTTTGATAGCCCAGGGAGTCAAAGCCCAGCTTTTTGCAGATGGCAGACAGCAGGCATTTGCCGCGCTCCGTGGAGCGGTCGGCGTATTCTTCCAGATGATTCTGGCCTTCGTCGCCTTCGATTTCCTGAATGGTGCGCCGCGCCAGCAGATCCATTTCCGAGTTGTTCCGGGAGAAATTCAAGTATTTGCAGCTATGCATGATGGGTGGGCAGGCTGAGCGCATGTGTACCTGCGCTGCGCCGCTCCGGTAAAGAAAATCCACCGTTTCCTGCAATTGGGTGCCCCGAACGATGCTGTCATCCACGAACAGCAGCTTCTTTCCTTCAATCAGCTCCGGCACGGGGATCTGCTTCATTTCCGCTACCTGCTGTCTTACTTTTTGATTAGCAGGGGTGAAGGAACGGGACCAGGTGGGGGTGTATTTGACGAAGGGACGGGCAAAGGGGGCAACGCTTTCGTTGGAATAGCCGATGGCATGGGGAATGCCGGAATCGGGGACACCGGCTACATAGTCCACATCCGGGTGGATGCCGGCAGCCAGTTCATCTCTTGCCATGATCTGACCGTTGCGGTAGCGCATCAGCTCCACATTTACCCCTTCGTAATTGGAGTTGGGGTAGCCGTAGTAGGTCCACAAAAAGCCGCAGATCCGCATTTTGTCCCCGGCGGGAGCCAGCGGCTCAATGCCTTGGGCGCTGATACGGACGATCTCCCCGGGGCCAAGCTCATAGGCATCCTGATAACCAAGCTTCTGATAGGCGAAGGACTCAAAGGAAACGCAGCAGCCTTCCACATTTTGTCCAATCAGCACCGGCAAGCGACCCAGTTTATCCCGGGCGGCGGTGATGCGGCCCTTTTCATCCAGAACCAGCAATGTCATGGAGCCTTCCACCACTTCCTGCACATAGCGGATGCCGGAAACCAGGTCAGACTTTTGATTGATGAGGGCGGCAACCAGTTCCGTGGGGTTGACGGTGCCGTTGCTCATGGTGGTCAGCTGGTGACCGCCGCCCTGAAAATAGTCGGCGATCAGCTGATCGGCGTTGGTAATGAGCCCCACTGTGGTGATGGCGTACAGTCCCAAATGGGAGCGGACGGTCAAAGGCTGGGGGTCATTGTCGGAAATGCAGCCCATACCGGCGTTACCGTGAAATTCCGACAGATTATTTTCAAATTTGGTGCGGAAAGGGGTGTTTTCAATATTATGGATGGCTCGCTGAAAGCCTTCTTTTTCGTCCAGAATGACCATGCCGCCCCGGCGTGTGCCCAGATGGGAATGGTAGTCCACGCCGAAAAAGACCTCCATGGTCACATCGTGCCGGGATACGGCACCAAAAAATCCGCCCATACCCTCTCCTTAAGCGAAGAACAGCTTGTTCAGTGTCATGGGATCGATGTATTCGCCCGCTTTATAGACACGCATATTGCCGGAAGCGATCTCGTCAATGAGCATGACCCGACCCTGGGCATCGTAGCCAAACTCGAACTTGATGTCGTACAGTTCCAGATCCTTTTCCTTCAGGTCGTCGGCAACGATTTTGGTGATGGCCTGGGTCATGGCTTTCAGATCGTCGTACTGCTGCGCCGTCATCACGCCCAGATCCACAAGGCCGTCTTTGGTCACCAGCGGATCGCCCTTTTCGTCGTTTTTGAAGGTGGTTTCCACATAGGCAGGCAGCGCCTGACCTAAGGTGCAGTAGTCCGAGTAGCGGCGGTAGAAAGAGCCAACGGCACGGTAGCGGCAGATCACTTCCAGCCCCTTGCCGAAGACCTTGCCGGGCAGCACTTCCATGGTAGTGTTATTCAGATCGGCGGACACATAATGGGTCAGGATACCGGCGGCGTTGATTTTTTCAAAGAAATAGATGCTCATGCGCAAATTCACATCGCCTACGCCTTCGATGGTCAGTCCCACGCTGTTTTCACCGGGATCGAATACACCGTCTTTTCCGGTGCAGTCGTCTTTGAATTTCAGTTCATAGTTGCCATTTTCCAGAGCGTAAACATTTTTGGTCTTGCCGGTGTAAACGAGTTTCTTTTCCATGATGTATTCCTCCCAAAAATTACAAATTATAAATTGGTTGCCCTTGGCTCCCTCTCTGAGGGAGCTGCCACAGAAAAGCCGTGACTGAGAGGGGAAAACCCCACCGTTTCGGGTTTATTGTTTCAGTTCTTCCTGTAACTGGGCTTCTTTTTCGGCGATGGCGGAGGCCATGTCCCGGCGATCCTGATCCAGTTTGGCAGCCAGGTCATCGTCGGTGACTGCCAAAATCTGGGCAGCCAGAATGGCGGCGTTTTTCGCTCCGTTGACGGCTACCGTTGCCACGGGGATACCACTGGGCATCTGCACCGTAGCCAAAAGGGCATCCAGACCGTCAAAAACGCTACTTGTCAAGGGAATACCGATGACAGGTAGCGTTGAGTTGCCGGCAAATGCGCCAGCCAGATGTGCGGCCATTCCAGCGGCGCAAATGATCACGCCGAAGCCGTTTTGTCTTGCCGAGGCAGCGAAGGCAGCAGCCTCCGCCGGGGTGCGATGGGCGGAAAGAATGTGGGTCTCATAGGGGATGGAGAACTTGTCCAATTGCTGACAAGCGGCTTTCACCACCTGCCAGTCGGAATAAGAGCCCATGATCACCGCAACTTTCTTCATTGTAACATCTCCTTCTGATCGGGGTCTGTGGGCAATTACTTGCCCACAGAGATCGGTTTTTTACAATCGTTTGCGCAGAATGTGGTGCTGGACATAGTCGCCCACAAAATACTGCCGGGAGAAGAGAATGGGGGTTCCTTCCACATCAAAGTCCACTTCTTCCACATACAGAAGGGGGGTACCCTGGGGGACTTGCAGAATGTCGGACAGGGTTTCGTCTGCCACGATGGGGCGCAGCTGCGCCATATCCATATAGCAGTTTAGGCGGCATTTGTTTTGCAGCAGCTGGAATACCGGTGCCCGGAAGTCCTGGTCGCTGACTTCCGTTTTCAGCAGGCCATGGTCAAACATGTCCTCGCAGTAGATGGCAGGCTTCTTGTCGGCGGTGCAGATCTTCTTGCAGCGTTGCAGCATTGTGCCCACAGGCAGATGCAGCTTGGCAGCCTCCGCTTCCGTCGCAGGACTTTGCTCCGGCTGGACAGAAGCGATGGAGGGGGTGTGACCGCTGGCGTGGATCATTTCCAGAAATTCCTGCTCCATGTCGATGCGGTTTTTCACCTGCAGCACATGGCGGTTGATGATGGTGCCCACACCGTGGCGGCGTGTGATGAAGCCTTCACACTCCAAAACTGCCAGAATGTCTCGCAGCTGGGTACGGGAAATGCCCATGATGTTGGCAAGTTCGCTCTCCCGGGGCAGGTGGGAAGCACCGGCGTATGCACCCTGTCGCATTTCGTACAGGAGCTTGGCATGGGCTTCTTTGGCGTAAATATCTTTAAACTCTGTCATATTGTGTCCTCCAACAAAAGAAAGGTAGTACCTTTCAACACTAACGCAATTATATGACATAATTAGACAATAATCAAGGGGGAAAATCAAATTAAAAAATATAAATTACAAATGGTGCAGGCAATCAAACTTACCCTTTCACAGCGGAAGGCAAATAAAAAATCCGCCACTCACGAAGAGTGGCGGATGTATGTGCAATTACAGCAGGGTGGAGAAGTGCTTGATGGTGCGGACCATCTGAGAAACATAGGAGTTCTCGTTGTCGTACCAGGACACGACCTGAACCTGAGTCTTGCCGTCGGGCAGAGCGCAGACCATGGTCTGAGTAGCATCGAACAGAGAACCGAAGCGCATGCCGATGATGTCGGAAGAAACGATCTCGTCGGTGTTGTAGCCGAAGGACTCGGTAGCAGCAGCCTTCATAGCAGCGTTGATCTCGTCAACGGTGACGGACTTAGCGCAAACAGCGTTCAGGATGGTGGTGGAGCCGGTGGGGGTGGGGATTCTCTGAGCAGCGCCGATCAGCTTGCCGTTCAGCTC
>CAZJCA010000072.1:0-8373 GCA_964544505.1 uncultured Oscillospiraceae bacterium
GAGCGGCGGTCTCCAAAACCGTAGGCTCTGGGTTCAAGTCCTAGTGCCCCTGCCAAAAAACGACCAATCCATTTGGATTGGTCGTTTTTTGCTGCACCGAGCCGTGGGAACGAGCCATGATCGCAGAGGGCAAGCCTCTGACACATCTGCTAAAAACGCTTCCTTCAACACCTCTGCGAAAACACCCCGGCAGCAAACACTGTCAGGTTTTGTCGTCTTTACAAAAGCGTCGAATTATGATATGGTAAGCAAAAAGGAGGGATCATTATGCAAAGAATACTGGAAGTCTGCGTAGACTCCCTGGCTTCTGCCAGAGCCGCCATTTCAGGCGGTGCCGACCGACTGGAGCTATGCTCTGCTCTGGCAGTGGGCGGTCTGACCCCCTACACCGAACTTTTACGCCAGATCCGCCGGGAAAGCGCCATTTCCATCCGCTGTCTCATGCGCCCCCGTGCCGGAGATTTTTGTTACACAGCCGAAGAGATTCAGCTTATGGCAAGCCAAATAAAAGAGCTATCCGAAGCCGGAGCGGATGGTTTCGTCATCGGCATTTTGACCCCCGAAGGAGATCTGGACGAAAACGCCCTGTCTCCCCTGCTCCATGCTGCCCGGGGCAAGGGTTTGACCCTCCACCGCTGCATGGATGTTTCCCGAAATTTGCAGGACACCTATGTGCAGGCCGCCGGGCTGGGCTTTGACACCGTGCTGACTTCCGGCGGTGCCGCCAACTGTCGGGCAGGCAAAGAAACGATCGGCACACTGCTGTCACTGCGTGATCAGCTTCATGGGCCGGAAATTTTGGTAGGGGCAGGCGTCAACGCCGGAGTGATTACAGATTTTTTACAGACAATGCCCAATCTGCACGCCTTCCACATGAGCGGCAAGCAGGATATGGAAAGTGCCATGCGTTTTCGCCGGGATGGCGTACCCATGGGCATTCCCGGGCTTGACGAATGGCACATCCAGCAGACCGATATCCATGCCGTCTGCCAGGCTCGGCAGGCACTGGATCAGGCAAAATAGCAGCAAAATGCAGGCAATTGTCTGCATTTTCTTTTATGATTGACAAGGAAAAGGGAGCTTTGTATAATATTTTAAACAAAGTCGTTTTTTGTAGCATTTTGTAAGGAGGGAATGGAATGAAGCGACGGTTTTTGCAGTTTCTTCTCTATACAGCCTTGGCTCTGTTCTGCTTTGGCACCTTAACTGCCTGCGGCGACGACGAACCGGACAGCCACCCTTCTACCATCGATGGGCAGCACATCCATCAGTTTGGTGATTGGCAGGCCGTATTGGAAGCCAGCTGTACCACAGACGGGCAGTTGATGCGCAGCTGTGTTTGCGGAAAGGTCGAGTATTCCACCGCCCCTGCCTTTGGGCATACCCCAGTGACCGACGTTGCCAAAGCACCTACTTGTACCGAAATCGGCTTGACAGAAGGGAGCCACTGCAAGGTATGTAATGATATTCTGATCCAGCAGCAGGTGATTCCACCCACGGGTCATCAGGAAGTCATTGCCACCCCCACCAAAGAGGCTACCTGCACCCAGCCCGGTGCTACTGTCAGCACTACTGCACCGTATGCAGCGAAATCCTTTCTGCATCCACAGTCATTCCCCCCAAAGGTCATAAGGAAGTCGTGTTAAATCCGGGGCAAGCGCCTACCTGCACTGCCCCCGGTTGGAGTGCAAGCAGCTGCTGCAGCGTTTGTAAGGAAGTTCTTTCCCAGTCTCAGCCCCTCCCGGTCACAGGCCACAGTCCCGTGATCGACACACCGGCAAAGGCCGCCACCTGTACCGAACCCGGCACAAGCGAAGCCAGCCACTGCGATATCTGCGGTCAGATCCTCTCCACCGCCCAGGCTCTTCCTGCCACGGGGCATAAGGAAGCTTTCGATCCGGCAGTTGCTGCCGACTGCATCCACAACGGCTTATCCGACGGTATCCACTGCTCAATCTGCAACACGATCCTACGCAGCCAAACTATCCTGCCAAAACTGGGGCACGATATGACCCAAGATCAGTGCCGGCGTTGCGGTGCGACAGCCAGCAAAGGACTTTCCTTCGCCCTAAGCAGCGACGGTACATATTTCATCCTGACAGGGATGGGCAGCTGCACAGACACAGACCTTCTCATTCCCTCTGCGTATAACGGCAAGCCCGTCGCTGCCATTGGTGAACAGGCATTCTTCCAATGCAGATCCATCCACAGCATTGACCTGCCCGGCAGTATCCTTTCCATCGGGACGAAAGCTTTTTACGGCTGCAGCAGCCTGACCGGTATCATGCTGCCTGCTGGGCTTACCCAAATCGGTCCCAACCCCTTTGGCGGTTGCACCAGTCTCGCCTCCATCACTGTTGACCCCGGCAACAGCGTCTATCACAGCCACGGCAATTGTCTGATCGAAACAGGGACAAAAACCCTGATCGCCGGATGCAAATCCAGTCAGATCCCCACCGACGGCACCGTAACAATCATCGCCGACTACGCCTTTGACGGCTGCCAAGGTCTAACATCCATCACTCTTCCGGGTAGCATAACTAGTATCGGCGCATTTGCTTTCAGCAAATGCAGAAACTTGACCAGCATCCACTTTCTTGGCTCGAAGCTGCAATGGCAGCAGCTGGACAAAAAGGAAGGCTGGAACTATTTGACAGGGGATTGTGTGATCCACTGCACAGACGGAGATTTAATGAAATAATCCATCGGGCTGTCAACAGCAGCCCGATAATTTTGTCCCCAAAGGCAGTACTTTCAGTAGACATTTATCGAATTCTGTGTTATACTGACATTATAATGAAATAGCTATGGAGGTTTCACCATGCCAAAGATCACTTTTCAAATCGAAGGCGCTGCTTCTGTGGTGGTTGATGCCCAGAACGGCGACAATCTGCTGGAACTGGCTCGCCGAGCCAATGTTGCCATTGATGCCCCCTGCTCCGGCAACGGCTCCTGCGGCAAGTGCCGTGTTAAATTGGTAGAAGGCCAAGTGGACACCATGCCCAGCCGCCACATTACAGATGAAGAATTTGAAGCCGGTTGGCGTTTGAGCTGCAACTGCAAGATCAGCGGCGACTGCACCGTATTCGTGCCGGATATTGCCTCCGCTTATCAAAGCCGCATGAAAACTGCCGACCTCAGCAGCCCCAAGGAAGTGGCGATTTTTGAAGAGTGTCAGGCCAATCTGAAAGAAAGCGGCATTTCCTTTGACAATCAGTTCCGCAGCGTTGTTCTGGAACTGGCAGAGCCTACCCTGGACGACACCATGCCCGATATTGAACGGCTGAGCTGGGGTATTCAGGAACAGCTGGGTGTAGAAAAGGTAGAAATTCCCTTCCCCGTGATGGTAAAGCTGGCTTCCACTTTGCGTGACAATGGTTTTAAGGTCTGTGTCAAGGGAGAGTTGGTGGGCAATTCCTTCCGCTGCATGGAGATCACCAAACCCGACGACACCATTCTTGCCGGTTGTGCCATCGATATCGGCACCACCACCGTCACCATGGTGCTGGTGGATCTGGAAACCGGTAAGATCCTGGCGAAGGGTTCTTCCGGCAACGGTCAGATCCGCTATGGTGCGGATGTCATCAACCGGATCATCCAGCAGGGCAAGGACGGCGGCAAGAAGAAGCTGCAAGATGCCATCGTCAAAGAGACCCTGAACCCCATTATTGCAAATCTTTGCAAATCTGCCGGCATCAACGCCCGTAGCATTCTGCGGCTGTGCGTAGCCGCCAACACCACCATGAACCACCTGTTCGCAGGTGTGGATGCATCCCCTGTCCGCATGGAGCCTTACATTCCCAGTTTCTTCGGTTGGGAAGGCCTGCTGGCAGGCGATCTGAAACTGCCTGCCAACCCCTTGGCTCCCGTTCTGATCGCTCCCAACATCGGCTCTTATGTAGGCGGCGATATCACCGCCGGCACTTTGGCTGCCGGTCTGTGGGACAAGGACGAAATGAGCCTGTTTATTGACCTGGGCACCAACGGCGAACTGGTCTTCGGCAACCGGGATTTCCTCATGAGCTGTGCCTGCTCTGCCGGTCCTGCCTTTGAAGGCGGCGACATTTCCTGCGGTATGCGCGCTACCGACGGTGCGGTAGAAGCCGCCGTCATCGATAAAGACACCATGACCCCCACCCTGTCCATCATCGGCGACGAAGGCCAGAAGGTAGTGGGTATCTGCGGCAGCGGCATTATTGACATGATCTCGGAGCTGTTCCGCTGCGGCATCATCAACGCCAAGGGTCTGTTCGTCCGGGAGGGCGAGCGTGTGAAGCGGGATGCCCACGGCATGGGTCGCTATGTGCTGGCCTTCGCTGAGGAGTCGGAGACCGGCCGTGAGATTTCCCTGAACGAAGTGGATATTGATAACTTCATCCGTGCCAAAGGCGCCATTTTCTCCGCCATTGATACCCTGCTGCAAAGCGTTGACATGACCGTGGATATGATCGACAAAGTCTATGTTGCCGGCGGCATTGGCAGTGGCATCAACATGAAGAACGCCGTTAACATCGGTATGTTCCCGGATGTGGCGCTGGAAAAGTTCCACTATATCGGAAACTCTTCCCTCACGGGCGCTTACGCCATGGTTCTGGGCGATGAAGCCAACGCAAAATGTGCCGAAGTGGGTGCAAACATGACCTATCTGGAGCTGTCCACCTATCCCGGCTACATGGATTCCTTCGTGGCTGCCTGCTTCCTGCCCCACACTGACCGCAGCCTTTTCCCCAATTCCATTCAGGAGATTTGATATGCAAGTAGAAAACCACAAAGAAGAAGTCCCCTTTGCCCACTATGAAGAAAAATTCCGCACCCTTGACCCGGCGGATGTAACCGCCCGGCTGTCCCATGTTCAGTGGAATGGCAGCACCTTTACCCTGAAGCTTATGGGTCGGGAATATGCCATTTCCCACCCCGACTACACCATTACCGCTCTGGACGGCGGCAAATTGCCCCCTCTGCCCACCCAGACCTTCCTCCTGCGCTACCTGCTGGAAAGCCGGGATGTGGCATGGTGCGGCGGTTGGAAAACCTTCCGGGAAATGCCCTGGGGTGAAATGTACATCCAGCCCTATACCGGTCGGGTGTTGACCCGTGCGGCCTTTACCTTCGGCACAAGAGTGGCTGCTTTTAAGGCCGCCTGTGAGAAAATGGGCGCACTCCCCCTGCCCCACGGCGATGCCGGCTACCAGTTTGACCTGATCGGTGGCTATCAAATGCAGATCATGGTCTGGGAGGGCGATGACGAGTTCCCCCCCAATGCCCAGGTCATCTATTCCGACAACTTTGCCGACGGCTTCGCCGCCGAGGATCGAGTGGTGGCAGGCGATATCCTGATCTCCACCATCAAGTCCAATATGTAAACACAAGGCGTGGTGCTATGCACCACGCCTTACCTTTTTGTTCACGCCCAATCCGGCAGTTTTTCAAATCGATAGTCTTTGCCCCGAAAGGGAAAGGAAATACAGCAGGAGAACAGTTTCGGGGCTTTTTCATCATCCTTTGCACCATACTTGTGGTCACCTACCAGTGGATAGCCCCGGGATGCAAACTGCACCCGGATTTGGTGACTTCTGCCTGTATGCAGCCGCACCCGGACAAGGGAGGTTTCTCCCTCTGTCAATCTGGCAAACTCCAACCGGGCAAGTTTTACCCCTTTTCGCTCCTTTTTTACCACAAAAACCTTGTTTTTGCTGCTGTCTTTAAACAGGAGATCCGTCCAGTCGCCCTTTTCCGGCGGCGTGCCGTGGACGATTGCCACATATTCTTTGACCATGCTGCCCTCCTGCACCGCCTTGGAAAGAGCGGCAGCGGCAGCTTTGCTGCGAGCATAGACCATGACGCCACCCACATTCTGATCCAGGCGGTGAATGGGAAAAATCTCACCGCCCAACTGATTTTTCAGTTCCTCCGGCAGCTGTTTTTCAGAATCCAGCCCCACCGGCTTCACACAGACCGCCAAATCCCGGTCTGAAAATAAAATTTCCATGGCCCACCGCCTTTTTCTTTTTATTATATACCGAAAAAGTCCCTCTGGCAATAGAAAAAGCCGCCACAGGCGGCTTTTTTCGCAGGATCAAACTTTGGGCATCAGGCGGCTCTTTTCCAGCGCAGGCCGCAAAGCCAGATACAGCACGGTGGCAGCGATCACGGCGATCACGGCGTTGACCAGGGTGGTCATTGCACCGATCTTCATCCAAACCTTGGCAGCATCCTGAGGCACACCCAGCACATAGGTCTTGTAGAAGTAGCCCACCACCGGGTCTGCCACCACATTGAAGGCCATACCGGCAGCTGTGGAAACTACTGTTGCCACCGGCAGGGCGATTTTTCGTTCTTCCTTGCCACGGCTGATTTTAAAGATCTGATGTGCCACCAGTCCGGTAACCAAACCGATGCCCAATTTCAGCAAAAATGTCTTGGGTGCGGAGGTCACATAGCCGGAAGTCAGATCGGCGATGGTCAGCCCCACTGCACCAGCCATACCGCCCCACAGACCACCCATAAACAGGGCACCCAGCACCACAAAAACATTGCCCAGATGGAAGGCAGTCTTTTCCGTTCCCACCGGAATATCGATCTTAAATACCGCAAAGCCCACATAGCACAGCGCCGCAAACATGGCAGCCATGGTCAGCTTTCGGGTATCGGTAGCAGAGCGACTGGGCATAAATGCAGCAATCAGTGCAACCGCACTGACGATCAGCAAAATCAGGCTCAGCGCAAACTTCATTTTCGCTCCGGCAGCAGCACCGTCGGCAATGGCATCCGCACGGGTCAGGATGGTCAGCACCAGAGCACATACCATCACCAATATAAACATTATTTTTTGAATGAGACGCTTGTTCTTCATCGGAAATTCCTCCCAATTGATCTCTGCCCCTATTATAGCCTTATCTGGCCATAAAGCAAGTGCCAATTCAGAATTGTAAAATAAGGCCAGTTTTTATTTTCAAACTTCCTGTTTACAGAACTGGCATCTGTGTGGTACAATGATAAAACGAACAAAGAAAGGTCGTTTACACAGATGGATTACATCGTTTTAGATATGGAATGGAATCAGCCCTGGCCCGGTTCCCCTTCTGCCAAGAAGGTGCTGCCCGTTGCCATTCGGGGAGAGATCATTCAGATCGGCGCCGTCCGGGTCACAGCAGAGCAATTGGTGACGGACGAATTTCAGGTGATGGTGAAGCCCAAATTTTACCGCCGCTTGAACCGCCGGGTCAGCAAGCTCACCGGCATCAAAGAGGAGCGGCTGCGTGAAGAAGGCATTCCCTTCCCCGAGGCCATGGAGCAGTTTCGTGCCTGGTGCGGTGAAGATTTTGTATTCTTAACTTGGGGCTTTGATGATATCGGCATTCTGCGGGAAAATTTGCAGCTTCACGGGCTGGAAACCGGCTGGGTGGAACACTGGTACAATGCTCAGATGATCTTCAACGCTCAGACCGACGGGTCTTCTTCCCAGAAGGCATTAAAGACCGCCATGGAAATGTTTGAGATTGAGCCTTCCCGTCCTGCCCACGATGCTTTGGGCGATGCCTACCACACGGCGCTGATCTGCGCCATGCTGGACTTGCCCCGCGGTATCCAGGAATATGGTGCAGCTCTAAAAAGCCACGAAAACGGCTTCCACGGGGCCGAGATCCCCGGCTGTATCTGCCGCAGCGTTCACAGAGGATATTCCGACAAATTCGCCGCCCTTGCTGCCATGTCCGGCGAAGAGAATATTTGTCCCTTCTGCGACGGACGGATGCTGGGTAGCCGCTGGTTCTCTCAACCCGGGCATCGATATATGGATCTTGCCACCTGCCCGGAGCACGGCAAATTTCTCATCCGCATCCGGCTGTCCGACCAGCCTGATGGTACCGTTCGAGTCAGCAGGCTGACCTACGAAGCCACCTCCGATGCCGCCGAAGCCTATGCCCGTCGAGCGGAAAAGGCCGACCCGGAGGACAATCAGCAGCGCTCTCGCCGCCGCAGACGGCGCAGCAAGCTGCCCCAAAGCGAAAATTGATACGCAAGCGGCGCTCCCATCAGGAGCGCCGCTTCTTTTTAGATCAAACCGCCCAAGGCCATCGGCCTTGGGCGGTTCTCGCTTGTTATTACATCAGAGGCTCCATGTTCAGAACCGGGTGACCCTTTTCGGTCAACCAATTCATCAGTTCCTCGCAGTCGCAGGTAACGGTCTCGTCAGCCACCATGTCGATGAAGTTGTCGATACCGTACAGTTCCTTGGCAGTCTTATTCAGCTTCTCTGCCACATCATCCTTCAGTTCCTTGGGCATCCACACGATACGCTCAATACCGCCCTCAGCAGCGATGAACTTCTTGGAGGAGATGAAGTGACGGCCATGGCCCATATAGCCGGGGGTC
>CAZJCA010000073.1:0-8284 GCA_964544505.1 uncultured Oscillospiraceae bacterium
AGTAGCTTTTCCTGCATTATTCCGAAATTGGGGCTTGACTTTTAATAGTTAGTCTATCAACAAATATTTCCAAAGTGCGAAAATCTCTCGCACAGTATAGCCGATTCGCGTGGCTGTGCCGGTGGTGGGGGCGGCAATAAAAATGGGATCGATATTGTTGGCTTTTGCCATCAGGCTGGCTCGATACAGGTGAAATTCACTGGAGAGCACGCCGATGGTGGCCTGATCCTCTTTGATCATTGCCAGGGAGTATTTGAAATTTTCAGAGGTGCAGGTAGCTTTGTCTTCCAGCAAAATCCGCTCCGGGGAAATGCCCATGGTAGTCAGTTCGTTAAAAATACACTGGGCTTCGGAAATCTGTTCGTCATCGCCCAGACCGCCGGAAGCGATGCAGATTGTATCCGGGTGGGCAACAAGATAGTTGTAGGCGGCGTTGATCCGATCTTGCAGCACAGGGGTTGGACGATCGCCTTCCACTTTGCAGCCCAGAAAAATCAGATAGTCGCAGTCTTTTTCCGGTTGGCTTTCCACACTGTTTTTGATGGGGATCAGCGTTGCGATCATGGCAATCACTCCAATGGTCAGAAGAATGCATAAGGGTTTGCGGATCAACTTCCAAATAGCCTTTTTGATGCGCTTGAGCAGGTAGCACAGGCCGAAGAAACCGCCTGCGACAAAACAGATCACATCCAATGGAGAAAACTGCCCCTGAAACCGCATGATTGCGCCCAAAACCAGAGCGCCGATGCAAAAAAACAGCATACAGACACCTCCCATATAAATATTGTATCACAGCAGAAGAAAGAAAGCAAGCCGCCCAAATGGGCGGCTTGCGTCATTTTAGATATCCTTGCTCTTGGAAGCAATTTCGCTGAGGCACTTTGCCATGAACTCGTCCATGGTCATTGCGCCCAGATCCTCGCCGGTACGGGTACGGACGGAGACGGTGTTGTTCTCCATATCCCGGTCGCCAACCACCAGCATATAGGGGATTTTCTGCATCTGAGCTTCACGGATCTTGTAGCCCAGCTTTTCGCTGCGCAGATCAGCTTCGCTGCGCATATTGGCATCGTTCAGCTTCTCGTTCAGTGCCTTTGCATATTCGTGGGCACGGTCGGTAACAGGCAGGACCTTTACCTGAACAGGGGACAGCCACAGGGGGAATGCGCCTGCAAAATGCTCGGTGATGACGCCGATGAACCGCTCGATGGAGCCAAGAACCACACGGTGGATCATAACGGGACGGTGCTTCAGACCATCCTCGCCCACATACTCCAGTTCAAAACGCTCCGGCAGCTGCATATCCAGCTGAATGGTGCCGCACTGCCAGGTTCTGCCCAGAGAGTCTGCCAGATGGAAGTCCAGCTTGGGGCCATAGAAAGCGCCGTCGCCTTCGTTGATGATATAGCTCTTGCCCATTTCTTCCACGGCTGCCTTCAGAGTCTCGGTGGCAAAATCCCAGTCCTTTTCGTCGCCCATGTGATCTTCCGGCATGGTGGAAACTTCGATCTGGTAGCTCAGGCCAAAGACGGAGTACACTTCGTCGAACAGCTTGACAACATTCTTGATCTCGTCCTTCATCTGATCCCAGGTCATGAAGATGTGGGCATCGTCCTGGGTGAAGCAGCGGACACGGAACAGGCCGTGCAGAGCACCGCTCAGTTCGTGGCGGTGAACCAGACCCAGTTCGCCCACACGCAGGGGCAGGTCACGATAGGAGTGGGGCTCGGAGGCGTACACCAGCATACCACCGGGGCAGTTCATGGGCTTGATGGCAAAATCCACATCGTCGATGACGGTGGTGTACATATTGTTCTTGTAGTGACCCCAGTGACCGGAGCGCTCCCACAGCTGACGGTTCATCATCATGGGAGTGGAAACTTCCACATAGCCATACTTCTTGTGAACCTGACGCCAGTAGTCAATCAGGGTGTTACGCAGTACCATACCCTTGGGCAGGAAGAAGGGGAAGCCGGGGCCTTCGTCCCGGAGCATGAACAGCCCCAGCTCCTTGCCCAATTTCCGGTGGTCACGCTTCTTGGCTTCCTCGATACGGGTCAGGTAAGCTTCCAGCTCTTCTTTGGTGGGGAAGCCAACACCGTAGATACGCTGCAGCATCTTGCGGTTGGAGTCGCCACGCCAGTATGCGCCGCAGGAAGTGGTCAGCTTGAAGCCGTTGTGCTTCACACGGCCGGTGTGATCCAGGTGAGGACCGGCGCACAGGTCGGTGTACTCGCCCTGGGTGTAGAAGGACAGTTCGGCGTCTTCAGGCAGGTCTTCGATCAGTTCACGCTTGTAAGGCTCGTTGTGCTCGTCTGCCCAGGCAAGTGCATCGGCTCTGTTCTTCACAGAGCGTTCCAGACGCAGACGCTCCTTGCAGATCTTCTTCATCTCTGCTTCGATCTTTTCCAGATGCTCCGGGCCGAAGGTGAAGGGGGCATCAAAGTCATAGTACCAGCCTTCATCGATAGCAGGGCCGATGGCCAGCTGGACTTCCGGCCACAGGCGCTTGACAGCCTGAGCCATGATGTGGGCGCAGGTGTGCCAGTAGGTCTTGCGGTATTCGGGGTTTTCAAAGGTGTACAAAGTTTCTTCGGACATAGTAGTTTCCTCCTTTTGAAATTTGGGGAGAAAGGTATAAAAAATACCCACCCCCTGAATGATCAGGGGTGGGATACAAATGTATTCCACGGTTCCACCCTGGTTACGGCAAAGCGCCGTCACTCATTGACGCTTTAACGGGCGCACCCGGCGAGGCATTTCCGCACTCACGGCTCAAAAGTGGTATCGCAGGGGGCAGTGTTACGAATGCCTTTCACCAAGCGGCATCCTCTCTGAGAAGCTTACCCAAAGCGCATGTCTTTCTCACAGCCTTTATCGGAAACAAATTTAGCACAAAAAATCCGGTTTGTCAATGGCTACCCATTGAAAAATACATTTTTTCCTGTTATAATGAGGCAAATGAAAGGCGGAAATGATTATGATACAGGTTTGTGACATCAATGTGATGAAGCCGCTGCTTGCTGAGCACGGTTTCCATTTTTCCAAAGCCAAGGGGCAGAATTTCCTCATTGCTCCCTGGGTGCCGGAGTCCATTGCCCGGGATGCTGGCGTGGATGAAACTGCCGGGGTGCTGGAGATTGGCCCGGGCATTGGCCCTCTGACTCAGCAGCTATGCCTGCGGGCAGGGAAGGTCTGCGCTGTGGAATTGGATAAGCGCTTAGAGCCGATCCTGCGCCAGACCGTTGGCGAATTTGACAATTTGCAGATCATCTGGGACGATGTGCTGAATTTGAATATTCCGGCGTTGGTGAAGGAAAAATTCGGCGACCTGCGCCCTATGGCCTGTGCCAACTTACCTTATTATATTACATCCCCGATTTTGTCAGCCCTGCTGGAAGCGGACTGCTTTGACTCCGTTACCGTTATGGTGCAAAAAGAGGTGGCGGTGCGAATCGCTGCCAAGCCGGGAGCTGCTGATTACAGTGCGTTTTCCGTCTTCTGCCAATATTACGCAGAGCCAAAGCTTTTATTTGATGTGCCTGCCCACTGCTTCCTGCCTCAGCCCAAGGTGACTTCTGCGGTGATCCAGCTGCAAGTGCGCAGGGAAAGACCTTGGAAAATAGACGATGAAGATATTTTCTTCAAAACCGTCCGTGCCAGCTTCGCCATGCGGCGGAAAAAACTGAGCAACGGTCTGGCTTCCGGGTTTTCTTTCCTGGGAAAGGAAGGGGCGGCAGAGGTGATCGCTGCTTGCGGTTTGCCGGAAAATGTCCGTGGCGAGACCCTTTCCATTGAGGAATTTGCATTCATCGCCAATGAGATCACCCGGCGAAAGAATAGATAATGAAAAAGCACACCTGCAATGTTGCGACATGCAGGTGTGCTTTTATACATTATAAATTAGAACAGAGGAACAACGGCACCATTGTAGGTTTCGTTGATGTAGTTCTTCACAGCGTCGCTCTTGAGGGCCTTGAGCAGAGCCTGGGTTTTTTCGGAATTTTCGTTGCCTTCCTTGACACACAGGATGTTCTGATAATACTCGGTAGCAGTGCCATCAGAAGCTTCCACTGCCAGAGCATCTGCAACCTTCAGACCGGCACCCAGAGCGTAATTTCCGTTGATAACGGCAATTTCCACATCCTTCAAAACCGTGGGAACCAGCTCGGCCTGCACTTCGTACAGCTCGTACTTGTGGGGGTTTTCAACGATGTCATCCTTGGTGGCGGCAATGCCGACGCCTGCCTTCAGCTTGATGAGGCCTGCCTGCTCCAGCAGCAACAGGGCACGAGCTTCGTTGGTAGCGTCGTTGGGAACAGCGATCTTGGCACCATCGGGCAGATCCTTCAAAGATGCACACTTGCCGGCGTAGATGCCGAAAGGCTCATAGTGGATACCGGCCACGGAGACCAGATGGGTGCCGTTTTCCTCGTTGAAGTTATTCATGTACTTGACATGCTGGAAGTAGTTGGCGTCCAGCTGGCCTTCTTCCACAGCGGTGTTGGGCAGCACATAGTCGTTGAATTCCTTGATGACCAGGGTCCAACCGTCCTTAGCCAGAGCATCTTTGATAACTTCCAGAATTTCAGCGTGGGGGGAGGGAGTTGCGCCGACGGTGATGGTCTTGTCGTCGGACTTGCCGCAGCCAGCGAACAGGCTCAGAGCCAGAACCAGGGAAAGGGCGATTGCGATGATCTTTTTCATAACTTTTTTCTCCTTTTATTATATAGGTGTGTTTATGATTTACGCAGCCGCTTGTCGCAGGCTGTGGCTAGCTTTGTTCCAAGGGATTGAATGATCTGCACCAGAATGACCAGAATGATGACAGCTACATACAGCACCAATGTCTGTCCACGGCCATGACCACGCAGCAGGCTGATGGCACCCAAACCACCGCCACCGATATTACCGGCCATGGCGCCGTAACCCAAAATGGTGATGGAGGCGTTGGTAGCGCCGGTGATCAGACTGGGTTTGCACTCCGGCAGCATGACCTTGGTGACGATCTGCAAGGTGGAGCAGCCCATGGACTGTGCTGCTTCAATGACACCATGATCAATTTCTCGCAGACTGGCTTCTACCAGTCGGGCAACATAGGGGGCCGCTGCTACGGTCAAGGGGACAATGGTGGCGGTAGTGCCGATGGAAGTACCCAAAATCAGACGGCTCAGGGGGAAAACTACCACCATCAGGATCAGGAAGGGGACACTTCTAAGCAGGTTGATGACGGTGTTGAGCAGGGTCATCAGCCATTTGGGCAGGGGGTGAATACCGCCTTCCTCACCGGTGACCAGCAGAACGCCAAGAGGAAGACCGATCACATAAGCGAAGATGGCTGCCAGAAAGGGGGCGTACAGCGTTTCCCAAATAGCCAGAGGCAGATTGGAAGGATTCAGCAGAAAATCCAGCTGATCCTGCACCTTGGTAAATCCAAGGCCTTCTAAAAATTGAACCAGTTGTTCCATTTATTGATGCACCTCCTCGGCAGTCACGCCGGCGTGGGAATTAAAGTAATCCAGTGCCACTTTTCGCTGCACAATATCTTCCGGCAGGCTAATGAGCATGGTGCCGAACATTTTGCTGTCCACATTACGGGTATCTGCGCCTAAGATGCTGACGAGGATCTGTTTCTGGGCTGCCAGAGATGCAATGACCGGCTCTTCCACGGTGACGCCGTTGAAGGCAAGTCTTGCCACGGGGCTGTCCCAGTGGGACACGGGCATGGCTCTGTCCGGAGATACCAGACGGCGACCGGCTTTGGATTTGGGGTTGGAGAACACACTTTCCACATCGCCAATTTCTGCCACCACGCCGTGATCGAGAATGGCGACTCGGTTGCAGATCTGCTCAATGACAGACATCTGGTGGGTAATGAGGATCAGGGTAATGCCTCGCTCTTTGTTGATCTTTTGCAGCAGCGCCAGAATGCTCTCTGTGGTCTGGGGGTCCAGAGCGGAAGTTGCCTCGTCGCACAGCAGCACTTCCGGATCGGAAGCGATGGCACGGGCGATGGCGATCCGCTGCTTCTGACCGCCGGACAGCTGGGAAGGGTAGGCGTCTGCCTTGTCGGGCAGTCCAACGGTTTCCAGCAGTTCCTTGGCGCGAGCCTTAGCCTGACTGCGGCTGACACCTGCCAGCTCCATGGGGAAGCAGATGTTGTCCAGCACATTGCGCTGCTCCAGCAGATTGAAGCTCTGGAAGATCATGGAGATCTTCCGCCGCTGCATTCGCAGCTGCTTGGGCTTTAAGGTCATCAAGTCCTGACCGTCGAATAAGATTTTACCGCTTTCCGGTCGCTCCAACAGATTGATGCAGCGCACCAGGGTGCTTTTTCCGGCGCCGGACAGGCCGATGATGCCGAAAATATCGCCTTTTTCGATTTCCAGCGACACATCCTGCAATGCTGCCACCTGTGCTTCACCGGAACCGAAGGTTTTGGACAAATGTGCAATTTCGATCATTGCCATATTCGTTCCTCCTACAACTCAAAATACAAACAAAAAAGCCGTCCTTATGCCAAAGCACAAGGACGGCTATAAAATAACCGTGTTACCACCTTGATTTACAATTTCCTCGCAGAAATTGCCTCCGGGAGTGCCAACACACTCCTGCGCTTTAACGGGCGCACCCGTCACAGACTACCTATCGCCTGTGCGGCTCCGGGGCCATGTTCATCCCACCTATCCGTACCCCTTCACACCAACCGGGGCTCTCTGCACGGCTTCCTCAGGACTACTCTCCCTTTCGTTGCCTTTTTCAAAAACTGGGGTCATTATAACAAAGCAAATTTTAAATGTCAAGCCCCTAATTTGAAAATGGAATAAAAATCAATGAATTCCCTGCATTTGCAGGATTTCCAGCACTTTTTGCCCTCTTTCTGTCAGTGCCATGGAGCCGATGATGGGGTAGGGGGCATATTTGGAAGAGGTGAAATTTTTCATCGGTTTGTCGAAATCCAGAGAAATCAGCCCCTTTTTCTCCAGAACCTGAAGCAGAAGGGTGTATTCTTCCGGCGTGTGCTTTTCGTCTTCCAGATAGACGGGGGCAGGATCGTCCATTTTTCTTGCAATGGGCAAGAAGGCAAACTGCCCCAATTCTTCCAGAATTTCCAGTTCCGCCGGGGTCAGCTCGATTTCACCGGCGTTTTTGCAGCATCCACCGCAGCTGCTGCAATTGTGGTCACAGCCCATAAAAGGCCTCCATTCACTTATAATTTGTTTATAGTATACACCAAAAACAGCCTTCATGCAACCGCCGGACAAAAAATCATAGGATTCTTCGCAGAAAGTTGCAAAAAATCCAGAATTTTTGTAAAAAACTTCTTGACTTCTGATTGTTTAGATGCTAAAATAGGACAGCCGCATCGAAGGGGCTTAAGTTGGTGTGCCCAAAACACGCCACGCCTTTAGAGCGAGACTACAAAAATGAAGTAGGTGAAACAAGAAATGAAGGCAATCATCGTTACTGGTGGCAAGCAGTACACCGTTGCAGAAGGCGACATCATCTATGTTGAGAAGCTGAACGCAGAGGAAGAGGCTACCGTCAAGTTCGAGCAGGTTCTGGCAGTGCTGGACGGCGAGAACAGCAAGATCGGCGCTCCCGTGGTCGAGGGTGCAGCAGTGGAAGCTAAGGTCGTTAAGAACGGCAAGGGCAAGAAGCTGGACATCATCCGCTACAAGGCTAAGAAGGGCCAGAAGAAGCACATCGGTCACCGTCAGCCCTACACCAAGGTGGAAATCACCAAGGTCGTCCTGTAATTAAAGGCTATGACAAAATGCGAATTTTTCACCGCAAATGACAGAATCACAGGATTCTCCATTTCCGGTCACAGCGGATACGCTGAGGCTGGCTCCGACATCGTCTGTGCCGCCATCTCCGCTGTCGTTACCATGGCTGAGGCCACCATCAATGATGTGTGTGGCGCAAAAGCCAAGGTTCGTGTCAAGGAAGAAGATGCTCGCATCACCTTGATGCTCCCCGCTTCCTGCGATGAAGAGGATACCGTGCAGGCCGTGCTTTCGGGCATGATGGTCACGCTGCTCTCTTTCCGGGAAGACTATCCTGATTATATCGAAGTTTTGGAGGTGTAACACCATGCTGAAGATTAGCATTCAGTTCTTCGCTCACCATAAGGGCGGCGGTTCTACCAAGAACGGTCGTGATTCCAAGGCGAAGCGTCTGGGCGTGAAGCGTGCCGACGGTCAGTTCGTTCTGGCTGGCAACATTCTGGTTCGCCAGAGAGGCACTCACATTCATCCCGGTGTCAATGTTGGCATCGGCA
>CAZJCA010000074.1:0-8132 GCA_964544505.1 uncultured Oscillospiraceae bacterium
AGCACACGTCCTTGGAGAGGGACACTAAAAACTACTACTCTATAATACAAGGAGAAGATGAAAATGAAGGATAATCTAAAACAAAATAAATGGAAAATTCTGACATCTATGCTTGGCTCGTTGTTGCCTATGTTGATCGGAGTGATACTGTGGAACAAACTGCCGGACAACATGATGACCCATTTTGGCCTTGACGGCACAGGTGACGGCACCAGTTCCAAAGCCTTCGCCGTCTTTGGCCTACCTGCGATCATTGCGGCGATCAACGGCATCAGCATCATTGCCACCGTTGCAGATCCCCGACAGAAAGACCAAAGCAAAAAGGCGCTGGGAATGGTTTTCTGGATCATGCCCATTATCAGTATCATGTGCTGCGGCATGATGTACAGTGTGGCTCTGGGCAAGACCGTTGGCGTGGAACTGCTGACTCCGGCGCTACTGGCACTGATGTTCTTGATTTTTGGTAACTACCTGCCGAAAGTTAAGCAAAATTCCACCTTGGGGCTGAAAATCAAGTGGACCCTTTGCAATGAAGAAAACTGGAATTTGACCCACCGCTTTACAGGCAAAGTGTGGGTTGTCGGCGGCATTGTGATGCTCATTGCCATGCTGCTGCCCACCAAATGGATGATCGGTGTAATGCTGCTGGACATTTTGATAATCGTGACTTTGCCCCTTGCTTATTCTTATCGCATTTATAAGCGGCACAAGCAGCAGGGGATCGACTACGCTGTGAAGCCCAAGACCAAAGGGGAAAAGGTGATCTTGTGGGTATCACTGGCTGTGGTGGCGGTCATTCTGATCGGAACAGCGGTGCTGATATTTACAGGAGATATTGCTTATCAGTACGGTGACGAGGCACTGAAAGTGAAAGCCACCCATTATAGCGATTTGGAGCTTTCCTATGAGAAAATCGATGCGGTGGAACTGCGGCAGGACTTTGATTTCGGCCTGCGCAGCAATGGATTTGGCTCTGCACGGCTGGCGATGGGAACATTCACAAACGATGAATTTGGTAATTATACCCTCTATGCCTATGTGAGCTGCCCCAGTGCGGTGGTCATTCGTTCCGGGGAAAAGGTGCTGGTGCTGAACTGTAAAACCGCCGAAGAAACGCAGGCACTGTACGAAGAAATTTTAGCAAGGATAAAGTAAAAAGGAACCGCAGATGCTTTTAGCATCTGCGGCTTTTGCTTATGGCTTGAGTATGCAGTAGCTGGGCTTGTTGATCGGTTCGTGCAGGTATTGATCTATGTCGGTGAAGGCAGTCATGGTTGAAAGAATCTGCTCTGCGTCTGCATCCAATGGCAGCGTTAGATAGTACAGATAGCTTCCGTCAGACCAATAAAGCTGACGATTGCTTATTATTTCCCCATTCGTTGTATCATCAAAAATGACTTCCAGCACATCAAACCCGGCATAGTTTCTGATTTCCGTAATGACTTTGGCATTGGGAATGGTGCGTATTAACGCATTATAGGTCGTATCGGTGTTTTCTGGGAGCACATACTGCTCAAAGCGGTATTCTCCACGCCAGTACAGAAACAGATCTTCATAACAGAAGCAATATCCGGTATCCGTGCTCAAAATGGCGGTGGGAATGTAGGGCTGTTCCAAGGTTCGGGGCGCATTTTCGTCTGCATCAATGTCTAAGAATAACTCGTATCCACCGCACTGGTCTTCCGGCAAGCCATTGTACAGGTGGTTGTTCCAACGAAGATCACTGCCCTTTAATGCGTTATAAATGGCAGGTGCGGCCATGGCACTGATGGATAGCACTGCAATAACAGCAGCAATCAAAAATGCTTTGCCCAGTGGGCGCAGACGGCGGCGAGAAGTGGGTGCTTCACATTCCAAAAGCTGCTGATCGTCAACTGCTCCAATGGCCTTAAAAAGATCGTGTTCGTTCATACACAAAATCCCTCCTTATGTAAGTAAGATTTCATTTTTTTGCGTGTTCTGGACAGAATGGTGCGTACCCCTGCCGGGGATAGACCATACCGCTGGGCGATTTGTTCAATCTGCTCCACATAGAAGTACCGCCGCAAAAAGATACTTTTGTCCCGGGCGGATAAACTGCTCAGGAATTGTCTGATCGCATTTTGCAGTTCTTTGCGAATATAGCCGTCCTCGGCCTGATCCGGCCCTGCCAGACATTCACTCAATTCCTCCAATACCAGAGCGGTTTCGCCGCCACCATGTTTTTGACGGTTATTGCTGCGGTAACGGTCATAGGCAAGATTACGCACGATTTGGGCAAGATACAGTTTCAGATGCACCGGCTTTTGCGGTGGAATGCTGTCCCAAATCCGCAGCCAACAGTCGGAAAGCACTTCTTCTACATCTTGCTGATCGCCCAAAATGTTGGAGGCGATGGATGCACAGTAGGCTCCGTATTTTCCTCTTATGGCATGAATGGCATCTTCACTGCGCTGCTCAAGCAGAGCGATGATTTGGCTATCCTCCACCGATCATCCTCCTTTCCTAAGATCTAAAAGGCCTTTCTACTCTATAAGACGACAAAAAGATGGATTTGTGTCAAAAAAAGGAACCGCAGTTGCGGTTCCTTTTTACTGTGATATTCTTACAGGTGGCTTTCGTTGATGAGGATGTGCACATCGTCCAGCTGCTTCTGGGAAACAGTGGTGGGAGCATCCATCATCAGATCCTGTGCGTTCTTGTTCATGGGGAAGGTGATGACTTCACGGATGGACTCCTCGCCGGTGAGGATCATCACAATACGGTCAATGCCGGGGGCTGCACCTGCGTGGGGAGGTGCGCCATAGGTGAAGGCATTGTACATGGCAGGGAACTTGGCCTTTACATCCTCTTCGCCCAGACCAACCATCTGGAAAGCCTTGACCATGATCTCAGGATCGTGGTTACGGACAGCGCCGGAAGCGGTCTCATAGCCGTTACAGACCATGTCGTACTGGTCGGCGTTGATTTTCAGCAGTTCCTCGATATTGCCCTCGGCCTTTTCCAGTGCTTCCAGGCCCCCCTGAGGCATGGAGAAGGGGTTGTGGCAGAATTCCAGCTCGCCGGACTCTTCGCCCACTTCGTACATGGGGAAGTCCACGATCCAGCAGAATGCGTACTGCTCTTCGTCGAAGTGGCCGGGCACACGCTTGCCCAGCATGGTGCGGATCACGCCTGCGGTCTTCTGTGCGGCGGCCTTCTTGCCGGCGGCCATGCACACGAAGCTGCCCGGACGCAGACCCAGCTTTTCGATATAAGCATCCTTACATTCGCCCAGGAACTTGGAGATACCGCCGGTCAGCTCGCCGTTTTCGTCCACCTTGACCCAGCAGGCCTTGTTGCCGGTCTGGACTTCCACATCGGTCAGCAGCTTGTCGATCCACTTACGAGCCTGCGTAAAGTCATGGACAACAACAGCCTTGACGGTTGCACCCTCGAAAGGACCAAAGCCGCAGCCCTGGACGACTTCCGTAATGTCCTGCACTTCCAGGTCGATACGCAGGTCGGGCTTATCGGAACCATAGCGCTCCATGGCCTCGTTGAAAGGAATGCGGCGGAAGGGAGCGGAGGAAACGCGGTCGTATTTGCCCAGCTTATTGAACAGGGGGACCATCACTTCTTCCAAAGTGGTCAGCACATCGTCCTGAGTGGCGAAGGCCATTTCCATATCCAGCTGATAGAACTCGCCGGGGGTACGGTCGGCACGAGCATCTTCGTCACGGAAGCAGGGGGCGATCTGGAAGTAACGGTCAAAGCCGGAGGTCATCAGCAGCTGCTTGAACTGCTGGGGAGCCTGAGGCAGAGCGTAGAACTTGCCGGGATGGTTACGGGCAGGCACCAGATAGTCACGAGCGCCCTCGGGAGAGGAAGCGGTCAGGATGGGGGTGGTGATCTCCAGGAAACCCTTTTCGGTCATCAGACGGCGGATCTCAGACACGGTCTGGCAGCGCAGGATGATATTGGACTTGACAGCAGGGTTACGCAGGTCAAGATACCGATATTTCAGACGGGTATTCTCGTCAGCATCCCGGCTCTTGTTGATCTCAAAGGGCAGCTGATTGTGGCGGCATTTGCCCAGCAGCTTGATCTCACTGGGAACGACTTCAATCTCACCGGTGGGAATCTTGGTATTCTTGCTCTCACGCTCCCGAACGACGCCGGTGACGGAGATGGTGGACTCCTTGTTGATGGGCTTGATAATGCGCATCATTTCCTCGTTCTCGATGACTACCTGAGTTGTGCCATAGTAGTCACGCAGAACACAGAAAGCAAAGTTAGAGCCGACTTCACGGACATTTTCCAGCCAGCCAACGATGGTCACATTCTTGCCTGCATCGGCAAGCCGAAGCTCTCCGCAGGTATGAGTTCTGGATTGCATCATAATAAAAAACCTCTCTTGTTTGGTTTGAGTTTACAATTAACCTACATATTATCCCATAATTTTAGAAAAAAGTCAATCACTGTGCCACAGAAAATAGAAAAAAGAACAGGAGCAAAGCGCTCCTGCTCTGAAAAAATCATTCTTCCTCTTTTTCTGCCGCAATGGCCTGCAAGCATTTCTCTAAGTACACCTTCTGCACAACGGCAACGATGCAGGTATACAGCAGCCGCTTTTCGTCAGAAACGGCATCGTAGTTGGAATCCACGGTGTCTTTTAATTCAAAGCTGAAAAACAGCAGATTTTCAAACTCCTGACAGAAGTAGTTGTAAGCGGTTTCCAGCGGATAGGTCTTGTTTTGCAGCTGGATAAAACCGGCCAGAGCATCCAGAGAAAGGACATTTTTTGCCAGTGCAATGAACAGAAGATAGGCGATCTGCTCCCGGCTGTACTGCTTTTTGACAGGGCTGGGGATCAGACCTTTTTTTACATAATTGCTGATCATGGAACTGGTCAGGGCGTTTTCTCCCAGAGGGGCTAAATGTTCGCAGATAAATTTGCTGACCTGCTCCAGATACAATCCGACCCCTGGAATTTCGTTATAGCGAGGCAACCGGAAGTCCTGAACAGACAGCGAAATTTGTTTTTTTGTTTCCTGTTTCATAGCTATCACCGCTGAGCATTATACTAAAAGATAGCTGCTTTGTCAACTCTGAAAACCTGTTTTAAGTTTTCCTTGACTTTGAATATAAATACTGATACAATATAATCGGTTTTTGAAAAACCGATGCTATAAGAGAACGAGGGATCGTTATGAATATAAAAATTGTTGCAGACTCTTCCAGCAACCTGCATCGGGTGGAGGGAAATACCGTTACCACAGTTCCCTTAAAAATCGTCACCGACGAACGGGAATTTTGCGACGATGCATCCCTGGAAATGGAACAGATGCTGGAGTATATGCAGGGGTATTCCGGTCGTTCCGGCACATCCTGCCCCAATGTTGGCGACTGGTTGGATGCCTTCGGCGATGCTGAAGCGGTATTTACAGTCTCCATCACCAGCGGATTGTCCGGATGTCACAACGCTGCCCAGCAGGCTGCCCGTGTATATCTGGATGAGTACCCGGATCGAAAGGTTTGCTGCTTGGATACCCTGTCCACCGGCCCTGAAATGGTGCTGATCGTGGAAAAATTGCAGGAACTGATCAGCCGGGGATTGTCCTTTGAGAGAATTGAAAAGAAAATTCACACTTATATGGAAAGCACCCATCTGCTGTTTATGCTGGAACAAATGGAGAATTTGGCCAATAATGGTCGTGTTTCTCCGTTGGTTGCCAAGGCCGCAGGACTTCTGGGCATCCGTGTGGTGGGCTCCGCCAGCGATAAGGGAACATTGCAGTCTGAGCATAAGTGCCGGGGCGAAAAAAAGGCACTGTCCACTATTTTGAAAGGCATGGTAGAGCGTGGCTATGAGGGTGGAAAGGTGCGTATTGCCCATTGCGCCAATGTAAAGGCGGCGGTGGAAATGTCGGCACTGATCCGGGAAGTTTATCCCAATGCAGATGTGCAGCTCCATGAATGCGGCGGACTATGCTGTTTCTATGCCGAGCGTGGCGGATTGCTTGTAGGATACGAGGCTTGATGATAACCCCTGCGGATTTTTCCGCAGGGGTTTTATATATTTAGCTGGAAACTGGAATGCTTTTGTGTTATAATAATCAAAACGATTTTGGGAAGGACGATTTTATGCTGCCGGAGGCTTTTTTGTGTCGGATCAAGTCCCAGTTGGGCGATGAATATGAGTGTTTTTTGAAAAGTCTGGAGCGTCCTCGGGCGGTAGCTCTGCGTTTTAATCCTCTGAAAGGTCAGCGGCCGGATCTTCCCTTTGTGAAAGAACCTGTCCCTTGGGAAAAGCAGGGCTTTTATTACGATCCTGATAGCCGTCCCGGTTTGCACCCCTATCACGAGGCCGGCGTATACTACTTGCAGGAGGCCAGTGCCATGGCACCTGTTGCCATGCTGGATGTTCAGCCGGGGGAACGGGTGTGCGATCTGTGTGCCGCACCCGGAGGAAAATCCACCCAAATTGCCGGGTATTTGCAGGGGTGGGGAATACTGCTGTGCAATGAGATCCATCCTGCCCGTGCCAAAATTTTGGCACGAAATGTGGAGCGGCTCGGTATTGCCAACGCTCTGGTGACCAATGAAAAACCGGAAAATCTTGCAAAAAAACTGCCGGGCTTTTTCGACCGGGTGCTGGTGGATGCGCCCTGCTCCGGCGAGGGGATGTTCCGCAAGGAGGAGGCTGCCGTTACCGACTGGAGCCAGGAGACGGTGGAGATGTGCGCCAATCGCCAGCAGGAGATTTTAAATTCTGCGGCGCAGTTGCTCCGTGCCGGGGGACGGCTGGTGTACTCCACCTGCACATTTGCTCCCGAGGAAAATGAGCAGACAGTGGCAGCTTTTTTGCAGACCCATCCGGAATTTGTGCCGGAAACGGTGGAAGCACCCTGGTTTGTGGCAGGGGAAAACTGCTCTTTCCGCCTGTGGCCTCATAAGCTGCTGGGAGAGGGACATTTTCTGGCGGTTTTGCGGAAACTGGGAGATGAGGAAACCGCAGGAGAATTCTGTCCCGGAGAAAAGATGCCGAAGCAGTGGCTGGACTTTGCAAAAGATCTGGATATTACATTGCCGGAAGGAAAAGCGATCCTGTTTGGAAATAGCCTTTACTGGTCGCCGGTCGAATTGCCCTCTTTGCGTGGACTAAAAGTCCTTCGCCCGGGTTTGGAATTGGGCGAAATAAAGAAAGATCGGTTCGAGCCTGCCCATGCCCTGGCATTGTGGCTGAAAAACTGCAAGAGAAGTGTCTGCGTTGCCGCAGACAGCGCCGAGATCCGTGCCTATATGCATGGTGAGACCATCCCTTCCAATGTCAAAGGCTGGTGCCTTGTGCAGGTGGATGGATATTCCATTGGCTGGGGCAAGGGCGACGGTCAGGTTTTAAAAAATCACTATCCCAAAGGATTGCGGCGGTAATTTCGATTATATAGGCCGAAATTGGAAATAATACTTTACATAACTTTTGAATTGTGATATAGTCTATTTGTAAAAGTTTCCCAAAAAGTTGTTAACAAGGAGTGATTCACCCTTGGCAAGATATGAAATCATCGGTGGTAACCCCCTACGGGGCGAAGTGACCATCAGCGGCGCAAAAAATGCTGCCGTGGCCATTATCCCGGCTTCGCTGCTGGTCAATGGCGTTTCTCGAATTGAAAATGTTCCGGACATCAGTGATGTCCGTATCCTGCTTGCGATTTTGGAAGGATTGGGTGCGAAGATCGCCTATCCTGAACCCGGTGTGGTGGAGATCGACAGCACTGTGATCCACGATATAGAGCCGGAGACTGTCCTGGTCAAGAAAATGCGGGCAAGCTATTATTTGATGGGTGCGCTGTTGGGCCGTCAGGGCCATTGCCATGTGGCACTGCCCGGCGGATGCAGTTTTGCCTCCCGTCCCATTGACCAGCACATCAAGGGCTTCCGTGCTCTGGGTGCGAAGGTGGAGGAGACGGAAAAGTATGTGGAAATGTATCCCGGCAAGGATGGCTTGCAGGGTGGCAGAGTGAGTCTGGATATGGCATCCGTTGGCGCAACCGCTAATATCATGATGGCGGCGGTGCTGCTGCCGGGCATGACAGTCATCGAAAACGCAGCCAAAGAGCCTCATATCGTTGACCTTGCCAACTACCTCAACACCATGGGTGCAAATGTCA
>CAZJCA010000075.1:0-7813 GCA_964544505.1 uncultured Oscillospiraceae bacterium
GTTCCCGGTCACTACATCCGCAAGCAGACTCTTGCCAACTGCGAACGCTACATCACTCAGGAGTTGAAAGATCTGGAGACCCAGGTGCTGACCGCCAAGGATCGGCTGACCGCTCTGGAATATCAGATTTTCACCGAACTGCGGGAGTTTCTGGCTCAGCAGGCCGCCCGTGTGCAGATCACCGCTGCCGCTGTGGCTGCTGCCGATACCCTGTGCTCTCTGGCAGCCGTGGCTGTTCAGCGTGGCTATTGCCGCCCGGAAATGACCCTGGGTAGTGAAATTTCCATTACGGATGGTCGCCATCCGGTGGTGGAGGTGATGCTGAAAGATGCCCTGTTCGTCCCCAATGATACCGGCCTCGGAAGTGCCGATAATCAGGTGTCCATTATTACCGGCCCCAATATGGCTGGTAAATCCACCTATATGCGCCAGGTGGCACTGATCGTGCTGATGGCACAGATGGGCTCTTTCGTCCCGGCTCGGTCTGCCCGACTGGGCATCGTTGACCGGGTATTCACCCGAATCGGTGCCAGTGACGACCTGGCCTCCGGTCAGTCCACTTTCATGGTGGAAATGGCAGAGGTGGCCTCCATTTTGAAGCATGCCACCAGCAGAAGTCTGCTGATTCTGGACGAAATTGGTCGTGGTACTTCCACTTACGATGGTATGTCCATCGCCCGGGCCGTGCTGGAATACGCCGCAAATCCCAAAAAACTGGGGGCAAAAACCCTCTTTGCCACCCACTACCACGAGCTTTCCACCATCGAAAACGAGCTGCCCAATGTAAAAAACTACAACATTGCAGTAAAAAAGCGGAATGACCAGATGATCTTCCTGCGAAAGATCGTTCCCGGTGCTGCCGACGACAGCTACGGCGTAGAAGTGGCAAAACTGGCTGGTTTGCCTAACTCCGTTATCAGCCGGGCAAGAGAAATTCTTGCAGAACTTGAAAATGGTTCTGCCGCCCCCGTGGTGGTCACCCGGGAGGCAGACGATCAGGTAAGTATGCTGGATCTTCGCAGCACTCAGGTCTGCGATGCGCTGGCTGCCATCACCGTGGAGACCCTGACCCCCATTGAGGCCATGAACGAACTATACAAGCTGAAAAGGATGCTGAACTAATGGAACAACTGAGAAATCCCTTGCCCACATTGACAGCCAATGAAAAAAGCTGGGGGCTACGCTACCTTTTATTTCAAATATGCTTCCTGGCATCACTGCTCAATTTGGTCAATGGGCTATTATCTTATCCATTAAGTGCAGCTTTGCTCAATTTTCTCTACTTTTCCATAAACTGCATTGCCTGTTTGATGATCTTCAGCCGTTTTATGAAAAAGAACCTCCTGCGCACCATCCGCGCCCCGAAAGACACCCTGCTATATGCCGCCATCGGCTTTGCCGCTTACTGGCTGTGCAGCAGTCTCGTGACCCTGCTTATCCAATGGGCTTTCCCGGATTATGTCAACCTCAATGACAGTCAGATCTGGGTGCTCACCGGCAGCGATCCCATGTTTATGATCATCGGCACGGTACTGCTTGCCCCCATTGCAGAAGAAATTCTGCACCGGGGTCTGATTTTCGGCAGTCTGTACAGCCGAAAGCCCTTGGCTGCTTACGGTCTTTCTGCACTGCTGTTTGCCACCATCCATGTGCTGTCCTATGTGGGGATCTACCCTGCCGGATACCTGGTGTTGGCTCTGGTGCAGTATCTGCCGGCAGGATTGATCTTCGCCTGGAGCTACCAGCGCAGCGGCTTGATCTTCACCCCAATGCTGATTCACATGATCAATAACGCCGTGGTTATTATCACAATGAGGTAACACCATGTCTAAAATCATTCAACTATCCCCCCATATCGCCAATCTGATCGCCGCAGGCGAGGTCGTGGAGCGGCCTGCATCCGTAGTCAAAGAACTGCTGGAAAACGCCGTGGATGCCGGTGCCACAAAAATCACCGTGGAGATCAAAGACGGCGGCATGACCTTCCTGCGTGTCACCGATAACGGCTGTGGCATGATGCCGGATGATGCCCGGACGGCATTTTTGCGCCATGCAACTTCCAAGCTGCGCACGGCCGAAGATCTGGCTGCCATCGGCACCATGGGCTTCCGTGGAGAAGCTCTGGCAGCCATCGCCTCTGTCAGTCGGATCGACCTGATGACCAAAACCGCTGAAACCCTCAGCGGCACCAGTCTTCATCTGGAAGCCGGTGCCATTGTGGAAGACACGGAAACCGGCTGTCCCGACGGTACCACCATCATTGTCCGGGATCTGTTTTTCAACACCCCTGCCCGGATGAAATTTATGAAATCCGACTCCGTAGAAGGCAGCCGGGTGGCAGCCGCTGTACAGCTGCAAGCCCTTGCCCACCCAGAGGTTTCCATTACCTTCCTACGGGATGGCAAGCAGGTGCTATCCACCCCCGGTACCGGCGGTCTTCAGGCAGCGGTGTACTGTGTATACGGTCGGGAAAGCGCCCAAATGGTACAAGTGGACAGCCATTGGGACGGCTATCACCTGACCGGCTATATTTCCAAGCCCACAGATGCACGCCCCAGCCGGAGCATGCAGACCTTCTTCGTCAACGATCGCCCGGTGAAATCACGGATCATGATCGCCGCCCTGGAAGAAGCCTACCGCAATCAGATCATGGTGGGCAAATTTCCTGCCTGCGTACTGCATCTGCGCTTACCTGCCAATGCAGTGGATGTGAATGTCCACCCGGCAAAAACGGAAGTGAAATTCCTACAGGAAAAGGCAGTCTTCGACTGCATCCACTATGGCGTTCTTGGGGCACTGAACAAGACTCCCGACCGTCCGCAGGTGCAGTTTAAACCCAACACGACCACCATCCCCCCGGCGCCCAAGCAGGAAGCGGTATCCACCCCTAAAAAGCAGGAAAGCTTCTTCCGCACCATGGATGCCCAGACTTATAAAAACTTCACTGCCGCTATGGATACTGCCCCTCAGCCCAAAAAGGAGACGGCGGCAGCTGCCTATGAAGCAGTAAAGCAGATGCCCTCTGTTTCCCTGCGGCAGATGGTAGCCTCTCCTCAGGTGCTGCCTGTCAATCCCCCTCCGGCACCGATCCCTGCCCCTGTGGTCACAAAAAAAGCGGAACCGATGGTTATATACACCGCCCCACAAGAGGAAGAAGCGGAACAGACCGCTCTGGAAATGCCGCCGGAAATCCCCTGGCGAATGGTGGGCGAACTATACAACAGCTATATTCTGGTAGAACAGGGAGAGGAAGCCTTCCTCATCGATAAGCACGCCGCCCACGAGCGGATCCTGTTTGAAAAACTAAAGGCCAATCAGGAGAAAATCTCCTCTCAGGCACTTTTATCTCCCATTTCTGTCCGGCTGTCCCCGGCGGCTGCAGCAGAACTGCTGTCGAACCGCCCCATGCTGGACGAACTGGGCTTTGAAATTGACGAATTTGGCGACAACACCGTGCTGCTGCGGCAGATCCCCATGGATCTGAGTCCTGAGGATGCAGCTGATGCAGTAGAGACTCTGGCTGCTGACCTGCTGAATGGTCGCCGTGAAAAAGCCACTACCGTTCGGGATGAACTGCTGCACACCGTCGCCTGTAAGGCCGCCATTAAAGCCGGCTGGGTCAACGACGAGCAGGAGCTGCTTGCCATCGTCAAACAGGTCATGGCAAACGAAGATCTGAAATACTGCCCTCATGGCCGACCCATCTGCGTGACCCTGAGCAAAAAGCAGCTGGAAAAACAGTTTAAGAGAACATAAGAACCGGAGGCGTTTTCTATGGCACGGAGCGAACAGGCGATTTTCACCAATCTATGCCTGATTTACGATGGCAACGGCAACATTCTTGTGGAGGATCGGCGTGATCCCGATTGGCCGGGCATTTGTTTTCCCGGCGGTCATGTGGAGCCAGGCGAATCCTTTGTAGAAGCAGTCATCCGGGAAGTAAAAGAGGAAACCGGCCTGACCATTGAAAAGCCCCAGCTTTGCGGCACCAAGCAATTCCATACGAAAAAAGGAGAGCGGTATGTGGTTCTGTTCTACAAAACCCACCGTTTTTCAGGGAATATCCAATCTTCTGACGAAGGCGAAGTTTTCTGGATCTCCAAAACGGAACTGAAAAACCGTCTGCTCTGCGATGACTTTGAGTCCATGCTGGAAGTGATGGAGTCCGATGACCTGAATGAATTTTATTACTATCAAGAACCCGACGGAAAATGGGGACTGAAATTACTATGAACAACATTATCTGCATTGCCGGCCCTACTGCTTCCGGCAAAACCGCTCTGGCAGTGGAACTTGCAAAGGAATTAAACGGCGAAGTTATCTCCTGCGACTCCATGCAGGTCTACCGCCGGATGGACATCGGCACAGCCAAGCCCAGTTTCGAGGAAATGCAGGGCATCGTCCACCACATGATCGATGTGGCCGACCCGGAGGAGGATTTTTCCGTCAGCCGATACTGCACCATGGCCACCCCTATTTTGGACGATATTCTCTCCCGTGGAAAGGTCGCCATCATTGCCGGCGGCACAGGACTTTATATGGACAGTCTGATCCGCGGCAACGATTTTGCCCCCTACCCTGCCACCGGCGCAAGAGAGCGGCTGGAAGCCCAGGCTGATGAAATGGGCATGGAATTTATGCTTGCCAAACTGCACCAGATCGATCCCGACTCCGCTGCCCGGCTGCACCTTGCCGACCGCAAGCGGATCATTCGCGCGTTGGAAGTTTTTGAAGAGACCGGCGAAACCATCACCGCCCACAACAAGCGCACCCAGTCCATCCCTGCCCGATACAGCCCTCTATGGCTGGGCCTGGATTTTAACCCCCGGCAGCTGCTTTACGACCGTATAGACCTGCGTGTTTCCATGATGCTGGAGCAGGGACTAGAAAGGGAGATCCGGGATCTTCTTGCCAGCGGCATCCCTGCCAAGTGCACTGCCATGCAGGCCATCGGCTATAAAGAATTTGTAGCTGCTCTGGAAGGAAGCACCACTTTGGAGGAAGCAGCCGACGAAGTGCGCAAATCTTCCCGGCACTATGCCAAGCGGCAGCTGACCTGGTTCCGGCGTAATCAGAGCATTCACTGGCTGACAAGGACAGCCAATGACGGTTTTGAAGAAATTCTTCAAAAGGCTCGACAGGTTTTAGCCAATTGTGACAACTAAATTTGCTAAGATATAAGTGTCCTCATTACGAACAGAAAGAAGGTATACTTATGTCAGAAACAACAAATCTCCAGGAAGCCATTTTAAACGAAGTGCGGCGGGATCATGTGCCCGTAACACTCTTTTTAATGAATGGTTTTCAGCTCCGTGGAGTGATCACTGGCTTTGACAGCTTCGTGGTAGTCCTGGTAAGCGATGGCAAGCAGCAAATGATCTACAAGCACGCCATTTCCACCCTGGCACCAATGAAGCCGCTGAAAGCCGCAGCCGGCGCTGTATAAGTTCAAGGGGCGACGGAAAAGACCCGTCGCCCTTTGGCTATTATCGCCATTCCCATATTACATTTAGAAAAAGAGGATCCCCACCATGTCCATTGCTGAGAATATTATGCGCATACGCATGCAAATAAACGCCGCCGCAGAAGCCGCCGGTCGTGATCCCAAGGATATCATCCTCTGCGCCGCCACCAAAATGAACGACAGCAGCCGTGTCCGGCAGGCCATTGCCGCCGGAATTACCTGCTGCGGCGAAAACAAGGTCCAGGAACTGACCCAAAAGCTGTCTGAAAACGCCTACGAAGGCAGCGCCATCCACTTCATCGGTCATTTACAGACCAACAAAGTCAAAGCCGTTGTGGGAAAAGTCAGTCTGATCCAGAGTGTTGACTCCCTGCGATTACTTTCTGCCATTTCCAGAGAAGCGGAAAAGCAGGGCATTGTCCAGGACATTTTGCTGGAGATCAACATCGGACAGGAGGTCAGCAAATCCGGCTTTTCCAAGGACGATATTCTTCCGGTGCTGGAGAATTTATCTGCTTACCCCCATATTTTTGTCCGTGGACTGATGGCAATTCCCCCTGTTTGTGAAAATTCCGGGGATAATAATAAATTTTTTGAAGAAATTCGCAACCTTTCTGTTGACATTACGGCAAAAAAATACGATAATGTATCCATGGAAATTTTGTCTATGGGTATGTCGGATGATTTTGCCGATGCCATTGCCCATGGTAGCACCATGATTCGAATCGGCACCGCTATCTTCGGTGCTCGTGATTATACTGCCGTCCATCCCCTCGGATGAATCAAGACCAGGAGGATAGAAAATGAGTTTTTGGGATAATGTGAAAAAATTCACCCAGCCTTATGCGGATGATGACTATGATGATTTCGACGATGCGGAGGATCTGTTTGCCAACGAAAGACCTTCCCGCCGTTCTGCTGTCCATTCCAGCGACAGTGCTTACAGCGCCCCTGCCGAAGAGCCCTCTTTCAACGGCAAAGTGCTGAATATGAGTTCTAATAAGCCCGGTGTGGTCCTTTTCCGCCCCATCAGCTTCGGCGATGCCGCCAAGGCCGCCGACGAGCTGCGCGAGCGCAAGGCCGTTATTTTAAATCTGGAAAATCTGGACAAGACTGTGGCTCGTCGGGTCGTGGATTTTCTCACCGGCTGCTCTTATGCGCTTGACGGCAGCGTGAAGAAAATCGCTGCCGGCACTTATCTGTTCTGCCCCCACAATATGGATGTGGCTGGTGATCTGGGTAGCATCCACACAGAATCAGAGTCCGGACTGTAACCGATTTGAGGAGGTAGAAGTATGTTTACACCTCAACAAATTGAAGAAGTCTCCTTCAAGAAAGCCACCTTCGGCGGCTATGATATGCAGGCTGTGGATGATTTTCTGGAACCGCTGACCCAGGACTATATCACCCTTTACAAAGAAAATGCGCTGCTGAAAAGCAAAATGCGTGTTCTGGTGACCAAACTGGAGGAATACCGGGAAAACGAGGCCAGCATGAAAGATGCCATGGTCAATGCTCAGCGTACCTGTGACATGATGGTAAAAGAGGCAGAGCAAAAATGCGCTCAGATGCTGAGCGATGCCAACAAGGCCGCCACAGAAAACGCCAAAAATGCCACCCAGCTGATTGCCGAGGAAACTGCCCGGGTAGAGGAAGCTCGTCGCCTGGCTGCTGCCAAGATCAGCGAGCTTCAGTTGCAAATGAACAATTGCATCGAGCAGCTGGAATCCATCAAAGAGGCTCATCGGCCCGCTCTTCCCCGGCATACACGCAACCGTCTGTTTGACCCCAACGCTGCCGAGGCCAAAACCGGTGCTCTGGCTGACGAAATTGCCCACAATCTGGCTGTCATGATCGGCGAAGCAGACGACTCCGACATGAAAATGGCCCCCTAATTCAATACCAAGCTATGACGAGGACAGGTGAACATCTCCCCCGCTTTCAGAGAGCTGCCGGTTGGTGCAAGGCAGTAAGCGAAGATGGCTCATATCCCCTCCGAGCTGTGCACCGAAACCGAAAGGCGTGTAGGCTACACCGGGTTCGCCCGATAAAGCGAAGACGAGTGCCGTCAGTTTTGACGGAACGAGAGTGGTACCGCAGAGGTCATGCGCCTTTGTCTCTTGATGCAGAGACAAAGGCGCTTTTTATATAGAAATATCAAATGGAGGTAACATCCAATGGAATACAAAAATACGATCATCACCCCCCAGACTTCCTTCCCCATGAAGGCCGGTCTGCCTGCCCGGGAGCCGGGCATGCTGGAAAAGTGGCAGGAAATGGATCTTTACAACGCTATGCTGGAAAAGAACAAGGATCTGCCCCCCTTCATTCTTCACGACGGCCCTCCCT
>CAZJCA010000076.1:0-7805 GCA_964544505.1 uncultured Oscillospiraceae bacterium
GTCGGTGCCGGTGAGGAACAGCACATCATAGCCCTGCAGCCGCTTGTAGCGAGCCATGGTGTCGGTGGCTACGGTGCAGTAGGCGTGGCCGATGTGCAGCTTGGCAGACGGATAGTAGATGGGCGTTGTGATATAAAACTTACCCTTACATTTTTCACACATAGTTTTTCCTCCTAAAAATAGAAAAATCGCCCCCGGAACAAGCCAAGGACGACAATAAATTGACGCGGTACCACCTTGATTTACAGAGAAAACTCTGCCTCAAAACGCTTTAACGGGCGCACCCGGCTATGCCTACCTATCGACACCGCAGCTCCAAGACCATGTTCAGCACCGTCCTACCGTACCCATTCTCAGCTTCCAGGGCTCTCTGACCGGGGAAAGATGCTTACTCTTCTTTTCATCGCTTTTTTCAAATATAGTGTGTATTATAGACCAAAATATGTGGTTTTGTCAAGTAGTTGCCTGCTTTTGGGCAACTATTTTTTGCTTTTGGGGGTATGGATGAAAGGGAGGAGGGCTATGGAACAAAAAAGTGGGGAGAAATCCCTGAAAAATCGCATCCGCACGGGGCAGGTCTGCCGGGAGGATGTGGCAAGGCGGCTGGCGGAGCTGGCTTTCGGCAAGGCCAATGACTGCGTGCGGCTGGCGCTGGAGGAAGACCTGCGGCTGGAAAAGCTGGATCTGGGTTTGCTCAGTGAGATCAAGCGCAATGAAAAGGGCACGGTGGAGATCAAACTGGTGGACAGGCTGAAAGCGTTGGAGTTGCTGGCGGCGTTGGCGCAGAGCCAGGGGACGGATCTGGAGTCGTTCTTGCAGGCGCTACAGGAAAGCGGTGAGGGGACATGAGCTATCAAAGCTTCTCCTCCAAGCAGAAAACGGTACTGACCTGGTGGGCTCCGGGCAATGTCAATCAAAGCTACGAAGCCATCGTCTGCGATGGGGCGGTGCGTTCCGGCAAGACCCTGGCCATGGGGCTGTCCTTTTTTCTGTGGGCCATGGTCTGCTTTGATGGACAGCGGTTTGGTGTCTGCGGTAAGACCATTTCTTCCCTGAGAAGAAATGTGCTGTCGGAGATCCTGCCACGGCTGGGGGGCATGGGGGCGACCTGGAAAGAGAAACGGTCAGAGAATCTGGTGACGGTCACATTCCACGGACATCGCAACCAGTTCTACATCTTCGGTGGTCGGGACGAAAGCTCTGCCAGCCTGATCCAGGGAATCACTTTCGCAGGGGTGTTGCTGGATGAGGTGGCACTGATGCCCCGTTCCTTTGTGGAGCAGGCCTGCGCCCGGTGCTCGGTGGCTGGTAGTCGGCTGTGGTTCAACTGCAATCCGGCTGGGCCAAGCCACTGGTTTTATAAGGAGTGGATTCTGGAAGCGGAGAAACGGAACTGTCTGCGGCTGCATTTTACCATGGAGGACAATCCTTCACTGACGGAGGCTATCCGTCGGCGGTATGAGCGGCTGTACAGCGGTGTTTTCTATCGGCGGTTTATCAAGGGCGAGTGGGCACAGGCGGAAGGCCGGGTCTACGATTTCTTTGAACCGTCTATGGTCAAGCCTGTGCCGGAGGGGAATTTTGAAAAGTGGTATATTTCCTGCGACTATGGCACGGTCAACCCTACCTCCATGGGACTGTGGGGGCTGCAAAAGGGCGTTTGGTACCGGGTGAAGGAATTCTATTTTGACTCCCGGGCAGCCCAGCGGCAGATGACCGATGAAGAATACGCCTCAGCCTTAGAAAAGCTGGCAGGGGGCAGAACTTTGTCGGCAGTGATCGTTGATCCTTCCGCAGCCAGCTTTATTGAAGTGCTGCGGCGCAGAGGATTGCCGGTGCGCAAGGCGGAAAATGATGTGCTTTCCGGCATTCGGTTGACGGCGGATCTGCTGAAAACAGGAAAAATGGTCATTTGCGCCGGATGTGATGACCTGATCCGGGAAATGGACGAGTATGTGTGGGATCTGACCAGTCCGTCCAAAGACCGGGTGAAGAAAGAGTACGATCATGCCATGGATGAAATGCGCTATTTTGCTTCCACCGTATTGGGAAAACGGGAAAGTGGCTTTGCCGCCTGCACGGTGGAGCGGCGAAGATAAGTCGAGTGAAAGGAGCTTACAACATGAAGCGAAAACAAAACGATGTCCCCTTGGCAGCCACCGCCTGCCAGCTGCGCAGCAGCACGGGGCATCCCTTTGGGGCGCTGAAGGGATTTGTTCCCTTGGGTACCGGGGAAGATCAAGTGTATCGGCAGCTGCGTGAGGCGATCCCTGTGCTGGATGCAGCAGTGGGAAAGCTGGTGCGGCTGAGCGGCGGCTTTGAGGTGGTTTGCAAAAACAAGATGGCTCAGGCAAAACTGGAAAAATTTCTCAGGACGGTTCCCTGTGGTCGGGGACAGGTGGGGATTGACAGCTTCCTGTCCGGATTTCTGGATAGCCTGCTGGTCTATGGCCGCAGTGTGGGAGAACTGGTGATTGACCGGGGACACCTGAAGGCGGTGTGCTGGGGAGATGTGACCCAGTTGCAGGTGATGGAGGGGGAAAACTCGCTGGATATGGAGCTGTGGGGTCCGGATGCCAATGGACACATGAGGCCACTGCCTTATCAGCATCTCTTGCTGTTTTCTACCTTAAATCCGGAGGCTGCCCATCCCTATGGTGTCAGCCTGTTCCGGGGAATGCCTTTCCTGGCAGATGTTTTGATGAAGATCTACACCACCATCGGGGTCAACTGGGAACGGGCAGGCAATGTCCGATACAGTGTGATCTGTAAGCCCGGTGAAAATATGGATGCCGCTGCGGTTCAGGAGCGGGGCAGACAGGTGGCCCAGGAGTGGAGCCGTGCCATGGAGGATGCGAAGAACGGCACGGTTCGGGATTTTGTGGCGGTGGGAGATGTGCAGATCCAGGTCATCGGCAGTGAAGCCCAGATCTTGGATTCTCAGATCCCGGTGCGGCAGCTTTTGGAGCAGTTGGTGGCAAAGACCGGCCTGCCTCCTTTCCTGCTGGGTCTGAACTGGAGCACCACCGAGCGAATGAGCACCCAGCAGGCAGACATTTTGACTTCGGAACTGTGGGCCCTGCGGCGCACCGTGGAGCCGGTGGTGCAGAAGATCTGCAAAACTTATTTGGCGTTGGAGGGACTGGATGATCGGGTGGAGATCATGTGGGACGATGTGAACTTGCAGGATGCCACCGAGGAAGCCAAGGCAAATCTATATATGGCACAGGCTGAAAAATATCGCAAAGAAGCCGGAATTGAAGGAGGAAGCAAATGAATATTCAAAAAGGAACGCAGGTAGCAAGTGCTGCCGTGGCAACAGAAGCGCAGCTGGAGGCCATCAATGCCCAGGCCAAGGCGACACTGACGGCAGATCAGGTGTATGTATTCTCCCTGCGGCTGTGTGACGATCAGGTGGATCGGGACATGGAGCGGTTTGACAGGGCGGCCTTGCCGGAACTGGCGAAAATGTTCATTGGCAAGACGGGCATTGTGGATCACCATTGGAGTACGGATGCTCAGGTGGCTCGTATTTTTGAGACCCGGGTGGTCTGTGAAGATGGAATCAGTTACATCAAGGCCTGGGCCTATATACGCCGGGGTGGTCAGGCGGAGGAAGTGATCGCTGATATTGAGGCAGGGATCAAAAAGGAAGTCAGCGTGGGCTGCGCCATGAGACAGGCGGTGTGCTCGGTCTGCGGCGGCGAATATGGCAGCTGCGGTCACCAAAAAGGGGAGCAATATGACGGACAGGTTTGCCATGTGATCCTGCGGGAGCCCATGGATGCCTATGAATTTTCCTTTGTGGCAGTGCCTGCCCAGCGAGCCGCCGGTGTGATCAAGGCGGCAAGAGGCAGCCGGACGCTGAAAGATCTGGCAGAGGAATTTGGGGCACAGGCAGAGTATCGGACACTGTATGTCCAGGCGCAGCTGGGTCGGGACTATGAAAAGCAGCTGCAAAATGAGGTGGTTCGCCTGATGCTGAGTCTGGATATGGGCGTGGAAGAGCCGGTTCTGCGCTCCATCGCCGGGAAAATCAGCACTTCGGAACTGCAACAACTGAAATCTGCCCTGGAAGAGCGAATGAAAGAATACTTCCCTGTCCAGACACAACTATATTCGGGAAAACCGGGAGAAGATGTGGAAAGCGGATTTTTGATTTAGGTTTATCCGGGAAACCGGTGACCATATACATTTTTAGGAGGAAAAATAATGGGTTACGACAATTTGAAACTGGAAAAGGGTATGTACCGTCAGGAAGGTATGAGTTTTACCCAGGTGCTGGAGTCTATGGATCCCAGTGAAAACTATCGAGGCACGGCACTGGAAGGCACGGATGCATTCCAGCGGCAGCTGAAACGCTTTGGTATCCGCGCCAAGGGGGCAGGTTCTTCTCCTGTGGAGAAGTTCTTCCGCACCATGGATTCTGCGGTACTGTTCCCGGAGTACATCGCACGCACGGTCCGTCAGGGTATGGAAGAAAATGACATTCTGCCTGCCATCACCGCTACCACCACCGTCATCGATTCTCTGGACTACCGCTCCATCTATTCCACTGCCACCGATGAGGACAAGACATTGCAGGATGTGGCAGAGGGTGCGACCATTCCTGAGACTGAAGTCAAGAGCAAGGAGCACATGATCACCCTGAAAAAGCGGGGCAGAATGCTGGTTGCTTCCTACGAAGCACTGCGCTTCCAGAAGTTGGATCTGTTCGGCGTTATGCTGCGGCAGATCGGCGCCCATATCCAGAAACAGCAGCTTTCTGATGCGGTAAAGGTGCTGCTGGATGGCGACGGCAATGAAAATGCCGCTGTGAAGTACACTGTGGGCACGACTCCCATTTCCGGCAGCAAGGGCAGCCTGGGCTACGAGCAGCTGGTGGAATTCTGGGGGCAGTTTGATCCTTACACCATGAACACCATCCTGTGCTCCACCAACACCATGACCAAAATGCTGAAGATCCCGGAACTGCAGAATCCCCAGACCGGCCTGAATTTCCAGGGCACAGGCAAGCTGACCACCCCTCTGGGCGCACAGCTGCACCGTACCGGCGCTGTGGAGGACGATATGATCATTGGTCTTGACAACCGTTTTGCCCTGGAACAGGTCAGAGCAGGGGATGTGCTGGTGGAGTATGACAAGCTCATTGACCGCCAGCTGGAGCGTGCGGCCATCACTTCCATTGCCGGTTTTGGCAAGATCTGCACTGACGCTGCCGCAGTGCTGTGCGTATGACGCTGGTCGAACAGGTCTATGCCCAGGCCGTTATGCTGGCCGGGGCTGTGGAAAATGGGCAGGAGCCTTTGCTGAAAGCTTTTTGCCAGAGTGCGGTGACCGGCATGACCCTGCGGCTTCGGGAAGGGCTGACGGCGGAAGACTGTAAGGCGGATTTTGTGGCGGCTGGGGCGTTATATGCGCTGGCTGCCCTGTCCGAGACCGACCCGGTGACCAATATGGATCGGGTGCAGTTTGGAGATGTGACGCTGGTCAACGGCGGCGCAAGCACGGCGTCCCGTTGCCTGCGATATCAGGCCAATCTGATCATTTCGCCCTATTGCAGGGATACTTTTGTTTTCCGGGGGGTATGAAATGCGCAAGCTGATCGATCGTGTCCTGAGCCGTTATGGCACGCTGGCACAGGTGGAGACCGCCGCCGGGGTTCGGGAAGTGAAAGTGTTCTTTCGCTGTGTCAAAAGTGATGCCTGGCAGAATGTGGAGCGGATGTTTTCCCCTTTGGGGGAGATCCCGAGAGGACGATACATCTGCCTGCTGCCGGAGGATGTGGCGGTAGAGCCGGAGGCGACACTGACGGTGCTTGGCAAGCAGTATCTTCTGCGCCGGGTGGAAAAAATGGCAGTGTTTACGGAAGTTGTAGGCCAATGGTGTTTATGTGTAGAGAAGGGAAGTTTGATCAATGGAAATTGAGTGGATCCAAAAAACCATTACAGCATTAAAAAGTACCGGCATTACTGCCCAGCGGGGCTATGCCTCCGGTATTTTGCCAAGCCTGACAGAGCCGCTGGCAACCATTTCCATCAAGAAAACGGATGCGACCAGCTTGACCCTGACTGTGCTGATCTATACCCCCTTGTCCAGGGGCGGTACAGTCTGTGAAAACCTGGCGTTGTCTGCTGCGCAGTCACTGCGGGAAGTTGGGGCAGAGTGCGAACTGGGCAGTTGCAGTTATGGCGGAAAGGGTGGGCTGTTCAGCATCCCGGTGCTGGTCAAGTACACCCAGGAGGAGGCTGCCCCTGCCCCTGTCACGGTGGCACAGCCCAAGGTGGTCATCAACGGTGTGACGGTTTCTGATGTGGTGAATGTGTCCACAGGCTTTAGCAGCAGTGTGGTCAGAGGTAAGGATGCCCAAACCGAACAGACTGGCATGGTGGCGGCGGAACGCCGCTGGACGGTGACGGTGGAAGATCTGGTGGGGGTAGCACTGTCGCCCCAGGAGACGGTGGTGGACGGCTTTACTGTAACGGTGACCAGATCCGGGGAAACGGAGACTTACACCGGCTGCTGCTGGGAGAAGATATCCACCGAGGTCACAGCCGCCGGCACCCGCCGGGTACGGGTGGCGATCACCTGCAATGAGCCGGTGGTCAGTACCACAGCATAATGCAGAAGGGTGCGCTGAAAATCAGCGCACCCTTTTTTCGGTTTATTGAAAGTAGTCAAGCAAAAAGCGAGCCACACCGTCTTCGTCGTTGGAGTATTTGGAAAGGTAGGCACAGGAGCCGTGGAGTTCTTCCTTGGCGTTGCACATCAGCACACCGACGCCGGCCTGCTGCAGCATTTCCAAATCACCCAGATCGTCGCCAAAGGCGATGACATCGGAAAGACTGCCGCCCAGCAGCTCCATCAGTTTTTTATTGCCTTGAGCCTTGGTGGCATCGGGGTGATTGAACCGCTTGAAAAGGCCACCAAAGTAGGAAACATAGGTCAGGCCGAACTGCTGAGCCAAAGCGGCGGCGTCGGCTTCGTTTTCGATGGAGGCGACGATTTTCAGGCAAGGATAGGGAAAGGCCTCGGCGTTGAAGTCAAAAGCTTTTGCGTTCTGACCGGTGTATTTTCCCAGGTGGGAGTATGGGCCGTCTTCTGCCTGGACGGTGAAGTTGTCACTGACGGTCAGAAGCTGACGGATAAAGGCCTGGGTAGCATTTACATCCAGCTCTGCTTTATAGATGGGGTGCTCGTCCTTGTCCAAAATCAGCGCACCGCCGTTTAAAATGGCGTAGTCTGGGCGCAGTTGGTCAAAATACTGCTGATCAAACTGCTTGGAACGGGCGGTGTTGATGACCAGCTTGTGCCCCTTGGCTTGCAGCGCTTTGAGGGTTTCTATGGTGAAGGGGCTGATTTGGCGGTTGTTGTTGAGAAGGGTATCGTCCATGTCGAAAATAATGTAGTTCATAATGCGCTCTTTTCATTTTTGTTTTATTATCGGTGAAGAAAGAATTTTTGTCAAGAGATGTCTTGCGTTACACCCGGAAGATTGCTACAATGAAGAAAAGGGGGCAAGCTTATGACAAAGAGAAAGTGGCGGATGGCGGTGCTGATTCTACTGTTGCTGGTGGCAGCGGTGATCGTAGGTGCACTGGGGATCAATGCCTATGTGGTGCTGCGTACCAAAGATCAAATCCTGACGCCGGAGGAGATGACCGCTTACGATGCCGACTGTATTCTGGTTTTGGGCTGCCTCGTCAGAGAGGACGGAACGCCCAGCAATATGCTCCATGACCGCTTGCAGCGAGGGGTGGAACTGTACAAAGCCGGAGCTGCACCCAAGCTGCTGATGAGTGGCG
>CAZJCA010000077.1:0-7600 GCA_964544505.1 uncultured Oscillospiraceae bacterium
AAGGGCATATCGATGAAGTCCCTGGTGTCTGCTTTTTACGCCCAGTTTAGGGTGGATGCTGGGGGTTAAGGATCTCGGGCGCGCTCCAATGGCATGGAGCATACGACCCGGTTTCCGTGGAGACTTGAACCTTGTGCGACGACGGAGAAAACTCCGAGAGGGGTCCGATCGCGTACGAATCAAGTATGAACCTGCAAGGCAGTGCGCAGAATCGTGTGCTGTGTGCAGTGTAGCCTGCCTTGAGTGAACATGTGGGGAAAGGGGACCAGGCGGCATGATGTTTGTGGCCACAACATTTGCCGTTATCGCTCCTGGAAACCATGCTTGCAAAAGAGGCTAAGACTATGGAACATTCTGCCGTGGAAATCACCTAGGCTGTCGTAACTGGGCAGGCAGGGGATTACAGTACGGACTAAGTGGCAATCGGGTATTCCGCTCGGCGACGGCGGAGCGGACGGATCAAATGGAAACGGCCTGCACGGCAACGGCAGGTTCTGTCCGGGGAAAACCAACCCGACCTAAGCCGTAAGATTTATCCTGCTTGCTACCGTCGTTTTCATAATACTACTCCAAAAAGGGGATTTTATAGTGTCTAAGGTAGATCCAGAGGCGAAAAAGAAAGAGCGAAATAAGACCATTCGATGGGTTGTGACCATCTTTTTGGTTACCATTGTGGTTTCCGGCGTCATTTCTCTTGTTTCTGAAGAGATCATGTCCACCTCCGGCATTGCCGTTGCATTCGCTATTTTATTTACCATTGTCCTTGTGGGCATTCTGTTTGATATTATCGGTGTTGCTGTCACTTCGGCAGACGAAAAGCCTTTTCACTCCATGGCTGCCCGGAAAGTACCCGGTGCGGCAGAAGCCATTAAACTTCTACGCAAAGCGGAAAAGGTCAGTTCCATCTGTAATGATGTCATTGGCGATATTTGCGGCGTTGTATCCGGTTCGGCATCTGCTACCATTGCGGCGCAAATGCTTCTGAAAATGGAATTTACCTGGCCTCAAATGCTGACACTGTTGATGTCTTCCATGGTGTCGGGGTTGACCGTTGGCGGTAAAGCGATCGGAAAGACCTTTGCCATCAATTCCAGCACTGTTATTGTCCATAGTGTGGGTAAGGTGATCCATTTTATCACCAATATCCCTCAACTGTTTCAAAAGAAAAGCAAATAAAGATAGAGGGCGTGTATAACCGTGTCTATTTTACAGAATATAACCAGCCACGAAGATCTGCTGGCGCTCAATCAGCAACAGCAGCTTCAGCTGTGTAGCGAAATTCGAGAATTCCTCGTTCAAAGTGTGTCCCAAACCGGTGGTCATCTGGCATCCAATCTGGGTGTTGTGGAACTGAGCGTGGCGCTGGAGACAGTATATAATACGAATATTGACCGCTTGGTTTTTGATGTCGGCCATCAGTCTTATGTTCATAAGCTGCTGACCGGGCGCCAGGCGGATTTTTCCACACTCCGTCAATTTGGGGGTATGGCTGGCTTTCCTAAGCCTTCTGAGAGCAGGAGCGATGCTTTTGTGGCAGGTCATGCATCCAGTTCCGTGTCCATTGCACTGGGCATGGCTCGGGCCAGAAGCCTGCAAGGGGAGAATTACCATGTGATCGCCGTCATCGGCGACGGTGCAGCTACCGGCGGCATGGCCTACGAAGCCATGAATGATGCCGCTGTCAGCGGTGAGAATATACTCATCATCCTCAACGATAATCAAATGTCCATTTCTCCCAATGTGGGTGGATTTGCAAAACATTTGAAAAAAATCCGTACAAAAGAGAGTTATCTGGGCTTTAAACAGCGTTATCGTACCACAATGTCCCGAAACAGTCTCAGCCGCCGAATCTATCGGTTGACCCATGGTATCAAAGACCGTGTCAAACGGATGTTGCTGCCTACGACGATTTTTGAAAACATGGGGCTTGCATATCTTGGACCGGTAGATGGAAATGATTTACCCAGTCTGATGGGACTTTTGCGACAGGCAAAGGAGATGTCCGGCCCTGTGCTGATCCATATATTGACCCAAAAGGGAAAGGGATACGCTCCGGCGCAGGAAAACCCTTCCAAGTTCCATGGAATTGGCAAGTTTGATCCTGCCACCGGAAAAACCGGCAGCAGTTCGGCGGAAAGTTTCTCCACTCATTTCGGCAAGACAATGATGAGTCTAGCGGCAGAAAACAACAATCTCTGCGCCATCACGGCAGCTATGCCGGATGGTACAGGTCTGCTGGATTTTATGAACGCTTATCCCAATCGAACCTTTGATGTGGGTATTGCGGAAGAACACGCCATTTCCATGGCAGGTGGCCTTGCCAAGCAGGGGATGATCCCGGTGGTGGCACTGTATTCTACCTTCCTACAGCGTGGCTTTGATCAGGTGATGCAGGATATTGCCATGCTCCACCTTCATGTGGTGCTGGCGGTAGATCGGGCAGGTCTTGTGGGCGCAGACGGGGAGACCCATCATGGTGTTTTTGATGTTGGTTATCTGCGTATGGTGCCGGGAATGACCATTTTGTGCCCTGCCAGTTTGCCGGAGCAGAGCGATATGCTTCATTGGGCTGTAAAGGATTATAATGGCCCGGTTACCATTCGGTATCCTAGAGGGGGCAACCGCTGGTTGACAGCGTCCAACTGGGAAAATAGAACTGAAATTGATCAAAACGGCCTGCTCCATTGCCACAAAAAGGGCAGCGATATAATGCTGGTCAGCTATGGCGTTGTGACTGAAAATGTTATGAAAGCTTCGGAAATTCTGGGAGAAAACGGTATTTCTGCCGGTGTTATCCGGCTACTGACGGTTGCGCCCCTGCCGGTGGATGCGCTGGTAGAAGCCCTGGGAGCTTGCCGTAGAGTGATGATCGTAGAAGAGAGCTGTACCGGGGCTGGGATCAAGGAAGAACTGGCCTGGGAAGTTCAAAAAAGGCTGCCTGATTGCCGCATTTCCGGTATCGATCTGGGTAGCCGATTTGTGACCCACGGCGATATGGATGCGCTTTATAAGCATTACGGCTTGGATGCGTCGTCCATTGTCCGTAAAACAAAGGAGGTATTTGGCTTTGAAAAATAAAAAGAGATTGGATGTCCTGCTGACGGAGCAGGGCTATGCCGATACCCGTTCCAAGGCACAGGCCATTATCATGGCAGGTCTTGTATATGTGGATGGTCAGAAGGCAGATAAGCCCGGTATTTCCTATGAAGAAACTGTTTCCCTGGAAGTTCGGGGCGAGACCTGTCCCTATGTCAGCCGTGGCGGACTGAAACTGGAAAAAGCACTGCGTAATTTTGGAGTGAAACCGGAAGGCTATGTGTGCAGCGACTCCGGCGCATCCACCGGCGGTTTTACAGATTGCCTGTTGCAGCAGGGAGCAAGTAAAGTTTTTGCCATTGATGTGGGTTATGGTCAGCTGGACTGGAAAATCCGCTCCGATCCTCGTGTGGTTGTGATGGAGCGAACCAATATCCGCTATGTAACACCGGAGGATTTGGGAGAGCCGTTGGATCTTTCCGTGATCGATGTCAGCTTTATTTCTCTGAAAATCGTGCTTCCTGCCATCAAAGCTCTTCTAAAACCCAATCAGGGGCAGGTTTTGTGTCTGATCAAGCCCCAGTTTGAAGCAGGTAAAGATAAAGTGGGCAAAAAGGGTGTGGTTCGAGAACCGGAAACCCATAAAGAGGTGCTGGATCACTTTGTCGAATTGGCGCACAGTCTGGATTTTTCCATTCAGGGAATGACTTTTTCGCCAGTGAAAGGACCGGAGGGCAATATCGAATTTTTGGCTCATTTGACTTTGGCTGATTTGCCGGATATTCAGCCGGACACTGCGGATGTGGTGGCTCAGGCTCATGAAACGCTGAAGGTGTGATCCTATGAAAAGAGTGATTTTAACCCCCAATCCCTATCGGGATAAGAATTTCCATACGGTTCGCACTGCCATGCAGATATTGAAAGATGCAAGTGTCGATGTACGGCTTTGTCTTCCTTTTGATGTGGATAAGGCTTTTGAACTGCCCAGTGATCTGGTTTTTTCCCGTCTGGACAGAGAACTGCCCCGAGCGGACATGATCATTTGCTTTGGCGGTGACGGAACGATTTTGCACATGGCAAAGGCGGCTACTCGCTATGATCTGCCGATTTTGGGTGTCAACATTGGTACCATGGGCTTTATGGCAGAGCTGGAAAGCTCTGAATTAAAGGAACTGGCACGATTGGCAACCGATGATTATACGCTGGATCACCGCATGATGCTGGATGTAACCGTGCAGCGGGAGCGAGATATCGTTTTTCACGAACTGTGCCTGAATGATGTTGTGGTTACCAAAGGCGCTGTTGCGCGGATCGTTCACCTGCGTGTGGCCTGCGATGGAGTAGAAGTGATGGAGTGCGGTGGCGATGGCTTGATCGTTGCAACGCCCACTGGTTCTACTGCTTACAGCCTGTCCGCAGGCGGTCCTGTGGTGGAGCCGGAAGCCCACAGCATTCTGCTGACGCCGATTTGCGCCCATGACATGGTCAGTCGGTGCTTTGTTGCATCGGATAAGCGAGTCATTACCGTGGAACTGACACGCAACGCCAGACGAAACGCCTTCTTATCCGTAGATGGTGGCAAGGCATTGAAATTGAATATGGGCGATGTGACCACCGTTTGCAAATCCCAAAAGGAAACCAAGTTGATCAGACTTAAAAACCGCAGCTTTTATGATGTGGTCAATGCGAAGTTTAAAAACAATTAACGGAGTAAAAATATGAAAGCACAAAGACAGGCCAAAATTATTGAGATCGTCTCCACCCGTGATGTAGAGACCCAGGAGCAGCTGCTGGAAGCTTTGCAGGATGCTGGTTTTTACAGCACACAGGCAACCATTTCCAGAGATATTAAGGAGCTTCGCATTGTCAAGGAGCTGACCAAATTCGGCACTTACCGCTATCGCACTGCCAACACCGAAGTGACCGGTTCCTTTTCTGCACGGCTCAATTCCATTTTCAGAGAGTGTGTCACAGGCTTTGATTATGCACAGAATATCGTGGTCGTCCATACCATCCCCGGTTTGGCAAATGGTGCCGCTTCTGCATTGGATACCATGAATCTTGGTGTTGTGCTGGGCACCATCGCAGGTGATGATACGGTGTTTGTGGTCATGCGGGACAGCAATGCAGCTGCTGCATTCTGCGGAGAGATCAAAAATATTTTAAACTAAAATCACGGGAGGGAAATTCGGATGCTGCGACTATTGCATATTGAAAATATTGCGGTCATTGAATGTGCCGATATTTCCTTTGACCGTGGCTTCAATGTTCTGACCGGCGAGACAGGTGCCGGTAAATCCATCGTCATCGATGCTATCTCTGCCATTTTAGGCGAGAGAGCCTATCGGGATATGATCAGAACCGGCGCAGGGAAGGCTTCCGTGCAGGCAGTTTTTGACAATGTGCCAAAGCTTTCCTGGTTTGAAGAAAACGGTGTTGCCTACGATGCAGAATTGATCATTCAGCGTGAGATCTACTTAGACGGTAAGAATATCTGCCGGGTCAATGGCAGCCTGGTCACGGTGTCCATTTTGCGGAAGTTGGGCATTCAGCTTATCAATATCCACGGTCAGCACGACAGTGCATCCCTCTTTGATGAAGAGAACCATCTTGCTTTTTTGGATGCCTTTGCTGATAACGAAGCATTGCGCACCGATTATAGAGAAAAATATGAAATCGTTTCTGACCTGCGCCGGGAAATTCAGCGCATGACCATGGACGAAAGTGAAAAACTGCGTCGCATGGAGACGCTTCGCTATCAAATCGCTGAAATTGAAAAAGTGAACCTGGAAGCAGGGGAGGACGATATTTTAGAGGAGCGGCGGAAGCTGCTGCAAAACGCCGAAAAGCTTTCTGACGGCTTGGAAGAAGCGGTAGTCTGCCTTTATGGCGGCGAGGATACCGACGGTGCGTCATCCCTTTTAAATCAAGCAGAGCACGCTTTGTCCCGGCTCAGCCGGTATACTGATGCATATCAGAGTCTCCACGATCGAGTGGCAGATCTGATGTATCAGGTGCAGGATGCGGCTGAAGAAGCAAGAGATACTTTGGATGGGCTTTCTTATTCTGCCGATGAGTTGGAGCAGATCGAAAGCCGTCTGGATGTGATCCACAAGCTGCGTCGAAAATACGGTGTCACTTGTGAGGATATTCTGGCTTATCTGGAAAAGGCAAAGCAAGAACTGGATGACATCGAATTTGCGGACGACCATTTGGAACGGCTGAAAGGAAAACTGAAAAAAGCGGAAAAAACGGCCTGGGATGCAGCCATTTTGCTCCGGGATAATCGGAAGGAAACTGCAAAATCCATGTCTCAGCGCATTTTGACGGAACTTTCCCAGCTGGATATGCCCAGAGTGCAGTTTGAATGTGCCTTTACGGAAACAGAATTGTCCCAGATAGGTGCGGATGCAGTTGCTTTTTATATGTCTGCCAACGCCGGTGAAGCGCTGAAGCCCATGAGCAAAGTGGCATCCGGCGGTGAATTGGCGCGCATCATGCTGGCCATGAAAAATGTGCTGGCAGAAAAGGATCAGGTTGCTACCTTAATTTTTGACGAAGTGGACACCGGTGTTTCCGGCAGAGCCGCTCAGAAAGTGGCAGAAAAGCTTCGCAGTGTCGCTCAGCACAAACAGGTGCTTTGTGTGACCCATTTGCCCCAACTGGCAGCCTTGGCACAGACCCATCTGCTGATTGCAAAGTCGGAACGGGACGGCAGAACCTACACAACGGTAACTCCCTTGGATATTGAGGGCAGAAAAATGGAACTGGCTCGGATCATCGGCGGCACCAATATCACCGAAACCACCCTCAAGAGTGCAGAAGAAATGCTTCGGCTGTAAGGAGATACTATGACAGCAGAACAAATGTGGCAGGCATTTTCCCAAAAAAGTGGGATTTGTGCAGAATATGAGGCCTAGTCTTTTGGAGTCGATGGGGATCAGCTGGCGGATCTGGTTCTTCGTGGGATCAAAACAGCTACCTGCTCTGCGTTGCCGTTGTATGAACTGGAAGGGGAGCCCCTGCCAAAAGAGAAAGAGTACAGCGTGGTTCTCGATAGCAAGGATCAGGCGGTATGCGTCATTCAAACCACCAGAGTCTATCAAACTTCCTTCCGGCAGATCACATCGGAGCATGCTTTTCGGGAGGGCGAGGGGGATAGAAGCCTTGCCTACTGGCAGAAGGTGCATGAAGCTTTTTTTACCATGGAGCTGCATGAAGCCGGATTATCCTTTGACCGGGATTTGATGCTGGTTTGCGAGGAATTTCAGCGACTTTACCCTTGACAAACTGTGCAGGATTTGTTAGGATAAGCCTAACACAGCGATGGGAATAAGTAATCGTGACTCTGACCTCAGAGAGCTGCCGGGTGGTGCAAGGCAGTGGGACGAGCCGATGAAATACCTCCCGGAGTGGCTTTCCCGAAAATGCAGTAGGGAAAGACGGGATCGCCCGACACAGCGACAGGCGTTGCTAGACGCCGTGAGGCTCTTTACTGTGAGGGAAGAGCGAACCAGAGGTGGTACCGCGTATTTTTACGCCCTCTGTCCGCAAGGACAGGGGG
>CAZJCA010000078.1:0-7180 GCA_964544505.1 uncultured Oscillospiraceae bacterium
TGTGCTTTGACCCCAATTCCAGAATGAATGAACGATTGAAAGAAACGATTTTGAAGATGCTTTCTGAATCGTCAAGTGAAAACGAGGCGGACAAATGAGTTTTATTTTTCGTAGCACGATGAATACCCGGCAAATTCTTCCATGCAGCCTTAAATTTATACGAAGCGATGTTCCGACTGCTGTTTCACAGGAAGAAGCGATATGGCTGATTGATCATAACATTACAACGATCATCGATCTTCGAACCGAGGCTGAGCGAAAAAGAAAGATGTGCCCTCTTTCAACAGACAAACGGTTTCAATATTATTGTATGAGCGTGACGGGAGGAGATAGGATTCCAGCCTCTGCCGATGAGGTTTCCAAATCCTATATTCAAATGGTGGATGATAAACTGTATGAGACGATCTGTTTTATGCAAAGAGTGCCGTCCAATGTGCTGTATTTTTGCAATGCGGGTAAAGATCGCACCGGTGTTGTATCGGCAATCCTGCTACGCAATGCAGGTTTCGCAGAAGAATATATCGTGGATGATTATATGAAATCAAAGGATAATCTCACAGATATGCTCAACGCCTATTCCCTGCAAAATCCGGAAATCGATGTCAACATCATTACACCAAACGAGAAGTATATCAAAGATTTTTTGCGTTGGTATGACGGTAAATGATACCGTTCATTACAAGTAACAGAGGGTGATAAAATGGGATTAGTAGAATGTGCAAGTGCTGCGTCCGTATGGAGAGGGTATGATTATTTCAAGGATAAAAAAGTTTTGAATTTTGAAGAATTGGGCAAAAACATCTACACTGCAACAGTTACAGGCAGTTCAAGCCACCACTATTCTGTCGAGCTGCATATTGACCATCCGAGAAAATCAAAATGCAACTGTCCTCATGCAGATGGAAAAAGAATTATATGTAAGCATATTGTCGCTACATATTTTACTGTTCTTCCCAAAGAGGCAGAAAGGTTTTATGCAGAAGCAATGGCATATCAAGAGGAAGAAGAAAAACGCCAAGAGGAACTGAGCAACAAGGTGATTGAATATGTCGGAAAAATGAAAAAAGCTGACTTGTGTCAATCTCTCCTTGAACTGCTCTTTGATGGGCCTGAATGGCAATACAACCGGTTTATCAGCGAGCATGGTTTAGACGATGATTGGCATTGATCGGAGGTGAACCCCAAATGAAAGCAGTGATCTACGCCCGATATTCCTCCGACAGCCAACGAGAAGAGAGTATCGAGGGTCAGATTCGAGAATGCACCGCCTTTGCTGAGAAAAACGGTATTACCATTTTACGCCACTACATTGACAGGGCATACTCTGCCAAGACAGATAACCGCCCCGAATTTCAGAATATGATCAAAGACAGCAACAAGAAGCTGTTCGACATGGTCATTGTGTGGAAGCTTGACCGTTTCGCCCGTAACCGCTATGACAGCGCAAGATATAAAGCACAACTGAAAAAGAACGGCGTAAAAGTGGTATCGGCAACTGAGGTTATCTCTGAGGGTGCTGAGGGCATCATTCTGGAATCCGTGTTGGAAGGCTATGCCGAATACTATTCCGCTGACCTGTCCGAAAAGGTCATTCGTGGTATGACGGATAATGCCCTCAAATGCAAATATAACGGCGGTACACTGCCCATTGGCTATGTCATTGACGAAGATCAGCACTTTCAGCTTGACCCGTTGACTTCACCCTACATTCTGGAAGCGTTTAAGCAATATGACGAGGGTGCAACCATGACCGAAATTCGGGACTGGCTCAACGCAAAGGGCGTGAAGAACACCAGAGGACAAGCCTTGACCTACAACAGCGTTCAGCACCTTTTGAACAACCGCCGGTATATTGGCGAGTTCAAATATCGGGATGTGATCGTCCCCGATGGTATCCCTGCCATCGTACCCATTGACTTGTTTGAACGGGTGCAGGAAAAGCTGGCGAAGAACAAGAAAGCCCCTGCCCGTCATAAGGCAGAGGACGATTATCTGCTGACCACCAAGCTGTTCTGCGGTCACTGTGGGGCCTATCTGTGCGGTGAAAGCGGTACCAGCAGAAGCGGCGTTGTCCACCACTATTACAAATGCGTGACCGTCAAGAAAAAGCGTGGAGACTGCCACAAAAAGGCGGTTCGCAAGCAATGGATCGAAGATCTGGTTGTCAATGCCACCATGGAAATACTGAACGATGACCATGCCATCGAAGCCATTGTGTCCATGCTCATGGACTTGCAGGACAGAGAAAACATCAACCTTCCTCTATATGAGCAGCAGCTCAGTGAGGTCAATGTGGGTATCAACAACCTGCTCAACGCCATTCAGCAGGGCATTCTCACCAAGTCCACCAAGGCTCGGCTGGAGGAACTGGAGAACAGCCGTGACGAGCTGGAAAACAAGATTGCCTTGGAGAAGCTGGCAAAACCGAAAGTCAGTGCCGAGTTCATGACCTTCTGGCTGCACCGATTCCGCAAACTGGATGTGACAAAAAAGGAACATCGGCAAATGCTGATTGATGCGTTTATCAACGCAATTTTCTTGTATGACGATAAAATGCTTATTACCTTCAATTACAAAGAGGGTACCAAAATCATTACCTTTGACGATGTAAAAAAGGAAGTCTCTGATGGGACTTCCGGTTCGGATTTGGATTGCTGTGGTGCACCAAACAAAACAGGAAGGCTTTTGCCTTTCTGTCTTATTTTTTATCGCTGGACGAGAACCCTGCCATTTACCCTTCATTTCTCATTTTTCTATCCCCCTAGGGGGCTTGCGAGGCAGCGAAAAAACGCATATAATGTCTTCAAAGAAAAGACAAGGAGCATATTCTTATGAGGCTTTCCCCCGTTAAAAAACTGGTGTTCACCGCCGTATGCGCTGCACTGTGCGTGGTGCTGCCCATGGCTTTCCATGCCATCCCCAACGGCGGAAGTATTTTTCTGCCCATGCACATTCCCGTGCTGTTGTGCGGTCTGGCCTGCGGCTGGCCCTATGGCGGCGTGTGTGGTCTTCTGGGGCCTGCCCTGTCCTGTCTGCTGACAGGTATGCCCATGTTTGCCTATCTTCCCTCTATGATGGTGGAATGCTGCACCTACGGCTTTGTATCCGGCATGATGATGAAACACATCCGCACCAAGCACCCCACCGCTGACCTGTACATCAGTCTGGTGACCGCCATGGTACTGGGCAGAGTGGTGGCAGGTTTCGCCAAAAGCTTGATCTTTACCCCCGGCACTGCCCCCTTCCTGTGGGTCACTACCTCTCTGGTCACCGGCCTTCCCGGCATTGTGGCGCAGTTGCTTTTGATGCCTCTGGTAATTTTCGGTCTGACACGGGCCAGAGTGCTGCCTACACGCTATCCCAAGGAGATCGTCCATGAATAAGCAAGATATCATTGAATTTTTCGATCACTTAGCCCCTCAGTGGGATGCGGATATGATCCGCTCCGATGAGATCATCGGCAAAATTTTCGACAACGCCGGTATCCGTCCCGGCGTAGCGGTGTTGGATGTGGCCTGTGGAACAGGAGTACTGTTCCCCGACTATCTGGCACGAAATGTCGCCTCCGTCACCGCCGTGGACATTTCCCCGGAGATGGCAAAGATCGCCGCAGCCAAATACCCCAATGCTCCCATTCGGGTTCTGTGCGGCGATGTGGAAAACCTGCATCTGGAGCAGAAATTTGACTGCATCATGGTATACAACGCCTTTCCCCACTTCCCCGACCCGGAAAATCTGATTGCCGTGCTTTCCTCCATGTTAAAACCCGATGGTACTCTGACTGTCGCCCACGGCATGAGCCGTGCCGCCATTGACCACCACCACGAAGGCTCTGCCAGCAAGGTATCCAAAGGTCTGATGAGCGAAGAGGATCTGGCTGCTATCTTTGAAAAGCACCTGACTGTCACCGTCAAAATCTCCGACGATCGGATGTATCAGGTCACCGGAAAAGCATAAATCGAGCCGCCTGCGGGCGGCTCCTTCTTTTTGTTCACAAAATGTTCTTAACTGGTCGCTTTTTTCGTGCTATACTAGAAAACAGAAAATAAAAAAGGAGTTTTACCAATGGAACACACATTTTGGGAAAAATTGGCTCAGTGGTGGTCTACCATCGACCCTGCCCAGCGATTTTTACCCACCCTGCTTCTGCTGATCGTCGGCATCATCGTCATTAAAATCGTCATGACCATCATCAACCGGGCGCTGAGCCGCTCCAAGCTGGAAAAGGCCGCACACGGCCTGATTCGCTCTGTGGTGAAGATCGTACTGTACGCCCTGCTGGGTCTGATCGTCGCTTCCGCCATGGGCATTGATGTCACCGGCGTGGTGGCACTGGCTTCCGTGGTCACCTTGGCACTTTCTCTGGCATTGCAGAACAGCCTGACCAATGTGATCGGCGGCTTTACCCTGCTCTACACCCACCCCTTCGCCTCCGGTCACTATGTGGAGATCGCCGGTCAATCCGGTACCGTTCAGGAGATCGGCATTGCCTATACCAAGCTGACCACCCCCGACAATAAGATGATCTCCATCCCCAATTCTTCCGTGGTGGCCGCCGAGATCGTCAACTATACCGTCACCGGCACTCGCCGTCTGGACATCAATGTGGTGGCTGACTACAACACCCCCATCGAAAAGGTGCTCGCCGCCCTGCGGGAAGCTGCGGATGTGCCGGAGAAGCTGGAAGAAAAGGGCATCTTCGCCGAGGTGATGAACTACGGTGACAAGGGCATTGAGTATTCCGTGCGTGTGTGGACCACCGGCGACGACTACTGGGCCGTAAAATTCAACATCAACCGCCGTATCAACGCCATTTTCCTCCGGGAAAACCTGCACATGAGCTATCCCCAGCTCACCGTCCACATGGATAAGTAAACACAAAAACGCCTGCACTTTCGTGCAGGCGTTTTCACATTCTTTAGAACCGATAACCGGCGTTCAGCAGCCGCTGCAAGGCGGTATTGGCTTCATCGTCTGTAAACAGGCTTGTAAACCGCTTATCTACCACCAAAGCCTCCAGCGTCCATTCCAGATGGTGTTTATCTGCCAGGATGCCAAAGCCGTCGCTTTCCCGATGACCGTTCAGGCACCGATGAGCGGTCTGTAAGGCCATATCCTCTGCCATAGGGCGCAGGCGCACACCAATGGCAGCCGCATTTTTCCGGGCAGCCATCCAGGCAGCAATGAATTTTTCTTCCATGGTGCCTCCTTAGTCAAAAAAGTCCTTCAGATTATCAATAAACTTTTTCCGCTTGGGGCTGGATTTTCCCTCCATGGTGCCTTCCAGCTGCCGCAGCAGGTCTTTCTGCTCCCGGGTCAGCTTGGTGGGAGTCTCCACCACCACGGTAAAGCGGTGACGACCACGGCGACGGGGATTGTTCACATCCGGGATGCCCTTGTCGGAAAGGACAAATTCTTTTCCGGTCTGTGTACCCTCCGGGATATCGTAAGTGACCTTGCCATCCAGGGTGGGCACTTCGATCTCGCCACCCAGAGCCGCCTGGGCGAAGGAAATGGGCACTTCACAGTATACATCCATGCCGTTGCGCTGGAAAATGGGGTGGCGTTTGATGGTCACTTCCACCATCACATCGCCGTTGGGTCCTCCATTGGTGCCCACATTGCCCTGACCGGGCACACGGAAGGCCTGACCCATATCGATACCGGCAGGGACTTTCACCTTCAGTTTCTGGGTGTGGCGCACCTTGCCCTTGCCACGGCAGGTGGTGCAGGGGGTCTTGACAATCTTACCACGACCATTACACTGGGAACAGACGGATGTAGACTGCATGGACATACCCATGAAATTCTGGGTCGTACGCACCTGGCCTGCGCCACGGCAGTAAGAACAGGTCTCCACCGCACCATCGGCGGAGCCGGAACCGTTACAGGCGGCACAGTTTTCAATGCGGGGGACGGACACTTCCTTTTCGCAGCCAAAAGCGGCCTCTTCAAAGGTCAGATCCAGACGCACTCCCACATTCTCGCCCCGACGGGGGGCATTGGGATTGCTGCGACGGGAAGAACCGCCGCCAAAGAAAGAGCCGAAAATATCGCCCAGATCTCCAAAATCCCCAAAACCGCCGAAACCGCTGCCCTGTCCTGCGCCGAAGTTGGGGTCAACACCGGCATGACCGTACTGATCGTAACGGGCACGCTTGTCGTCGTCGGACAGCACTTCGTATGCTTCGCCCAACTCCTTGAATTTTTCCTCGGCGGTCTTGTCGCCGGGGTTGCGGTCGGGATGGTATTTCATGGCCGCCTTACGGTAGGCCTTTTTTATTTCCTCGGCGCTGGCACCTTTTTCAACGCCAAGCACCTCATAATAATCTCGTTTTTCTGCCATAACTATGATCTCCTAAATAGGATTGTAGGGCATTTTCGCTGCCCAAATGCTTCCCCGGGGGAAGAGATTGGCTTAACGCACTAACAAGGGGCGGCGTTTTGCCGCCCCTTGGGCTGATTGAAATTAGTCAACAGTCTCGTAGTCGGCATCCACCACACCGTCGTTGCCGCAATTGCCGCAGTTGTTGTCACAGCCGGGCTGACCCTGCTGGGGGTTTGCCTGCTGATACAGCTTCTCGGACACAGCGTAGAAAGCCTTCTGGACTTCCTCGGTAGCAGCCTTGATGGCAGCAATATCATTACCCTTGTTGACTTCCTTCAGGTGGTCAACAGCGGTCTGGATGGAAGCTTTCTCGTCGGCGGAGATCTTGTCGCCCAGCTCGTTCAGCGTCTTTTCGGTCTGATAAACGGTCTGGTCGGCGGTGTTGTGAGTGTCCACCTCTTCCTTGCGCGCCTTATCCTCGGCTGCGTACTGCTCGGCTTCCTTCACTGCCTTTTCGATGTCTTCCTGGCTCAGGTTGGTGGAAGCGGTGATGGAGATATTCGCCTCCTTGCCGGTACCCAGATCCTTAGCAGAAACTTTCACGATGCCGTTGGCGTCGATGTCGAAGGAAACTTCGATCTGAGGAACGCCACGGGGCGCCGGAGCAATGCCGCCCAGCTGGAAACGGCCCAGCGTCTTGTTATAAGCAGCCATCTCACGCTCGCCCTGGAGCACATGGACTTCCACGGAGGTCTGACCGTCGGCAGCGGTGGAGAAGATCTGGCTCTTACGGGTGGGGATGGTGGTGTTGCGGTCGATCAGACGGGTGAACACGCCGCCCATGGTCTCAAT
>CAZJCA010000079.1:0-7161 GCA_964544505.1 uncultured Oscillospiraceae bacterium
CGGTGATCACATCGCTTCCCACCGCAAGAGCACCATGATTTTCCAGCAGCATCACATCATGCTCCTGCAAATAGGGCTCAATGGCATTGGGAACTTCCATGGTTGAGGGGGTGCCGTAGGGGGTCAGAGGCACGGCACCAATGGCCGCCACATCCTCGATCATGTTGTACATATCCATGGCCTTATGTGCTACCGCAAAGCCGGTAGCTCCGGGGGGATGGGCATGGATGACACTGCGTACATCGTCCCGCTTGTCATAACACCGCAGATGCATTTTCAGCTCACTGGAAGGCCGAAGTCCCTTCGCCGCTTCCAACACATTGCCCTGACGATCTACCCGGATCAGCTTTTCCGGGGTGATGAAGGATTTGCTCATGCCGGTGGGGGTGGCCAGGATGGTGTTGTCGTCCAGCAAAGCGGATACATTGCCGTCGTTGGCTGCGACCCATCCTAGCTGCCACATTTTGTGGCAGACATCACAAATCTGCTCTTTTATGGTCAAAATATCGTCCATAGTTCCTCCTGTTGTCTTGACTTTTCTTAGTATTTGTACAATTCTAATTCTGTAATACTGGGGTCGGTTTGCCCTGCACTATTGGAGGTTACATCTTCACGCAGTGCAGAGATATAAATCCGAATCTTTTCAGCTGTTTGTGTATCAAATTTGAAGACCTTACTGGTTCCAATTTCTCCGTTATGGGTAAAAACAGTTTCGTAAGTGCTCCCATCCCAAATTTGAAATTCAAATGTTTCTATCCTGGCGGACGCCCAATCGTTCACGATATTCTCAGACAAGACCAGGGTGTTGAATGATGTATTCTCTGTTAATGCCACCTCTACCCATATAGGAAGTTCAGAATCAGCAGATGCCCAGCGTGACGATTCACTATTGTCTCCATCTACAATTTTTTCAGGAGGACACGACTCGTGAGCGCTACTTGCATCCACAGTACTGTTCGAGGCTAAATTTGCAGGGGTAGATACTCCATTGTAGTACAGCTCTAATTCTTGAATACTGGGATCAGTGGCTTGATTTCCATTCTCCGTGATATCTGGCCGCAGACCAGTAATCAACAGGCGAACGTATTGTGCCGACACTGCCTCAAAGGAGAATACATGGTTTACGCCAACTTCACCATTGAATGTGAAGGTTGTAGAATAATTGCCGCTTTGAAGTGTTTGCAGTTCAAAAGAGGCGATCCGAGCCGAAGCCCACCCGTCGACAATATTTTCTGTCAATACGAGTGTATCAAATGTTTTATCCGCTTCCAAATCAATATCTATCCAAATAGGCAGAGACGAATCATTTGCTGCCCAGCGGGAGGATTCGCTGGCATTGCCGTCATTGATTGCAGTTGCGGGAAAAGCATCGTGACTATTGCTGGAAGAAACAGGATGGTCAAGTGCAAGATTTGCGCTTTCAGGTTCGTCAGTGATATCCGCAAAAGGATCGAAGTAAACACTCCACTCGCAGATACTGGGGTCCTTTGAGCCACCACCATTTGCAGTGGTATCCGCTTGCAGTCCAGTGATGACCAATCTCAGTTTCGATGCAGACACTGTTTCAAATGCACACGAAAAGTCTGCACCAACTGTTCCAGTATGTTCGTAAATAGTTGTGTATTCTGTTTCCGCCGGAATTTGCAATTTGAACTCGGTTATGCGCTCCGATGCCCAATTGGAAACAATATTCTCTGAAAGTGTAATTTTGTTAAAAGAAACTGTTTCACCAAAATCAATCTCAAGCCAAATTGGAAGTTCATCGTTGGCTGCGGCCCACCGGGAGGACTGTGTGTTGATCCCGTCTACTGCCAACGCAGCGGTAAGACTTGGATGTTCATTATTGGATAAAATGGCCTTATTCAAAGCTAGGTTTGTAGGGACGGGATAATAGGTTCCTTGAGTGAATTCATGTACGCCAATGTCTGGAGCATTGCCATAAAAAAGTTCATTACCATAAAAATCCTGCGTACCCATCTGGGGCACATAGATACCGGCGTCGATTAACGGCGAATCAGAAGTAAGTTTATACCCGTCCCAGACAGTTGCGCCTGAAAGAATACCTGCATCATTTACTGTAGGTTCCTGACCGGGGTCAACCATTAAAGGATCTGAGGTGACCTTATACGGATCATCCGGTTCATATTCTGAATGAATGCCACTGGCTTCGTAGAAACAGTTGTGGCTAAAAGTTGCTGCACCCAAATTACCCAGATAGCTGGAATTATCATGCCATGTGGTAGTAGTTGTTGTACTCTTGTTGTAAAATACGTTGTTGTAGAAATAGGTTTGAGATTTGAATGGATCTCGGTGCATAAACGTCGTTCTTGCACCATCGTAAATGATTACGTTATTCACAAAATATGTTGGGGATGTGCAGGCGGTTAGGAAATACTTAATAATAAAGTCTCCGCCGTCATCACTGATGTTATAGCGGATAATATCATTATCATTTTTTCCCATGTAAAGCATCCAGCCGCAGGGATTATTATGGGAATAGTTGAATTGGTAAACCACATTTACCAATCCTGAGTCCATATCATACGGACTACCGTCAGCATTTGTGGCAGGACCATTGAAGACTTCGTTATACTGGAAGATAGCATTTTCACATCTCCACGGATACAAAGCAACGGTCGGTCTAAAAGACGGGTACCTTTTTAGGAATCCGTTGACAACGTTGTACTCAACCACAGCGTCTTTAGCATCGCACAAATCGATGGCTCCCTGGCCGATATCTTCCATGTAGTTATGGCCAATGTAAATATCACGCATCCACAAATCATTGGCATCAATTTGTGTCTGATATGAGGTCGTGTCGGTTGTTACGAAACCAGTGATAGCTAATAAGTCAACTTTTTTTATGGTGTTATATGCGATTCTCAAGTCACGGAAAGAGGTAGACGGACGAATTTCAGAACCAACAACATTAAAAATAATTCCACCGGTAAACTCGTCGTTCCAGTCGTTTGGACCATCAACATCGTGGATATAGCAATGCTCGATATAAATATGATCCATGATGCCGTCTTCGTCATCTGCAAGTTGGTCACCGTCCACAATTAGAAGAATGCCGTTTCTGGTTTTCTCACGGTCACGCCAACTGTTGTCGCCCTCGGCACGAGAAAGGTCAATATCTACGTCAAAATCGTCATCATTTGTAATTTCAAGGTTGCGGATTTCCCAATATTCTTGGTTTCGCAGGTGCAACGCACCACAGTATGTGTATCCCCAATCCATTCCCATACCATTGATAATTGGTTTCTCATCGCCACCATATTTATCAATTTTAATGACTGCATCCGCTGTTCCAGATCCCTTTGGCCAAAACTGCTGTCCATTCCAGACACAGCCGGACTTCAACAAAATTTGGTCACCAGGAGAAAATGTTGTATTGGTTGCTTTTGTAAGGGTTTTCCAAGCTGAAGATGGAGACATGCCGTCATTGGCATCATCGCCGTCGTTGGCATCAATATAATAATTGGTACCAAGCGTATTTTCGATAGTATCGTCCGACTCGGTAGCATATACCGTTAGGGTCGGACTGATTAATGTGAATACCACAGCAAGGAGAACCGCAAGAGAAATAATTCGTTTCATTGTGTTACCTCTTTCAGACAGAATGTGGAGCTGGAATTAGAAACTGACTTTTTTTAGCTGTTTTTCGTTGATGATAATGGGATTTTGCTCTCTGATTATTTGGCAATCTTCTTCGTATGCTAATTCAAGTAGGATAGTTTCCACTCTGTTGTGAACCTCATCTAGCTCAAATACACGTCCCTCCTCTCTTGAGCTCACATAAACAAAAAAGTATCCCAAATTTGCATCATAGCTAATATCTGATATATCGCCAGACGTCAAGCCGTCAATTAATGGCAAAAAAGTTGACGCTGTAGCCTGAATTCCAGAACCAGAGTGTTCGTTGAGAATATATTCGTCAACTTCCAAATTCCATGGTTCTGAATTAAGAACTGTTGGTGATATACCATTTTTGAGAATTTCTGCGCTTGCTGCTCCTATAACATTTTCGCTATTAGCAGATTCAGCTGGAGTAGTTGATACCACCCAAAAGTCCAAGGTGGCTCCAGTTGAGAACACAGTATTTTTCATAGCGTTGTAATAAGATTCGATGCTCGCTTCTGAAATTCTATTGCCAGTTCGATATTTCTCGATAACTTCATTTTTTAGGTTGCTTAAATAATAGCTGTAATACTCTGTAAATTCTAATGATTCTGGGCCAAAAAATACGGCATTCGATGCAACTGCATTTGAACGGTCTGTTTTATATTGAATATATGAATCCTTGATTGACTCAAATGTATAGGACTCTCCGAGAGCTTGCTCAGCTAGGATAAAGCCTATATTTTGAGCGTAACAGTTTTCAATAGCACGCTGTTTTGCATAATCTAGTGGATATACGCCAGAAAACGAGGTCGACCAAAAAGAGTTATCGAAATTATCAGCGTCATAATGGGAAGAAAAATAAAGATATGTAGCATTCTTTTGCTGATTTAAGTAAAAAGATACTTCTTCGGTTGAAATTTCTCTACTTCCAACAGTGAACACGCATCCCTGTGAACTTTGGATTACAAACAACAAGATACAGAATAGTACTGTAAAACAGACTGTACTTCCGATAAGAAATGATTTATTTGCTACTTTTTTCATGTGATGCACCCCGATTCCCAACTTCTGTGTATTATGTACATTTTATCCAAATTTTGCAAAATACGCCATGGAATATTTTTGCAAAAGACTTAACGATTTTGACATTATAAAAACCAGCAGAGTACCATTGGGTAACTCTGCTGGCTATATTTGACTATTATTGCCCTGCTTGGTACAGCATATTCTGGGGCGGTCTGCCCACGATCAGCTGCTTGCCGTCGGAATAGCCTTCCTCCCGGCCTGCCAGTTCCTGAATCAGGTATTGCCGAAGCTCAGCAATGCGGGGCTGATTGGCTTCCTCGGCAATGGCGTTGTGGCTTTCATGGGGATCGCTGACCAAATCGAAGTACAGTTCCCGGCCGGTCTGGGAATACCAGATGTATTTGTCGGTTTTTGTCACGATAAAGTGCATGGAGTCTTTGTCCAAAGCGTGCTCGCCGTGGAGATATTCCCGCTGAACGCTGTGCAGCAAGCTCTTTCCGTCCACGCTGTCTGGGATTTCGGCACCTGCCAGTTCCAGCAATGTGGGCATCACATCCCGCAGCCCCACCAGGTCGCCGCAAATACGGCGGTGCTTGCCCACATACTTCTCCGGGCCGGAAAGAAACAGGGGTACCTGGGCGCTTCCCTGATAGGGCTTTGCCTTCTGGAACATGAGATGGTCTCCCAGCATTTCTCCATGGTCGGAAACAAACAGGATGACGGTGTTATCCATGAGCTTCTGCTCCACCAAAGCGGAAATCAGCCTGCCAATCTGGTGGTCCATGTGGGTGATGGAAGCGTAGTAGCCTGCCCGAAGCTGCCGGATGTACTCCGGGTCACTGGGACTGGACTGGGCATGGTAGCTGTGGCCGTCCCGGTACATCCGCTCCTCGTCATTCCAGTCGCCACGGTAGGGGGGGAGCCAGCTCCCGGCGGCTGTAGTAATCAAAATAGTAAGCGGGGGGGATCGATGGGAGGATGGGGACGGACGAAGCTGGCCATCAGGAAGAAAGGCATGCTCCGGTTCCGGCGGCGGAGGGAATCCAGGCATTCGCTGGCAACCCAGTTGGTGGGGTGGTACTTCTCCTCATACATCCAGGGGCGGGCTACCCAGCTGTTGCAGTCCATGCCGGTATCCACCGGGTCGGCAGCAGCTCCCAGCTCCTGCTTCAGCCACCAGTAGTAGTCATCCGCCACCCGCTGATCTTCATAGCTGGGAATATCCGGGTCCCGGTAGGCGTGAAGATACCCGTCATGGAGCCGGATGTCATGGAAGCCCAGGTTGTTTCGCAGGGGATGCACATGCATTTTACCAACACACTGGGTATAGTACCCGGCTTTGCTCAATTCCCCTGCCAGGGTGTGTTCATAATTCCAGGGTATCAGATCCTTATAGCCCACCCGTCCGGTTTTCTTCTGGCTCATGCCGGTGTACAGTGTCGCCCGGGCCGGGACACAGGAGGGCAGGCAGAATAGGCGTTGTCATAGCGGACGCCATCGGCTGCCAGAGAATCCAGAAACGGGGTTTTTACATCGGGGTGCCCGGCGATGCCCAGGCAGTCGGCACGCATCTGGTCTGCCATCAGCAGAATGATATTGGGTCTTTGTTCCATGCTTTATAAACCACCGTAAAAAGTGTGGTACTTGTATTCTCAGGGGAATTTTGCTATAATGCGGGAAATATCTCAAAAGAGGGTTCTTATGAACCATTTGACATTGCTTATCAAACCGGCATCCAGCCGTTGCAATCTGCGCTGCCGGTATTGCTTTTATCAGGATGTCGCCAGCCACCGCCGGCAGGGGGATATGGGATGCATGACAGAAGAAACCGCCCGGTGCATCATCAGCAAATCTTTTCAGACTGTCTCCCCCGGGGGAAGCATTACCTTCCTGTTTCAGGGCGGGGAGCCGACCATGGTGGGCCTGGATTTTTACAAAACCTTTCTGATGTTGGAGAAGGAATATCAGCGAAATGGCATTGCCTGCCACCATGCCATCCAAACCAATGGTATGGTGCTGAATGAAAACTGGGCCGATTTTTTCGGCAGCATGGGTTCCTGGTGGGGCTTTCCCTGGATGGCACGGAGTTTCTGCACAACAAATTCCGTGTAGATGCCAAAGGGGAGGGAACCTGGCAGCGGGTCGTGACCGCACTGCGGCTGCTGGAGTAGCACCGGGTAGAGACCAATCTTCTGTGTGTGGTGACCGAGCAGGTCGCCAGAAAACCGGCTCAGGTTTACCGCAGCCTCAGTGGATTTGCAGGACACCCGTTGCAGTTTATCCCCTGCATGGGCCCTCTGGAGGAGGCCGAAAATGCCCCGGACTATTCCCTGTTCCCAGAAGGGTACGGAAAATTTCTATGCCAGATCTTCGACTGCTGGTATCGGGACTGGAAACAGGGAAATAATGTCAACATCCGCAATTTCGAGGATTATCTGTGACATCTTCTGCGTATGCCTCCCAGCTCCTGCGCCGCCTCATAGGGCGCTTCGCAGCCGGGCGCTGTGCAGA
>CAZJCA010000080.1:0-7000 GCA_964544505.1 uncultured Oscillospiraceae bacterium
AAGGGAGAGGCAAGTCATTCACCGGCGAAAAAACGACAGTTTTTTGACAGTCTCACCGGACACCCGAAGGTGTCCGGTTTCCTTATGCCATATACTCTTTTTGCAATGCGCTGTCAAAAATAGCACGGACAATATGACCGCAACAGCGGCGAATGTCCTTTTCGGTGACAGTGCCTTTGCGCAGGCCACGCAAAATTTTCTTTTTAAAATGTCTGCCGCCGGGCATGATCAAATCATTTCCTGCCGCCAGAGCCAGGGCATTATCTCCCTGCCGGGGATTTGTAGAATACCAGTCGGTCATGACAATGCCCGAAAAGCCCCACTCCTGCCGCAGCACCACCGTACACAGGTCGAAACTGTTGGGCGTATAGATGCCGTTGAGCCGATTGTAGGAGGTCATCACTGCCTGCACCTTTCCCTGCCGCACCACCGGCTCGAACGCACGAAGATAGATCTCTCGCAGCGCACGCTGGCTGAGGTTGCTGGACACATGGGTGCGGTTGTCCTCCTGATTGTTGCAGGCAAAATGCTTGACGGTGGCATAATAGCCGGGCTTTGCCTGAACGCCTTTGGTCAAGGCAGCCGCCAAAAGTCCCGTCAGCCGGGGATCTTCGGAAAAATACTCAAAGTTTCGACCGCACAGAGGATTGCGGTGGATATTCACCGCCGGTGCCAGCCAGTACATACAGCCGAACTCCTCCATTTCTCTGGCAATTCCCTTGCCCACCTGTTCCAGAAGGGTCGCATTCCAGCTCTGGGCCAGCACCGTGGTCACCGGGAAGGCGGTGGCATACTGATACAGGGACTGCTGGGTTTCGGGATTGCCCATCAGCAGTTTCCGAACAAACTTGGGGATATAGGAGTAGACGGACAGCGTCACTTCCACCGGAAGGATCTTTCCCTTTTTCGTAATGGTATTATGGCGGCTGATGCGCAGTCCGGCAGGGCCGTCACACATGGGGGCATTGACAAGCCCCTTGTCCCAGAATTTGCTGGTGGTATTGCCCACAGAGCCCGGCAGATCAAACCGCTTTTTCGCACCTACCTGACCCACGCCTACCACGATCTCCAGCATCTGCTTCACCGTCAGGCTGTCCAGGAATTTTTCCACCCGGGCATCCGGTTTTTCCTCAACCGGGATCGTATAGTCCATGGTTTTAAAAGCCGCTGCATCCACCACCAAATGGGGCACATCTTCTGCAATGGTTTCCTCTTCCCACTTCGGAGCAGTCAATTCCTGCAAAGGACTTTGCAGAGGGCAAATGGGCAAATGCCGGGACAGGATCACCTCCGAGCCCAGTTCTGCCACCGCCAGAACTTTTGTGTTCCGGGAACAGCTGCCCAACCGCAGAACATATTCTCCCTGCTCCAGCAGGAAGCAGTTATCCTTTTCCCGGAAGGATGCCAGTGCCGACAAGTCGAAGCACAGCTGCACCCTTTCCTCTTCTCCGGGGGAAAGCAATTTTGTCTTTCCGAAGGCAGCAAGAGCCTGGTATTCTCGATTCCCCTCCGGCGCAGAAACATACAGCTGCGCCACTTCCTTACCGGCAAATTTGCCGGTATTTTTCACGGTCACATCCACCTGCACAAGGCTGCCCTGCAAGTGAGCTTTTCCCTCCATTTGGAAGGTGGTATAGCTCAGACCGAAGCCGAAAGGATAGGCAGGTTCCACCCCAAAGCTATCGAAATACCGATAACCGACGAAAATACCCTCCCGGTAGTTTTCGTTTTCCAAATCGCCGTTGAGGTAGCTGTAATCGGTGGCAAAAGGAATGTCTTCATACCGCTTTGCCCAGGTGTCGGTCAGCTTGCCACTGGGGGTGACCTTGCCGCTGAGCACATCCGCCACAGCATAGCCACCCTGGCTGCCGGGCTGACAGATATACAAAATAGCATTGATGCCGGGAATTTCTTCCACAAAGCCCATGTCCATACTGCTGCCGCAGTTGATGAGCAGCACAAAATGGGCATAGTTTGCAGCGCAGTAGGCAATGGCCTGCTTCTCTTCTTCCGTCACATAGTAGTCCCCGGGCTCTGCCCGGCGGTCGCCACCTTCGCCGGCCTGCCGACTGAGTACATAGATACAGCTGTCAGCATCATCCTGTTTTTGAATCTTCGGCCCACAGGGCATCCGAAAATCGTCGAAGAGCATATTCATAACGGATTTTGGCTTGAGCAGATTGATCCGGCGCAGCTTCTGGCGGCGATAGTCCTTCTCCGCCTGGAGATAAAAGGCATCATAGCTTTCGATCCAGGCTTTCGTGGTCACCCGGAAGCCCCGGTTTTCCAGTCCTTCCAGCACCGATACCGCATGGCGCTCGTTCACTTCGCCGGATCCTGTGCCGCCTTTCACCGTCTTAGCCGCTCCAGGGCCATATAAGGCTACTTTTTTTGTTTTCAAAGGCAGTGTGCCATCGTTTTTCAGCAGCACCAGGCCTTCGCAGGCGGCCTCATAAGCCAGCTGCAGATTTTCCCATTCTCTTGCAGATTCTCTGCCGTCGGGGTTGGCTTTGGTATAGGATCTCATGGGTTCATCCTCCCGGAGATTTTTCTTTTATTGTACACCAGTTTTTTTGAAAAAGCTACTACTTTCCCATGGCGATCTGCTTCAAAATCCGTCCAAACAGCTGCCCCCAGCTCAGCCGGGGCACAGCTTTGCTTGCCACCATGGGCACTTGCGCTAAAATCTGCTCTCCGCAGTAGACCGTCATCGTCCCCAGCTTCTGCCCGGCACTGACCGGGGCAGTCACTTGTTCCTCCATTTTTACCTGCACACGCACCTCATTGCGCTGGGCTTTTTCCACCAGCTGTGCCACATTTTCCGCCGGAGCTGCCGTCACCAGTTCTTCCGTCCCCAACTTTACCGGAACTTGTTCGGTCGGCTCTTCCGGAGTGACCAGGGCATAATTGGCAAAGCCGTAGTCCAGCATGGACTTACAGGCGGCAAATCGATCTTTGGAGGTCTCCGCTCCCATGACAACGGCGATCAGTTCCATTCCGTCACGGAGCGCTGAAGCTGACAGGCAGTAGCCTGCCTTGGCAGTAAAGCCGGTCTTTAATCCTGTTGCCCCGGCGTAAAAACGCACCAGCTTGTTGGTATTGGACAGGCCGAAACTGCCATTTCGGACAGTGTCCATCCAAATGGTGGTAAATTTTTTGATATCCGGGTGGTTTACCAGCAATTCTCTGGACATAATGGCAATATCGTGGGCGCAGGTCAAATGCTCCGCTGCCTGAGGATCATCGTCCAGGCCGGTACAGTTGACAAAATGGGTATGCTCCATGCCTAACTGCTTTGCTTTTTCGTTCATCAACGATACAAACGCCGCCTCCGACCCTGCAATGTGCTCAGCCATGGCGCAGGCGCAGTCGTTGGCAGAGCTGACGGCAATGGATTTGACCATATCCGTAACGGTCATGGTCTCCCCCACTTTCAGATAGATCTGACTGCCCCCCTTGGCAGCAGCCGCTTCGGAAGTAGTGACCATATCATCCCAGCCGATCTTTCCGCTGTCGATGGCTTCCATGATGAGCAGCATGGTCATCACCTTCGTCACAGAAGCCGGTGCCAGAGGCTGGTGGGCATTCTGTTCATAAAGAATGGTGCCGGTGGCTGCATCCATTAAAATGGCACTTTTTCCTGCCACTTCCATATTGACTGCCCCTGCGCCTACGGGCAAGATCCCCAGCAGCAACGCCACCGCCACCATCATTCCTGCCAATCGTTTCATCACGATCCCTCCCTTGCTAGATGGTACAGCCTATGAGGGCTTGCCCGTAAAAATGCCGAAAATTTTTTCATTTTCCTATTGACATTGCACAAAAACAGAGCTAGAATACTGTGCAAGATTACGAAAACACATTTTGAAAGGGTTTTTATGGCAAACAATCGGACTCAAGATTTAACGGTTGGCTCTCCTATGAAGCTGATCTTATCTTTTATGCTGCCGCTGACCTTCGGATTGCTCTTCCAGCAGTTTTACAGCATGGTGGACACACTGGTGGTGGGTCAGACGCTGGGCGTTGATGCGCTTGCCGGTGTTGGATCTACCGGCTCTATCAATTTTCTTGTTCTGGGACTTTGCAACGGCATCTGTGCCGGTTTTGCAATTCCCGTGGCGCAAAAATTCGGACAGAAGGACATGGTGGGTCTGCGAAAGATCGTAGGCAATATGATCTGGCTGGGCGTGGCAATTGCTGCCATCGTCACCCTGATCACCACCACCCTCTGTCGCCATATTCTGACCTGGATGCACACCCCGGAGGAAACCTTCGCCTACGCTTACGACTATATCTGGGTCATCTTTCTGGGTATTCCTGCTACAATGCTTTATAACATTCTGTCCGGCATTTTGCGCTCTCTGGGCAATTCCCGGACTCCGCTGTATTTTCTCATTTTGTCCAGCCTTTTGAATATCGGACTGGATATTCTGTTCATTGTCGGCTTTCACATGGGGGTGGCAGGTGCCGGCTGGGCAACCCTTCTGAGCCAGCTGATCTCCGGCATCGCCTGCCTGATTTATATCATCCGCCACTACCCCTGCCTGCGGCTGAGCAAAGAAGAACTGCACCTGCGCTGGGAATATGCAGGCAACCTTCTGACCATGGGGCTACCCATGGGGCTGCAATACTCCATCACCGCCATTGGCTCGATCATGCTGCAGACCGCCGTCAATGATCTTGGCTCTTCTGCCATGGCTGCCATGACCACCGGCAGTAAGGTAGTGCTGTTCTGTGCCTGCGTGTATGATGCCATGGGCACCACCGCCGCCACCTTCGCCGGACAGAACTGGGGTGCCGGAAAGCCGGAGCGGATCCACAAAGGCATTTTGTGCAGCACCGCCCTCGGCATCGGCTATGCAGTGATGATTTTTCTGGGAATGTACCTGTGGGGCGGCGATCTTGCCAAGCTGTTCCTGGATCCCAAAGATCAGGCTGCGGCGGATGTGATCATCCCCCTGAGCCAGCAGTTTGTGCTGACGAACCTGGCTTTCTATGTACCGCTGCTGTTTGTAAATTTGCTCCGCTTTACCATTCAGGGACTGGGCTTTTCCAAACTTGCGGTTTTTGCCGGAATTTTCGAAATGGTAGCTCGGGGCGTGTTCGGCCTGTGCCTTGTGCCCATGCTGGGTTTTTCGGCCGTGTGCTTTGCCAGTCCTGCGGCCTGGATCATGGCTGATTTATTCCTGTTCCCGGCCTATTTCTATTGCATGAAAAAGCGGGGCTTCGTCATGCGAAAAAAGAAGCTTTCTACCGTTTAAAATATGAAAAAGTCTGTCGTCTTTTGGATGACAGACTTTTTTTCGGAGCTTTTTAACCTCAATATCCATATTTTACACCAAAATATTCAGTAGAAATGTGAAGAAATCTATGCTACAATAAGAAAAACGACAATTTTGGAGGTAGCAATATGAGAGGCATTCCTTCCCTCATTACGGATATCCGTAAAAAAGTCTTTACAGAAGTGGCCCGTATGGCCTACGCCGGAAAGGGCTATGAGCACGCCAACGACCTGCCCTATACCATCGTTCCCGGCGATCGTCCTCTGCACAGAGAGTCGGTCTTCCTGGAGCGTGCCATCGCCGGCGAACGGGTGCGCCTTGCCATGGGTCTGTCCCTGCGCCCGGCAGACGGTCGTCATCTGGTCACCGAAGGCATGGATCAAGCCGCTGTTGCCCAGCAGTATTATGAGCCTCCGCTGATCAACATCATCCCCTACGCCTGCCACGCCTGCCCGACCAACCAGTATCAGGTGACGGAGCATTGCCAGAACTGTCTGGCTCGCTCCTGCGAAAAGGTCTGCCCCCGGGGCGCCATCGGCTTCCGCAACGGTAAGTCTTACATCGATCAGGACAAGTGCATCAAATGCGGCAAGTGCGCCAAAGCCTGCTCCTACAATGCCATCATCCATCTGGAGCGCCCCTGTCAGGCCGCCTGCGGCATGGATGCCATCGGCTCGGACGAGCAGGGTCGTGCAGTCATCGATCAGAACAAGTGTGTCTCCTGCGGTCAGTGTCTGGTCAGCTGTCCCTTCGGTGCCATTGCCGACAAGGGTCAGATCTTCCAGGTAATCCAGTCCATCCTTCAGGGCGAAAAAGTCATTGCCATCGTTGCCCCTGCGTTCATCGGTCAGTTCGGCAAGCACTCCACCCCCGGCAAGTTCATCGCTGCCATGAAGGAACTGGGCTTCAGCCGCATTGTGGAAGTAGCCGTAGGTGCCGATATGTGCACCATTGAAGAAGCCAAGGACTTTTTGGAGAAAGTCCCTGCCGAGCAGAACTACATGGCAACCTCCTGCTGCCCTGCCTGGCACTCCATGATCTATAAGCTGTTCCCCACCGAGACCAAGAACATTTCCATGACCCTGACCCCCATGGTCTACACTGCCCGGCTCATGAAGCAGAAATACCCCGGCTGCAAGGTGGTCTTTGTCGGCCCTTGCGCCGCCAAGAAGCTGGAAGCCATTCGGGAGGATATCCGCTCGGATGTGGACTTTGTGCTGACATTCGAAGAATTACAGGGTATGTTTGAGGCCAAGGAGATCAATTTTGAAACCATCGAGCCTCTGGACGACCTGAACGAAGGCACCGCCGCAGGCCGTGGCTTCGCCGTTTCCGGCGGTGTGGCCGGGGCAGTCACCAATCTCATTCACGAGACCCATCCGGATCTGGAGATCAAGACCGCCCATGCCGAAGGTCTGCGAGAATGCCGCAAGCTGATGCTTCAGGCCAAGGTAGGTAAATTCAACGGTTGCCTGCTGGAAGGCATGGCCTGTCCCGGCGGCTGCGTAGCCGGTGCAGGTACGCTGCTGCCTGTGGATCTTGCCGCCAATGTGGTGAGCCGCTACCAGAAAGAGGCGGATGCCTCCTCCCCCATGGAAAGCGCTTACCGGGACACCGCAGCAGATCTGGATTAACACATATTAAAAAGCCGCCCTCTTGGGCGGCTTCAGCGTGTCAAAAAAGTACCGTCCCTTGGCTCCCCCTGTGGGGGAGCTGGC
>CAZJCA010000081.1:0-6712 GCA_964544505.1 uncultured Oscillospiraceae bacterium
CGCTTTGGCTTATGACCATCTGCACATTCCCTACGAAGGACAGACACAGTTCGATATTTAAACAAACCCTGTAAATATCATGGAGAATTCGGATTTTTTGTATTAAAAATGTGGAATTCTGATTGACAAATTCTTTTTGTATGATATAATGCAAGCGTGGCTTGTCCACAGAATATTCACAGACTCCGGGTTCCAACCAGATATTTTTGCGGTGGCTTTCACGGGGCAAACAACCGAAAAGAGGTAAAAACAATGTACGAAGATAAGAATTTGGTTTGCAAAGAGTGCGGCAATGAGTTCGTGTTCACCGCTGGTGAGCAGGCTTTCTACGCTGAGCGCGGCTTCCAGAACGCTCCCCAGCGCTGCAAGGCTTGCCGTGACGCTCGTAAGAACGCTACTCGTGGTCCCCGTGAGTTCTTCACTGCTACCTGCGCCCGTTGCGGCGGCGAGGCTAAGGTTCCCTTCGAGCCCAAGTCCGACCGTCCCGTGTTCTGCAGCGAGTGCTTCGCTCAGATGCGCAACGAGGGTTAATTTAACCAAAGAAAGATACCGAGACTGCTTTTCAGTCTCGGTATTTTTTGTTGCATGGATTTTGTTTCTATGCTATAATTTCCAAACAATGGAGGTGGCGAGATGAAATATGGCGCTCGTTTATTGCTGATTCTTGGCCTGATGTTGGCGGTGGTGCTGTCGGGCTGTAATTTTCAGGGTTTTATTACATCTTACGACCAGATGGACTATACACGCCCTGATATGGTGAATTTTAAAACCGTACTGGAAGAAAGCTGTGCCATCGCTCTGGAAGAAAAGGATATCGATGATTTGGAAGATGCCATCTGGGCATTTTACGATGTCTATGACGATTTTTACACCAATCTGAATTTGGCTTTTATCAGTTACAGCCGAAATTTGACCGACCTTTACTGGGAGGCAGAATACCGTTACTGTGCCGAGCAAAGTGCCACTGCGGACGCAGGGCTTGACCAGCTGTACAGGAGCCTGGCACAGTCGCCTTTGCGGCAGACCCTGGAAGGGGATGACTACTTTGGCGAGGGGTATTTTGATAGTTATGAGGGGGAGAGCATTTATGATGAATACATGCTATCGCTTCTCAGTCAGGAGGCCCAGCTTCAATCTCAATACCAGACGATCAATGGGGAGGCTGCCCGTGTGACTTATTATTCCGAGGAATACTTTACCTCTTATGGTAGCCAAATGGCGCAGGTATTTCTGGAACTGGTACAGCTGCGGCAGGAAATCGCTACTTACGCAGGATATGAAAGCTATGTTGACTTTGCCTATGATTTTTACCATGTTCGGGACTATACGCCCCAGCAGGCGATCAGCTATACAGCAGATATCCGTGCAGAACTTGTACCGCTGTACGCAGAGCTTAATAGCACAGGTTTTTGGAATCTGGAACTTTCTGCCTGTACGGAAGAAGAGATGCTTCGCTATGTAAAATCGATGTCCAACAGCATGGGGGGAACTGTCCAGGATGCTTTCAACTTGATGAGTAAAGCCAATGTCTACGATATTACATACAGCGAAAATAAGTACAATACATCTTTTGAGGTTTACTTAGGAACTTACGCCACGCCTTATGTCTTTGTCTGCCCCACGGGCAGCGAGTATGATAAACTGACCTTTGCCCATGAATTTGGTCATTTCTGCTGCGACTATGCCAGCTACGGCGGCAGCGGACAAGGGGTGGATGTGGCAGAGATCTTCTCTCAGGCAATGGAATATCTGAGCCTGAGCTATGCCGACAATGTGGGTCAGCTGGAAAAGCTGAAAATAGCTGACTGCCTGAGCGTGTATGTGGAGCAGGCGGCGTATGCAAGCTTTGAGCATCAAGTGTATGCCCTGACTGGGGAAGAGTTGACCATCGAAAATATCCAATCCCTTTATGAGCAGATATTGGAAGACTACGAAATGGATGGTCAGAGCAGGGACAGCCGGGACTATGTATGCATACCCCATTTTTATGAAAGCCCCTTGTATGTGATCAGCTATGTGCTCAGTAACGATGCAGCACTGCAAATTTACGAGCTGGAGCAGGAAGAAAAGGGAAAAGGACTGTGCTGCTTTGAAAAAAATATGACCTCTTCACAGCCCTATCTGCTGGCATTTTTGGAAGAAGCAGGGCTGCAAAGTCCCTTCGCTGTGGGTCGCATGACCAAAGTAAGGCAGACATTAGAAACGATATTGAACTGATAAATGCGCCCCATTTGCAGAGCAAATGGGGCGTAAATCATGTAAATTATTTTTCAGTGGAGTAGCCCATGGGGTTGTTTTTCTGCCAGTTCCAACCGTCACGGCACATATCTTCCAGTGTTTTTTCTGCTTTCCAGCCCAGCTTTTCAGCACTCTTGGCAGGATCGGCATAGCAGGTAGCAATGTCGCCGGGGCGGCGGTCGGTGATCACATAGGGGACAGCCACATTATTGACGGACACGAAGGCGTTTACAATGTCCAGCACGCTGTATCCGGTGCCGGTACCCAGATTGAACACTTCACAGCCCTGATTTTCCAGCACATAGCGGACAGCAGCCACATGACCCTTGGCAAGGTCAACAACATGGATGTAGTCACGGACACCGGTGCCGTCGTGGGTGTCATAGTCGTTGCCGAAAACGCTGAGCTTTTCACGGCGACCGATGGCAACCTGGGTGATGTAGGGCATCAGGTTGTTGGGAATCCCTCTGGGATCTTCGCCGATGGTGCCGGATGCATGGGCGCCGATGGGGTTGAAGTAACGCAGCAGGGCAATGCTCCACTGATCATCGGCATGAGCCATACCGGAGAGGATCTGTTCAGTCATGAACTTGGTCCAGCCATAGGGGTTGGTACAGTTGCCGGTGCGGCTGTTTTCACGCAGGGGCATTTCGTTGTCGGCGGTGTAAACGGTGGCAGAAGAGGAGAAGATGATCTTCTTCACGCCGGCCTGCTTCATTACCTTGGTCAGGATCAGGGTGGAGTTTAAGTTATTGTCGTAATACTCCCAGGGTTTTGCCACGGATTCGCCAACAGCCTTCAGACCTGCAAAGTGGATGACACAGGCGATCTCATTTTCCGCAAAGATATTCTGCAGCAGTGCTTCGTCACGGACATCCCCTTCGTAGAAACGGACGGACTTGCCGGTGATCTGCTTGACACGATTTAAACTTTCGGGATTGGAAGTGCACAAATTGTCAACGACAACTACTTCGTAGCCGCTTTCCAGCAGTTCCACGCAGGTATGAGAGCCAATATATCCGGCACCGCCGGTGACTAAAATTTTCATAAGTTGCCTCCAAATTGTTATTTTCTTGAAATACTATTGTAGTTCAAAAAAACATATTCGTCAAGGGAGAATGTGGACTATATCTTGCATTTATTCCTATTTTCTGATAGAATAATAAAAAATCTCTGGGAGGAAGGAATTATGGACAAGCAAAGTTTGCGCCGCCATATCCGGGAGCAGAAGCGAGCCATGACCGAGGAGCAGATCGTTGCCAGAAGTGAAAAGCTGGGGCTGCTTTTTACTGCGTCAGAGGCCTATCGGCAGGCAAAGACCATTTATGGTTATTTGCCCTATAATCAGGAAGTGCGCACGGTACCCATGCTGGAGCAGGCACTGAAAGACGGCAAAAAAGTTGCGGTGCCTAAGGTTTATGGGGAAGAAATGAAGTTTATCTATATGGATGACCTTTCCAAAGTGGAAAAAGGCTATGCCGGTATCCCCGAACCCATTGCAGATTTGCCGATCGCCGATGATAAAACGGCTTTGGTTCTGATGCCCGGTCTGGCTTTCGACAAGAAAGGCCATCGAATTGGCTACGGCGGCGGATTTTACGATAGATTTCTGGCAGCGGAACCCGACCATCCTACCTTGGCACTATGCTACGAGTTTCAGATGCAGGAACATCTGGAAACGGAAGAATTTGACATTCCCGTGGACTATGTCCTCTGGGCATAAGGAGAAAATATGCATATTCCCTCTGTGACAACAGACCAACTGGAACTGGTGACTTTTCAGCAGGCGCTGGAAGCAGCCAACACTCCCAGCGCCGATTATGACATTGATAAGTGGCTGTACGCTCCCAATTTTTACTCTGAATACCGTTATATTTTGGGTACACGAGGCCGTAATCCGCTGATCTGTATTGGAATCAATCCATCCACCGCTGAGCCGGGGAATTTGGATAATACCTTAAAATCTGTGGAGCGGATCGCTCTGGGCAATGGCTTTGACAGCTTTATCATGTTCAATGTCTATGCCCAGAGAGCCACCAGCCCGGATGATATGGAAAAGCAGTGCAACCCGGCCTTACATAAGGAAAATTTGGAAGCATTTCGTTATGTACTGTCCATTTCACAAAAGCCCACGGTTTGGGCGGCGTGGGGTGCCATCATCGAAAAAAGAGCCTACCTTGCAGATTGTGTCCGGGATATGGTGGAGGTAGGGCAGCAGTTTGTTGCAAATTGGGTTTGTGCCGGAGCCATCACCAAAAAGGGACACCCCCATCATCCGCTGTACCTGCGTAAGGATGAAAAAATCAAACCCTTTGATATTACAGCCTATTTGGAAGGAAGATAAGTATGAAACTGGTCATTGCATCCGACATTCACGGCTCGGCCTTTTGGTGCGGCAAGCTGATGGAAGTCATTGAAAAAGAAAATCCGGATAAAGTGTTGCTGCTTGGAGACCTTTTGTACCACGGCCCTCGTAACGACCTGCCCAGAGATTATGCGCCCAAGCAGGTGATCCCCATGCTGAGCGAGCTGAAGGATAAAATTCTGGCGGTCCGTGGCAATTGTGAGGCAGAGGTCGATCAGATGGTGCTGCCTTTTCCGTGCCTTGCAGACTATGCGGTTCTGGTGTGCGACGGTGTGACCATGTATCTGACCCATGGTCATCATCATAACCCCGACAATTTGCCGCCTCTGGAGCAGGGAAGTGTGTTCCTGTCGGGACACACCCATGTGAAAATGGACGAGGTGCGAAATGGTATCCGCTGTGTCAATCCCGGTTCGGTGTCCATCCCGAAAGACGGCAGCAACAGCTGTATGATTTGGGATAATGGTCAGCTGAGAACCGTCTATTTGGAGGGCTAAGTATGGATAGCCAGTGTGATACCTGCTGGTATTATGACTATGACGAGGAGTACGACGAGTACTATTGCATGATGGACTTGGATGAGGACGAAGTGTATCGCTTTTTCTCTACCCCCAATGGCCGTTGTCCTTTTTATCGCCAGGGCGATGATTATACTCTTGCCAGAAAGCAATAAGGCAAAAGCCACCGACGAAAGTCGGTGGCTTGATTTGATGAATCAATAAAAGTGACCTGCCGATTTGGCAGGTCACTCTCTTTACCCATGGGGTAGGGAAATTTGAAATTACAGCTTACTTCAGAGCCTCTTCCACGGCAACAGCCACAGAAACGGTCATACCGACCATGGGGGAGCGAGCCGACCGCCGCCTGTGGCGGAAAAAGGGAGGAGAGCGAGTGGCAGCGGTCGGCAAGGAACAAGCCTGCTTTGACAGGCGAAGTTCCTGTCGGGCACCGCAACAGGGGGAGCAATGCCTGTGCATTGCGACTCAAATAAAAGTGACCTGCCGATTTGGCAGGTCACTCTCTTTACCCATGGGGTAGGGAATTTGAAATTACAGTTTATTTCAGAGCCTCTTCCACGGCAACAGCCACAGAAACGGTCATACCGACCATGGGGTTATTACCGGCGCCCAGGAAGCCCATCATCTCAACATGGGCAGGGACGGAGGAAGAACCAGCAAACTGAGCATCGCTGTGCATACGGCCCATGGTGTCGGTCATGCCGTAGGAAGCAGGACCTGCAGCCATGTTATCGGGGTGCAGGGTACGGCCCGTGCCACCGCCGGAAGCCACGGAGAAATACTTCTTGCCCTGCTCGATGCACTCTTTCTTGTAAGTGCCGGCAACGGGGTGCTGGAAGCGGGTGGGGTTGGTGGAGTTACCGGTGATGGAAACATCAACGCCCTCGTGGTGCATGATGGCAACGCCTTCACGGACATCGTCACAGCCGTAGCAGTTAACGGCAGCACGCTCGCCCTTGGAGTAAGCGATCTTGTTGACGATGGTCAGCTCGCCGGTGTAGTAGTCAAACTTGGTCTGCACATAGGTGAAGCCGTTGATACGGGAGATGATCTGAGCAGCGTCCTTGCCCAGACCGTTCAGGATAACACGCAGGGGCTCCTTACGAGCCTTGTTGGCGGAACGGGCGATGCCGATAGCACCTTCAGCAGCAGCGAAGGACTCGTGACCTGCCAGGAATGCGAAGCACTTGGTCTCGTCACGCAGCAGCATAGCGCCCAGGTTGCCGTGACCCAGACCAACCTTACGATCCTCGGCGACAGAGCCGGGAATGCAGAAGGACTGCAGGCCGATGCCGATGGCTTCAGCAGCCTCAGCAGCGTTGGCAACATTCTTCTTGATTGCGATGGCAGCGCCAACGCAGTATGCCCATGCGACGTCCTCGAAGCAGATGGGCTGCAGGCTCTTAACGATCTCATAGGGATCGAAGCCCTTGGCAACACAGATCTCACGGCACTCCTCAACAGAGGTCAGGCCGTACTGAGCGAGGACACCATTGATTTTGTCAATTTTTCTTTCGTAACCTTCAAACAAAGCCATCTTACTGTCCTCCTCTTATTCGTGACGGGGATCGATGTACTTGGCAGCGTCAGC
>CAZJCA010000082.1:0-6699 GCA_964544505.1 uncultured Oscillospiraceae bacterium
CCTTCCGGGATACATTGATGTGGGTCTGCGGGACACCATGCTGGATATGCTGCTGGAAACCCTTGGTGCCGTCGCCGTAGCAGTTTTCCACATTTGCAGCAAAGGAAAATACAGTGTTTTTCAGGTCTCCCGGTAAACGGAGACCTTCCTTTTTTAAAAAAGCATTAATTTCTCAGCAAAGGCTTGACAAAAAGCAGAACCGCAATATAATGAACTATATAATGTAAAATAATCGTTTTAAAACATATATTTATCTACAAGGAGGATCATTCATGCCACCAAAGCCGAAATTCACAAAGGAAGAGATCGTTGCCGCCGCACTGGGTGTGGTTTCTAAGAATGGTGCCGATGCGCTGACTGCCCAAGCGCTGGGCAATGCGCTGGGCAGCTCCGCCCGGCCTATCTTCACCATTTTCAATACGATGAAGGAAGTTCAAGAGGAAGTCCGCATTGCCGCCATGGCAAAATTTGAGCACTTCGCCGTCGATGACCTTCCGGATATGCCTGTTTTCAAGCAAGTCGGCATGAAAATGGTGCTTTTCGGCCTTCACGAGCCGAAACTGTATCAGCTTCTGTTCATGCAGGAACATCGCAACGCCGTATCCTTTGATGATGTATTTGGTGAATTGGGTCCGACCGCAGAGCTGTGCATTAAAGCCATCCACAATGACTATGGCCTCAGTGCCGAAGAGGCCAAATTTCTCTTTGAAAATGTGTGGATCTACACCTTTGGCGTGGGTGCGCTATGCGCCACCCGGGTCTGCCAGTTCTCTGAGGAAGAATTGGGTCAGATGCTGTCCACCCAATTCCAGGCCATGATGGGGCTTGTAAAAGCCGGAAAGTGAAAAAACGATGGATACTTTAAAAAAACTGCTTCTGATTGCCCGGGTTTGCTTGCTGATATCCGGCATCATTTTTCTGGGGCTTACCCTTTTCTGTGACTATGGCACATGGACGCTGATTGCCGCTTTGAGCTGTACGGCACTTGCCAATCTGATGAGCTTTTTCCCCATGCCCTCCAAAGAAGACAAAAAATAAATTTGTTTCCACAAATTACGCCTATTTCCGAAAAGAAACAATCATATTCTCTCCAAATTCGGCAAAGCTATGTGTGCGGCGATAGAAATACGCCAAACGAATGCAAAAGGAGAGAGTCGTTATGAAGAACAACAATCAGATCAATATTCCTGAAGCCCGTGAAGCCATGGACAAGTTCAAGATGCAGGCAGCCAGCGAAGTCGGCGTTGACCTGAAGCAGGGCTACAACGGTCACCTGACCTCCCGTGAGGCAGGCTCCGTCGGCGGTCAGATGGTCAAGAAGATGATCGAGGCTTACGAGCAGGGCCTGCGCTAACAAAGAAAAAAGAGGATGCCACCGGGCATCCTCTTTTTTATGGTTGTATATCCGACGGCTCGCCGGGGGTTTGGGTTTCATCGGTCATCCCCTCCACACGCACCAGGCAAGTGGCTTGCTTCTCGCCGCAGGTCAGGGTAATCAGCACACCTTTGCTGCTGTTCCCCACTGCAATGACCGTCGTTCCCTCCACACGAACCACCGACTCATCTGCACTGGTGCAGGTCACCAAGTCCTTGTCAAAGTGCATTTTGTATTTGACAAGCTTGTACAGATCATAAATCGTTCCGTTGATTGGACTCAGGGTGATATCATCCTTGGTCAGTTCCAGCGCAGGCCATCCCACAGGCATATCCCCCATACAGGTCAGGGTATACGGAGCAGTCTCACTGTCCCAATCTGTCGCTTTGGAAATGGCATTCCACTGAATCTGTGTTCCCCGGAATATGATCTCTTCCAGGCCATCGCACCAATGTAAGGCATTTTCGCCGATGGTACGCAGGCTGGGAGCAATATCCACACAGGCCAGGCTGCTGCAGCCCTGGAATGCGTAAGCACCGATATGCTCCACACCGTCTTTCAGGGTTACTCTGCTGAGATTCCAGCACCAAACGAAGGCATAACTGCCGATGGATGTGGTACCGCCTTCGATGGTCACACTGGTCAAACTGGTGCAGCCGCTAAAGGCATAATCGCCGATTTCCGTCACCTCAGAGGGAATGGTCAGCGCCGTTACCCGTTCCCCATTCAGGTACAGATCCGAATTGGACAGAGGGTTTGCACCCACGCCGTCAAAGGCGATCTTGCACCAGCTGCGGATATCCGCAACATGAACATCCGTCAAACTGTCGCAGTAGAAGAATGCACCGGCGCCAATGGCGGTAACGCTGCTGGGGATCTTGATGGTTTTCAGTCTTCCGCAGCTTTCAAATGCAGAAGCACCAATGGTCATCATCCCTTCCGGGAGTGTAACCCCTTCCAGCATAAAACATCGGCTGAAGGCTTTCTCCCCGATGGTCACGACCCCCTGAGGAATGAAAACATCGGTCAGTTCCACGCATTCATAAAACGCATTTGCTCCGATTGCCGTCACCGGCAGATCCTGATAGGAGCCGGGGATCACCAGCTCCTTGTCGGTGCAAGTGCCCATACCGGAGACCACATAGCTCTTTCCGTCGTCACTGAGTGTAAATTGCAGGCCTTCGCTGGGCTTTTTCTCGCCGCAGTTCTGGCACACACGATCTACATATTGGTGGCCTTTGGCAGAGCCTTCCGCTGTGTGGGTGTGGGTTTCGTCGCAGCGGCTGCACTTGGAGGTCTCCGTGCCATCAATGGTACAAGTGGCATCATTATTGGAGATATAATTGTTAAAATCATGTCCCAACGCCGGGATCACTTCGGTATAGCTGTCGCCACAGGCACAGACAAACTTTTTCTCCCCCGGGGCATCGCACTCTGCTTCCAGAACTGTAACTTGATGGTCATGGCCTTTGGCAGAGCCTTCTGCTGTACGGGTGTGGGTTTCGTCGCAACGGCTGCATTTGGAGGTCTCTGTGCCATCAACGGTACAGGTGGCATCGTTGTTGGAAACATAGTTTTCATAGGCATGGCCTTTTGCCTGGATCTGCTCCTGTTTGATCAGAACTGCCTCACAGGTGGTACAGTGTTTGCCTTCGGTCAGGCCGGGTTCCGTGCAGGTGGCCTCTACCCGGTCATCCACAACCTCGGTATGCCCCTTGGCAGGGATCTGTTCCTGTTTGAGCAGAACTGCCGCACAGGTAGTGCAATGTTTGCCTTCGGTCAGGCCGGGTTCCGTGCAGGTAGCCTCCACCCGGTCATCCACAACCTCGGTATGCCCCTTGGCAGGGATCTGTTCCTGTTTGACGAGAACCGCATCACAGGTGCGACAGTGTTTGCCTTCGGTCAGGCCGGAGGCCGTGCAGGTGGCCTCTACCCGGTCATCCACTGCCTCAATATGCCCCGTGGCTGCAATGATTTCCGTTTCTTTTTCGCCGCAAAGGCAGCTCCGTTCCTTTTGTCCGACTTCTGTACAGTTGGGCTGGACAGCAATCTCCCACTGACCAAAACTGTGAATATGTACGGTAGTTTGCTGCTGGGATGTATCGGCTTTATTATGCTTGCAGGAGACCAGCAGGCACATTAATGCCAAACCAGAGAGCAGCAAAGCGGTTTTAGAGGGGTAGTTCATACGCTTTCTCCATTTTGATCGATCAGTTTTTCTAGCTCCATTATATACTTTGCGACAATAAATTCAATAGGGAAATCCAGGAAATCACTCAAAGCTTCGACCCATCCCCCCGGAAAATCCTATTTTCCAGGTAGACAAAAGAAAAACCTTTTGATATAATACTTTTATATTGGGGAAGCATAGTGTTCCCCTGGTCAATCTATTTAAAAATGTTCTATATTGAGGAGGACTTTCTATGTTGCATGTTCGTATTTTGAAGGTAAAAGATCCTGCTGAGGTGGGCAAGCTGGCAGCTGACCAGTTTGAGTCTCTGATCGCCGCAAAGCCCGCCTGTCTTCTGGGTCTGGCTACCGGCTCTTCCCCCCTGCCCCTGTATCGAGAGCTGATCGCACGGGAAAAGGCCGGACGCATTGATTTCTCCCGTGTCCGCTCCGCCAACCTGGACGAGTACAAGGGTCTGCCCGGCACCCACGAGCAGAGCTACCGCTACTTCATGCAGGAGAACCTGTTTAACCACATCTCCATCAAGCCCGAGAACACCATTGTTCCCGATGGTCTGACTCAGGATGTGGATGCCATGTGCCGTGCATACGAAGAGCAGATCGAAGTTTGGGGCGGCGTAGACCTGCAGCTGCTGGGCTTGGGTCACGACGGTCACATTGGCTTCAACGAGCCTGCTGACCACTTCCCCCTGACCACCCACGAAGTCCAGCTGGAAGAGATCACCCGTCAGGCCAACAAGCGTTTCTTCGCTTCCATCGACGAAGTGCCCACCGCTGCCTACACTATGGGCATCGGCACTGTGATGTCCGCCCGGAAGGTGCTGATGGTGGTCACCGGCGCTGACAAGGCTGAGATCCTGAAGAAGTCCTTCTTCGGCCCCATCACCCCCCAGGTTCCTGCATCCATCCTGCAGCTGCACCCGGATGTGACCGTCATCTGCGACGAAGCCGCTGCCGCACTGCTGTAATCTCACAAAAAATACAGGAGGCATTATGAACCAGACACAGAAAAAGGAGCTTCAAATCCAGGCCTGCAAAGTGCGTATGGGCATTCTGGAAGGCGTGCACAGTGCCAAGGCCGGTCATCCCGGCGGCAGTTTGTCCGCCGCAGACCTGTTTACCTATCTGTACTTCAAAGAACTGAATATTGATCCTAAAAATCCCAAGTGGGACGACCGTGACCGTTTTGTTTTGAGCAAAGGCCACACCGCTCCCGGCCTGTATGCCACTCTGGCGCATCGTGGTTTCTTCCCTGTGGAGGATCTGCTGACCCTGCGCCACACCGGCTCTTACCTGCAAGGCCACCCCAACATGAACACCGTTCCCGGCGTGGATATGTCCACCGGCTCTCTGGGTCAGGGCATTTCTGTGGCTGCCGGTATGGCACTTTCTGCCAAGCATCAGAAGAAAGATTACCGTGTCTACACCCTGCTGGGCGACGGCGAGATCCAGGAAGGTCAGGTTTGGGAAGCCTGTATGCTCTCTGCCCACTATCATCTGGACAACCTGTGCGTGATCGTTGACAACAACGGTCTGCAGATTGACGGCAAGATCACCGATGTCATGAGCCCCTACCCCATTGTTGAAAAATTGCAGGCCTTCGGCTTCCATGTGGAAGAAATCGATGCTCACGATTTTGACCAGATCGAGAATGCGCTGAATGTTGCAAAGGCTACCAAGGGTCAGCCCACCGCTATCGTTATGAAGAGCGTCAAGGGCAAGGGCGTTTCCTTTATGGAAAACAGTGCCGGATGGCACGGCAAAGCCCCCAACGATGCCGAATTTGAGCAGGCTATGACCGAACTGAACGCCGCTTTGGCAGAACTGGAGGGAAAGTAATATGGCAGAAGTCAAGAAAATGGCTACCCGTGACGGCTACGGCAACGGTCTGGTCGCTCTGGGTCAGGAACATGAGAATGTGGTGGTTCTGGATGCCGACCTGGCAGGTTCCACCAAGACCGGTATGTTCAAAAAAGCTTTCCCCGACCGTCACTTTAACTGCGGCATTGCCGAAGGCGATATGATGTGCGTGGCTGCCGGTATGGCTGCCACCGGCCTGGTGCCCTTCGCTTCCAGCTTTGCCATGTTCGCCGCCGGTCGTGCCTTTGAGCAGATCCGCAACTCCATCGGCTATCCCGGCCTGAATGTGAAGATCGGTGCCACCCACGGCGGTATCTCCGTGGGCGAGGACGGTGCCAGCCACCAGTGCTGCGAAGATTTTGCCCTCATGCGTTCCATCCCCGGTATGGTTGTAGTCTGCCCTGCTGACGGCGTAGAGGCCGCCGCAGCAGTGAAAGCTGCTTACGAGCATGAAGGCCCTGTGTATCTGCGTTTTGGCCGTCTGGCTGTCCCTGTGTTCCACGAGGAAGGCTTTGAGTTTAAAATCGGCAAGGGCGAAGTGATGCGTGACGGTACGGATGTCGCTATCATCGCCAATGGTCTGCTGGTATACGAAGCCGTGAAAGCCGGCGAAGCACTGGCAGAGCAAGGCATCAACGCCATGGTCATCAATATGTCCACCGTCAAGCCTCTGGACGAGGAGCTGACGCTGGAAGCCGCCCGTAAGTGCGGTAAGGTCATCACCTGCGAAGAGCACAGCGTCATCGGTGGTCTGGGTGAAGCAGTCTGCTCCCTGCTCAGTGAAAAGCTGCCCACCCCTGTCCGCCGCATTGGCGTGCAGGACTGCTTTGGCGAGTCCGGCCCGGCAAATGAGCTGCTGAAAAAGTACGGTCTGACCAGTGAACACATTGTGGAAGTTGCAAAAGACTTCTGCGGCAAATAATCAGCAACAATGCCCGCCGAATGGCGGGCATTTCTTTTGCAAAAAACGCAGTCAAGGAAACCCCTGACTGCGTTTCTTATTTCATTACAGAACCTGCTCGATCCAGCCGTACAGGTCGGGCTCTTTGCCCCACTGAATGCCGGTCAGCTTGTCGTAAATGGCCTGTGCCACAGGGCCGATGTTGCCGTCACTCAGGCGGATCACATCGCCACGGTACTCCAGCAGGCCCACAGGAGAAATAACAGCAGCCGTACCGGTGCCGAAAGCCTCGGTCAGGTGGCCTCTGGTGTAAGCCTCATACAGCTCTGCCACGGAGATGGGACGCTCCTCGATTTCCAGACCCATGTCGGCT
>CAZJCA010000083.1:0-6604 GCA_964544505.1 uncultured Oscillospiraceae bacterium
CATCCTTACTGACCTGCACCCAGGCCCCAAGCCCTATGAAACTATCCCGGAAGGCACTGTCCGTTGCTGCTTTTGCGCCCAGACCGGGGGTTTCGGAGTGGGAGACGATCTGCACGCCCAGCACCTTGGCATCGACGGAAACGCCCACCATCATGGTGATAGTGCCACCGAAACCGGCAGTCTCCACCTGCACGGCATAGCCGTTTTCATTTTTATAGATCACTTTCACACTGCTGTCACCTTCGGTGGTGTAATCTATTTTCTGTGCGCTTTCGCCGCCGGGCAGGACTTCGGAAATGGCCTGTTGCAGTTTCTGTTCTTCCGCTATGGCAATGCGCTCCTTGGTCAGCGCATTGGCGCCTGCCAACAGTGCCGCCACGATGGCGGTAATGGAGAACAGGATCGCTGTGAGCTTTAGAATATTCTTCATTTCTTGCCCTCCTTCTTCACGCCGAAGGGTCTGGGACGACCGATCTTATCCAGCAGGACACAGCAGCAGTTCATCACAAGGATGGCAAAGCTGACACCCTCGTTGTAGCCGCCGAAATAACGGATGACGATGGTGATAATGCCGCAGCCAACGCCGAAGATCACCTGTCCCCATTTGGTGACGGGGCTGGTCACATAATCGGTGGCCATAAAGCAGGCACCCAAAATCAAGCCGCCACCCAGCACCTGATAGGCAGTCCACAACAGCCGATCATTTCCCTGAGGGAACAGCAGTGCCAGCACCGCCACCGTGCCGATATAGCTCAGCGGAATACGGGCGGACACCACTTTGCGGATCAGTAAGTACACAAAGCCAATGAGCAGAAGCAGCGCAGAAGTTTCGCCCAAGCAGCCTCCCCGGTTGCCCAGGAACATATCCAGCAGGCTCTCCGCAGGCAGGCTGCCCTGATGCAGGGCTGCCATGGGGGTCGCGGAAGTGACCACATCCGCAGTGCCTGCAATATCCGCTCCATTCTGGAATCCTACTTTTACCCAGGTATTCATGGCCACAGGCCAGCTGAACATAAATGCTCTGGCTGCCAGTGCCGGATTGACAAAATTCTGACCAATACCGCCAAAAAGCTGCTTGACGATGATGATGGCGAAGAAGTCGCCGATGATCAGCATCCAATAAGGGATGGTCACCGGGCAGACGAAAGCCAGCAGTGCACCGGTCACCAATGCCGACAGATCATAAGTCGTAGAGTCCAGCTTCATCAGCTTGCGGTAAAGATATTCAAACAGCACACAGGCAGACATGGAGATCAGTGTCACCATCAGCGCCCGAAAACCAAAGAAATAAATGCTTCCGATCAGTGCCGGTGCAAGGGAGATCAGCACATCACGCATGATGGTGGAGGTAGTGGTGCTGCTGTGGGCATGAGGAGAGCTGGAAATGGTCAGCTCATAAAAGTACTTCATCTGTGCCATATTTCCCCCTCCTTACTTCTTATCTCTGAGTTTTTGTTTGCCTGCCCGGAACGACTGCACCAAGGGGATGGTGGCTGGACAGGTATAGGCGCAGCAGCCGCACTCGATGCAGTCCATCAGGTGAAGCTTTTTCAGCTGCTCCAAATCACTGTCCCGCTCCGCCCGGTACATGGCAAGGGGCATCAGCCCCATGGGGCACACATTCATGCATTTTCCGCAGCGGATACAGTGGGGTTTTGCCACCTGCATCTGATTTTGAAAACCCAGCATGGTCACTGCATTGCTGCCTTTAATGACCGGAACGCTCAAATCGAACTGAGCATAGCCCATCATGGGGCCGCCGGAGAGCACCTTGTACGGATTGGAAGTATGTCCCACAGCCTCGCACAGTTCGTTAAAGCTGGTGCCGATGGGAACGAGCAGGTTTTTCGGTTCCATAGAAATGTCGCCGGAGACCGTCACCACGCGCCGCACAAGAGGCATTCCCAGATATACCGCATCATGGATAGCCTTACAGGTAGCCGCATTGAACACGGCACAGCCCACCGCTGCCGGCAGGCCGCCGGAGGGCACCTGCCGTCCGGTAATGGCGTAGATCAGCTGCTTTTCTGCGCCCTGAGGATATTTGGCAGGCAGCATATCCACCACGATCCCCATGCCGGGATCGATCCGATCCCGTAGTGCCTGAGCGGCATGGGGCTTGTTGTTTTCCATGGCGATGTGGGCGGTCTTCAGTTCCAGAATTTTCATAATGATCTGCAAGCCGGACACCACTTCTGCCGGATACTCCCGGCACAGCCGATCGTCGGCAGTGATATAAGGCTCACATTCGGACACATTGACGATAATGGTATCCACCTTGCCCAGACCGGAACTGAGCTTTACATGGGTGGGGAAGGTAGCGCCGCCCATACCCACGATACCTGCCTCCCGAATAATATCCATCAGCTGCTGGGGGGTCAATTCCTCCACCTGCGCTGGTTTCCGGGGCTGAATATCCGGATGAAGGGTCTGCTGATGGTCATTTTCAATGACCACCGATTGCACCGTCATACCGCTGCTGTGGGGCTTCATGGTCACCTCTTTGACTGTGCCGGACACGGATGCGTGAACCGGGACACACAGACCTTCGTTGTCGCCGATCTTCTGCCCTACCATCACATAGTCGCCTTTGGCAACCAGCGGCTTGCAGGGCGCACCGATGTGCTGCTGCATGGGAATGACCACCAGATCCGGTTCCGGAAATTCTTTGATGCGCAGATCCGTAGTCAGCTTTTTATGTTCCTTGGGATGAACGCCTCCCCGAAATGAAAATGCCATGCCTTTCACCTTCTCCTCCCCCGGCTGGAACCGGGAAAATTTGCTTTCATTATACTCCTCTAAAAATCATTTGTCCACTATTTAAAGGCAAAAAGCTTAAAAAATAGGTTTTTATCGATAAAAATGCAACAAAAAGCACCCTTTCGGGTGCAGTGTTACCACAGGGCTGGGGATGGCATTCTTCTCTTGTTTCCCAACGAGGCCAAAAGTACGCCCCACCCTACGATAGTATAAAACCAGGATCCTCAAAAAGAAAACCAGCCCTTGACTACCTGTCTTTCGACGCTCCCGGTAATCAAGGGCTAGTTCTCCTGGTTCTTGGGTTCAATCATTGGTTAACCTCACTTTCTACGATCTGGACATCGAACTTCCACCACACGCACACAACCGCTACACAATCATTTTACTCATAAGTCCCTTAAGTGGGATGGCCTTGATGTAGGTTTTGTTCCGTTGCTGGATCTTCCATGTCCGCAGGTCTGATCAAAAGCTGTCGTTTAATTTTCTGTTATCCTCTTTCAAAAATATTTCTTTGACTGCACACACGACCACAAACGACTTTACTTTCTTACAAACCTGAAAGTGCTAATTGTACATCGGGTATCATCCTTTCAGAAAACGCATCTATCGTCTTATTGGTTTCTCCCTTTGTGACTATATAGTAGCACGGAAATTTTCTGTTTTCAAGATGGAATGTTTCACATAAAGATACATTTGTATTTGTGTAAAATACAGATTTCTCTTTTCAGCTTCCGCTTGTCCATTGACAAGTCATTTTCTCTGTGCTATACTGGTTTTGTTGGGCGCAGTTTCTGCGCCCAACTTTTCATTTCAGCACTTCTTTTAAATAATTCAGCACCCGCTTTTTGTCGGCTGACCACGCCGGCGCCACCAAATTTCGCTTTGCGCCGTCGCCGGTGATTCGATGGACCGTCACAGAAGGCGGCACTTCCTGCAAACAGCGGCGCAGAATTTCCCCATAGGCTTCCAGGCTCAGGCAGTCCACTTTCCCGGCGGCATATTCCTTTTCCAGTTCCGTTCCTCGGAGAATGTGCAGCAGATGGAATTTCAGCCCATCCGTGCCTGCCCGGACTGCCTGACGGGTGGTCTGCACCATATCCTCCACGGTCTCTCCGGGCAAGCCCAGAATGATATGGGTCACCACTTCCAAATCTGCCTCTTTCAGCCGCCGGACAGCATCGAAATACACTTGATTTTCATACCCCCGGCGGATATAAGCGACACTCTTTTCATGGACAGTCTGCAATCCCAGTTCCACAGAGACCGGCTTGATGGCATTGATCTGCCTCAAAAGCGCCACGGTTTCCGGTGGCAGGCAATCCGGCCTTGTTCCGATGGCCAGACCCACGATTTCCTCCGGCTCAATGGCCTCCAAATACTTTTGCCGCAGCACTTCCACCGGGGCATAAGTATTGGTAAAGGACTGAAAATAGGCAATATACTTGCCGGATCTACATTTGGCAGCCACCTTTTCTTTGGCTTTTTCCAGCTGCTCCCGGATGTCTCCCGGCTTGATTGCAAATTCTCCGCCGCCATCCCCGGAGCAGAAAATACAGCCCCCAGTCCCCAGTGTGCCGTCCCGGTTGGGGCAAGTAAATCCACCGTCAATGCTGAGTTTATAGACCTTGCAGCCGAATTTTTCCTTGTAATGCTCATTTAATGTGCGGTACATACTTCCCCCCAATGGTCAAATTCCCCGAAGGATGGCCTTCGGGGAAAATTCTTAGTCTTCACGCTTTTTCCGTTTCTTGATGGCAAGCACATAGAATACCGCCGCCAGGATCAGATAAATGATGTTCCAGGTCAGAAAGCCAAGAACAAGCCACATGGTTGCCGCACCGGCATAAAGAATAGCAGGTGTATTGTTCATTTCGATTCTCCTATCTGTTGAGCCCATTGGACAGCCCAAAAAGTCCATGGTTTTCTTTTCCTGTATCATACAATAAAATCGCACCACTTGCAAGGGATGATTTACTGTAAGCAGATTTTATTAGCCACAAATTCCAGAAAAGTATCCAGATCCGGCTCGTTACCATCCGGAGCGATCTGCCTCCACAGGGCTTGGGCTTTGGGATCGGTGGTAGTCATGGCCTGACGGATGGCCTTTTTTATCTCGTTTTCCACCTGCTCCGCAGTAACCCCATTCTTGTCGGCCACAGCTTTCAGTATTTTCCTTGTCTTTTCAGTCATATAATTCACTCCTATATTCCTATACTATTTGCTTACTAATTCATCCAAAATTTTACTTTATTATACTTTTGCTCTAAATATTAGTCAAGCGCTTTATAGCGACTACGGATAATAAAAGCCACAAAAAGTATAATAATAAAAAGAAGGGTGGCTGTAATATGAGTAAAGATGTGGAATTTAAGAATAGGGACAGGTTTATTCAGCTTGGAATTGCAATTGCTGCTTTACGCAAAATGCGTGGCATGTCCCAAGAAGAATTAGCATATTCGGCAAACATCAGCCGCTCGCATTTAAGTGCCATAGAAGCACCCGGACTTGTTCGTCCCTTTTCCCTAGAAGTCTTTTTTAACATCGCCGATGCACTGGAGATCGACCCGGCAGACCTGATCAATGCCGCCGTGTTCCCGGACAAGATTTTATCCAACAGCAAGAAATAACGCATTTCCCAAAAGAGGATGTACTTTCACAGTACACCCTCTTTTTCCTTTCCCCCTGTAAAGGCCCTCTGTAAAGTATGTCTTTCCGTTATTTATTTTTATATTTATCTAATTAGTATTGACTTTTTAATGTTACCATGATACAATCACAAGCGGGCAGGGTAGGGATGCGCCCACCTAACCACACTAAATTTGTGAAACGAAAAAGGAGGTTACACAACAATGGAAGAAAAACAATTAAAACTGAGTCGCTACTTTGAAGAACAGATCGCCCTGTGCAACCACCGGGGCAAAGAACTGCTTGCCGATGAGCGAACCGACGAGGCCACATTTGAAAAAATCAAGGCCAATATTTACGACATTTTTCGCACCGTCTTTTCTGTGGCAGTAAAAAACTGTCCGAACGATCCCGACGAACTGCGTCGCTTCTTCGCCATCAGAATAGAGAACATTCCATCCAGCTGGGCAGCTGCTTACGAAAAAGCAAAAGAACACGAAAACACCGTAGATATGCAGATCGAGCAAATAAAACTTGATACCGTTGCCCGGATCAAAGAAAACTTCGATAGAATATGGGAGGAAACCCTATGACAGAAGCGGATGCCATTCGCCTTTTTAAATGCCTGTCTGATAAATCCCGATTGCAGATTTTAAAATCCCTGGCAATAGAAGATATGTATGTGGAGCGCCTGGCTGAACGGCTTGGGATCACCGCCCCCACCGTCTCTTTCCACCTGAAAAAACTGGCGGATGCCGGTGCTGTCACTTCCTACAAAAGCCAGTATTACATGATGTACTCGCTGAAAAAGGACATCTTTCAAACCAGCATTCTGGAGATCTTGCAGGAGGAGTCCGACGATGCCGAAGTTCAGGCACAACGAGATGCCAAATACCGTCAGAAAGTGATCGACACCTTTTTTGAATACGGCAAACTGAAAGCCATCCCTGCCCAGCGCAAAAAGGAACGGATCGTTCTGGAAGTGATCGCCCAGGCATTTGAGTATGACCGGATCTATTCTGAACGGGAAGTGAATATCATTATTGCCGATTTTCATGATGATTTCTGCACCATCCGACGGGATATGGTTGGTGAAAAACTGTTGGATCGGGACGCCACTGGCTATTGGCGAGTGAAAAATTAAAGGACAATGCAAAAAGGACGGTAAGCGCTTAATAACCGCACACCTAGCAACCTCACTGGAGATATGAGATAATAT
>CAZJCA010000084.1:0-6468 GCA_964544505.1 uncultured Oscillospiraceae bacterium
CGGCCTTACAGCCGAAATTGTTCACCATGGCTTCCACTGTTTTTCCGGCAATATCCGCTGCCGTTCCACGCCATCCGGCGTGGGCAGCACCCACCGCCCCGGTGATCGGGTCGTAGAATAAAATAGGGGTGCAGTCAGCGGTGAAGATCACCAGTGTGACCCCCGGGTCATTGGTCACCAGACCGTCACATTCCGGGTAATCCCGGTGGTCAAGGCCATGACAGTCTTCCCGGGTCACCAGACGGACGATATTGGAATGCGTCTGTCGGGTCAGCACCGCCCAACCGGGATCAAATCCAATGGCAGCACCCAAGCGGCGGTAGTTTTCCACCACATTTTCGGGGGTATCTCCCCGGTTCATGCCCAAATTCAGGCTGTCCAGCACCCCGGTGCTGACACCGCCCAATCGGGTGGTGAACCCATGGGGCACAGGGAGCAGATCGGAAGCCAGATATTGCAGGTCGTTATATGTTTGTATCGTAATTGCCATATTTCTAATTCGTAATTACAAATGGATGATTCGTAATTTTTAATTATCCATCTTGTCTTTCTGCATACAGCACTTTTTATACTTCTTGCCGCTGCCGCAGGGGCAGGGATCGTTGGGTCCCACCTTCTTGGCGGCATTGCGTACCGGCTGCTTCTTCACTTCCGCATTGACCGCAGCAGCAGTGCCGGTCTCTTTCGCCACACGCTCCCGTTTGACCTCCTGGGTGGGAGCCAGACGGACCAGGAACATCCGGCGGATGGTCTCCTCCCGGATGGCAGTGACCATGGCCTGGAACAGCTCGTAACCTTCGTTCTTATATTCCACCACCGGATCGTGCTGACCGTAAGCACGCAGGCCAATGCCTCGCTTCAGATCATCCATGGCTTCCAGATTGTCCATCCAGTATTCGTCCACCACACGCAGCATGACCACACGCTCCAGTTCCCGCATGGTAGCAGCGCCAATGACCGTTTCCTTTTCCTCGTAGGTCTGCACAGCCTCGGCATAGAGGTTTTCTGCCAGATTCTGCAAGTCATTATCCCGATCCAGCACACGGCTCACCGTGCCCTTGGGGAAATAAACGCCTTCCAGTTCCAGCTCCAGCGATTGCAGATCCGTCTCTGTGCCGTGGATCACATCGGCAACGGTGGAGTCGATCTTTGTGCGGAGCATGGACAGCATATTCTCCCGCAGGTCTTCCCCGTCCAGCACCTTCTGCCGCTGGGCGTAGATGACCTCACGCTGGGTGTTCATCACATCATCATACTCCAAAACATTCTTTCTGGAGCGGAAATGGCGGCTTTCCACATTTTTCTGGGCATTTTCCACGGCGTTGGACAAGATCTTGGCATCAATGGGGGTATCCTCGTCAATGCCCAGAGAATCCATCATATCCATGACCCGGGAAGCGGAGAACAGACGCATCAGATCGTCCTGCAAGCTCAGATAGAAGCGGCTTTCGCCGGGGTCGCCCTGACGACCGGCACGACCACGGAGCTGATTGTCGATACGACGGGACTCATGGCGCTCGGTGCCGATGATGAACAGGCCGCCAGCCGCTTTTACCTTTTCTGCTTCATCGGCAATATCGGCCTTGAACGAAGCAAGAAGCTGCTTATACTGCGCCCGAACAGCCAAAATCTCTTCATCGGTGGTTTCGGCATGGGAGTCGGCCTCTGCCAGCAATTCTTCCGGCAAGCCGGACTGGCGCAGTTGATTTTTTGCCAAAAATTCTGCATTACCGCCCAGCATGATATCCGTACCACGGCCTGCCATGTTGGTGGCGATGGTCACAGCGCCGAATTTACCGGCCTGGGCAATGATCTGGGCTTCCTGCTCGTGGTACTTTGCATTCAAAACATGGTGGGCAATGCCTGCTTTTTTCAGCAGTTTGCTTAAGATCTCGCTCTTTTCAATGGAAATCGTACCCACCAGCACAGGCTGACCCTTGGCATGGCACTGCTCCACCTGGTCAACGATGGCCCGGAACTTGCCGGCTTCGGTCTTGTACACCACATCGGTGTGATCCTGACGGATGACAGGACGGTTGGTGGGGATCTCCACCACATCCAGCCGATAAATGGTGCCAAATTCCTCTTCTTCGGTCAACGCGGTACCGGTCATGCCGGAAAGCTTGTTGTAAAGGCGGAAGAAATTCTGGAAAGTGATGGTCGCCAAAGTTTTGCTCTCGCTGGCAACCTTCACACCTTCCTTGGCTTCGATGGCCTGGTGCAGGCCTTCGTTGTAGCGGCGGCCATACATCAGTCGGCCGGTAAACTCATCAACAATGATGATCTCCCCGTCTTTTACCACATAGTCGATGTCCTTTCTCATCAGGCCATGGGCTTTCATTGCCTGATTGATGTGATGGGACAGGGTGGTGTTTTCCATATCGCCCAGGTTTTCCACGCCGAAATACTTTTCAGCCTTGGCGATACCGCTGGCGGTCAGGGAAACAGAGCGGCTCTTTTCATCCACATAGTAGTCGCAGTCCAGATCGTCCATGCTCTCTTTTCCGTCGGTCTTGGCAAAGACATGGCGGCGCAGGGTGGAAACGAAATAATCTGCCATTTCGTACAGCTTGGAGCTTTCCTCGCCCTGACCGGAGATGATCAGAGGGGTACGGGCTTCATCGATCAAAATGGAGTCCACCTCGTCCACGATGGCAAAATTATGACCACGCTGAACCAGTTCTTTCTTATACAGCGCCATATTGTCACGCAGATAGTCAAAGCCCAGCTCGTTATTGGTGCAGTAGGTGATGTCGGCGGCGTAGGCCTTGCGGCGTTCGTCGGGCGTCATACCGGGGATCACCAGACCAACGCTCAGGCCCATAAACTTATAGACCTTGCCCATCCACTCGGACTGGTACTTGGCCAGATAATCATTGACCGTGACCACATGGACACCCAGGCCGGACAAAGCATTCAAATAACAGGGCAAAATAGCAACCAGGGTCTTACCTTCACCGGTTTTCATTTCCGCAATTCGACCCTGATGCAGCACAATGCCGCCGATAAGCTGGACAGGATAAGGCCGCAATCCAATCACTCGATCGGATGCCTCCCGGATGGCGGCAAAGGCCTCCACCAAAATATCGTCCAATGTCTCTCCCTGAGCAAGACGCTCTTTAAAAATGCCGGTCTTGGCACGGAGTGCTTCATCGGACAAAGCACGGTATTCCTCTTCCAGTGCGATGATTTGATTCACCGTGGGCTGAATTCTCTTCAACTCCCGCTGAGAGTGGGTACCAAAAATTTTTGCAATCAATCCCATAACGATTCTCCTTCGTGAAATTAGCAATAATAAAGCATTTTATCCATTATACCACAGCTATGGAAAAAATCTAGTTCAATTTGTAAACAAGTGGATAAAATATAGGCAAAATCAAGTCTTTTTCCAAATGCTTTGGGGCTTTCTTTTTCCCGAAATATGGTGTATAATGTCGGTATATCCATCCAAATTACAGGAGAAAACCATGCGAATTTTATTTGACAGCAAAAAGGCACAATTTAAGACCCCTTTTGGCACACTGAACCCTCAGGAAAACTGCACCTTAAACATCCACATTCCCTCTGCCGTTGGGGCAAAACAGGTGGAGTGCATCATCCAGCACGATACCGGTGCCCATGCCCTGACCGTGACCATGGAGTATGCCATGAAAAAAGGTGCTTATGATATTTTCCGGGGCAGTTTCAGCCTGAACGCTCCGGGGCTGTATTTCTATTATTTCCGCATTCAAAATCAGGGCGGCTGCTTCCGCCTGTTCAAATACGGCGACGATACCAATATTGAAGACGGTGCCATGTGGCAGGTCTCCTGCATCCCGGCAGATTTTGAAACCCCTGACTGGGCCAAGGGCGCTACCATTTATCAGATTTTCCCTGACCGGTTTTACAAATCCGGTCGATGCGACCTGAGCGGCAAACTGGAACCTTACACCGTCCACAAAGATTGGTACGAAGATGTCCAGTGGCAGCCCAACGCCCAAGGCGAAGTGCTCAACAATGACTTTTTCGGCGGCAATTTCAAGGGCATTGCCGAAAAAATAGACTATATTGCCTCCCTCGGTACCACCATGCTGTACCTCAACCCCATTTCCAAAAGCTTTTCTTCCCACCGCTACGACACCGGCGACTATAAACAGCCTGATCCCATGCTGGGCACCACGGAAGATTTCCGTGCCCTGTGCCACGCTGCCCACAGCCGTGGCATCAAGGTGATCTTGGACGGTGTCTATTCCCACACCGGCTCCAACAGCCTCTATTTCAACCGGGAAGGTGCTTTCCCCGGCAAGGGTGCCTATCAGGATCAGAACAGTCCCTACGCCTCCTGGTACTGCTTCCACAACTGGCCCAATCAATACAACAGCTGGTGGGGCTTTGACACCCTGCCCACCGTCAACAAGCTGGATCCCGGCTTCGTGGACTATATCATTGAAAACGAGAGCAGCGTAGTGGCTTTCTGGCTGGAAAACGGCGCTGACGGTTTCCGTCTGGATGTGGTTGACGAGTTGCCCGACGAATTTGTGCTGAAACTGAAACAGCGCATCCGTTCCATTCGCCCCGATGCCCTTTTGATGGGCGAAGTATGGGAAGATGCCTCCAACAAGGAGGCCTATGGCCGTCGCCGTCGCTATTTTGTGGATGGCGAGCTGGACAGTGTGATGAACTACCCCTTCCGCACCGCCATTATGAACTTTGTCAAGAAACTGGACGGCGGCGAAGGCATTCGCAACACCGTCATGACCATCGCTGAAAATTATCCGCCGCAGGTGCTTGCCTGCAATATGAACCTGCTGGGCACCCACGACACCGAGCGGATCTTGACCGCCCTGGTGGACGATTTCAACGGCAGCCGTCAGGAACTGGCCAATCGCAGTCTGTCCAGAAGCCAGTATATCCGGGCAGAAGAGCGGCTTTTGATGGCTGCTTTCCTCCAATACACCCTCCCCGGCAGCCCCAGCCTGTACTATGGCGATGAAGCCGGTATGGAAGGCCACAAAGACCCCTTCAACCGCCGCACCTACCCCTGGGGTCGGGAAAATCGGATGCTGCTGGAATTTTACCGTCAGCTGGGTCAGATGCGCAAAGACTGTCAGGCTTTGCGGCTGGGCGATATCGAATTCACCTACGCCACCGATCACCGACTGGCCTTCGTTCGTCGGTATAAAGAGAAATCCGTTCGGATTTATGTAAACCGCAATATGGATGCCTGGGACATTCCCGCAGGCAAGGTCGTCATGGGTCACAATCTGCGTACCGTTGCCCCCAACTGGCTGAGTCTGGCACCCCAAGGCTTCTGTGTGGTGGAGGAGTAGTATGGAAAAATTCATCTCCGGCTACTGCCGGATGCTGGATAAAAGCCGGATGGTGAATGTGGAGGAGGAAGACGGTGAGGTTTTCATCGACTGCGCTTACCGCAGCTGTCCCCACGCCCCGGTGTGCCAGATCGGCAAACAGATCACGGAGCTTCTGAAACAGGAGGAAAAATGAAGATCATTCACCTTTGTGCCGAGGATTTTAAAACCTCCGCCTGGTCCGGGGGCACTACCACAGAGCTGTACCTGTACCCGGAAACGGGTAGTTACGCCCGGCGGGATTTTAAATTCCGCATTTCTTCCGCCACCGTGGACTTGGAAGAAAGCGATTTTACCTCCTTGCCCGGTGTAGAGCGATTTATCACGCCCTTGGAAGGCGGTTTCACCCTGACCCACCCCGGCAAGCCTTCCGTGGAATTGCCTGCGCTGGCTGCCCCCTACCGCTTTTCAGGCGAAACGCCCACTCACTGCGTAGGCAAGGCAACGGATTTCAATTTGATGCTCAAAGGCTGCCAGGGCCGCATGGAACTGCGGCAAAATGCTGCGCCCATTGTGCCCGGTTTTAACAGCTTCTACCCCACCGAGGATACTGTTTTTACCTTGGAAAATCAAAGTTTTTCTCTGAAAAAAGGAGAATTACTGGTGATTTTTGCAGACAGCAGCAAAAGCCTTTCCTTTGACAGCAAAAAAGTTTTGACCTGCTGGGCGGAAATCTAAATTTTTCCAGGTATCGATTCCCGCAGGCGGCATATACTAGCCCCGGACAGCAAATGAAACGCATTTTTACAGCCGTGACGACGACCGAAAAAAGTGTTACATTTTTTGTCAAGTGTGTCGCCGTGTGTACAGCGGTGTGATGCGAACAGTGGGCAGGGTCGTAACCCTGCCCCATTTATTTTGTGGTTTTCTGCCCATATTCTAAAAAAGTCATTGACAAACAGGTAAAAACCGTGCTATAATGTCTTGCGTGTCCGATGCCGGATCTGCATACATTGGGATGTCGCCAAGCGGTAAGGCACCAGACTTTGACTCTGGCATCCGTCGGTTCGAATCCGGCCATCCCAGCCAAAATTTTATATGGTTCGCTAGCTCAGTTGGTAGAGCAACGCCCTTTTAAGGCGTGGGTCCAGGGTTCGAGTCCCTGGCGAGCCACCAAAAA
>CAZJCA010000085.1:0-5846 GCA_964544505.1 uncultured Oscillospiraceae bacterium
CCTCTTGAACCCCATTCAAGCGCGATACCAAACTTCGCCACACCCGGATATTTTTCTCTTGCGCCTCAGCGCTTGAGTATATTAGCACACCTTGCCGAAAAATGCAAGCATTATTTTTCATTTTTTCAAAAAAATTTTTATTCCACACAGCGAAGTCTTTTATCGTTGATGGGCGGTCACTGACCGCCCATCAAAAACTCACACTTCCCTCTCCTCGTAAAAACGAATGGAAAGCCACCAGGTCAACGCATAGACCACGGCAGACAGCACGCATAGCCCAAGCTGCGCTGTTCCCTCCAACGCCATCACATCCTGAGAGCCATCCAGCAGGATAGAACCCCCTGTCACAAACAAAACCATCACATAATAGGCGATCCGTGCTTTTTCCACACCGTACTTGAATATCCAGGGCAACTGAATAGCAACAGCCAGACAGCTGACAGAAAACTGCATCGCCAATGTCCTGATCAGATCCGTCCAGTGGAAATGATCCGTAGTAAAAATGCAGATCATGTTTGCGACCGCCGATGCTGCCATCACAACACCGGTGGCGATCAACGCCAGAATGTACTTCGAGGATACATAATCGGATTTTTTCACAGGCATTGTCGCCATATAGCTCTGCCACTTACTTCTTTCGTCCAGCGAGATCCAGCTTTGCGCCATAGCCCCCACCATCATGCAGGCATACAGGGACATAAATGCCCATGTCTCTCCGGCAAAAGGTGCCAACAAAAACACAGCGATCACACCAATGTAACCACGCATGGATTTACCAAACACATAAATATCCTTTAAAATAAGTCCCTTCATTTACTCGCACTCCTTTACCATAAACAGGAACAGTTCCTCAATGCTGATAGGACTGATATGAATGTCCCCGGCAACTGCATCCCTGCGTACCATGGCTTCCACACCATAGTTGTTTTTCTTAGAATACCGAACCGCATCACTATCCAGTGCCGCCAGCTGCTGCTCGGTGCAATGGATGATACCGTACTGATCCAACAGCCGATCTTTTTCCTCACACAGCAGCAGCTTTCCCTTGTGCAGGAACGCAATGTAATCGCAGAGCTTTTCCAAATCGCTGACAATGTGGGAGGAAATCAAAATAGAGTGATCCTCATCCCTTGTAAATTCGCTGAAAATCTCCACCACCTCATCCCGGACAACAGGATCGAGACCGCTGGTTGCTTCATCCAGAAGAAGTAATTTGGGATGATGGGACAGGGCGATGGCAATGCCCAGCTTCATTTTATTGCCCCTGGAAAAATCCTTAAACACACGATCGCCGGGAATTCCCAACTTCTGAAGAAAACTGTTGTAGGCGTTCTCATCCCAGTTCTTATAAATATGCTTTATGACCTTGCCCACCTGCTTGGTATTCAGATGCTCCGGCAAGCCCACCTCATCCATGACGACACCGATTTCCTCCTTGACAAGATGGATGTCCTTCTGATCGTCCTTTCCCAACAAAGTGATGCTGCCGCTGTCACGGTGGATCATGTCCAAAATCAGCTTTATGATGGTGCTCTTGCCTGCCCCATTCTCACCCACCAGACCCATAATGCAGCCGCTGGGCAGGGACAGACTCAAATTGTCCAATTTGAAATTGGGATAGCTCTTACTCACATTTTTGATCTCAATGGCATTCATAGCTTTTCCTCCAAGGTGAAATCAATGATTTCCCTGATCTCTTCTTTGCTGATATTGCCCACTTTGGCAAAGTGCAAAATTTCTTCCATACAGCTTTCAATTTTCCGAAGGCTGTCTTCCCGAACGAGAGATAAATTCCGGGCAGCCACATAGCACCCTTTTCCCTGGATGGTGTAGATAAATCCCTCTTTTTCCAGCTCATCGTAGGCGTGTTTCGTGGTTAAAAAACTAATCCGCAAATCCTTTGCCAGTCCTCGGATAGAAGGCAGCAATTCATGCTCTTTCAGTTCGCCGCTGACGATCTGAGCCCGAATTTGGGAAAAAATCTGATTATAAATCGCTTCGCCGCTTTTGTTGTCGATCAAAATATTCACATCATCACTCCTGTCGCTTCCGTTATAACTGTATTGTATATCAGTATAACAGTTTTGTCAAGCAGAAATCCCCGAAGCTTTTTGCTTCGGGGATAAAAATTTTATTCGCCACGCTCGCCGTGAACGACCTTGCCCATATTCCACAGAGACACCACCTGCTTTTCAGCAGCAGCCTTCTCCTCGTCGTTGTTATACTCCACATACACCGTGTGGGCGCTGCAATCGGTACATTCCACCTGCACATTCCAGCCGCCCTCGTGCATCAGCATTCCGGGGCCACGGCAAATGGGGCACTCTTCCAATTCATAAAGTTCTTTCATTTCGTTTCTCCTTATCGAAAAATGGTTTCTTCTGTATCATAAATTTCCAGCCGGGCACACTTGGAAAAGTCCGGCTTCAGTTCCGGCAAATACTTTTCCACCGCCACTACCAACTGGGCAGGATTCAATGTGGGATTTTGGCAGCATACACGGGCTGCAACCACCAGTTGCCCCTCCCCTTTTTCTACTGTCAAGCGGCGGATCATGGGAGTAATATTCTGCTCTGTAATGCCATTTTTACTCTTTTTCTCTACCAGAATCTCTTCCCCTTGGAACAGCTCCTCAATTTGCCGGGCGGCATCTTCCGGAATGGGACGGTCATATTTCATGGTCACAAGGCAGTCAAGATAGGAAAGATTTTTGATTTTCCCACCGTCCTCGTACACCTGCAAGCCCCAAACGCCATCCACCAGCACTTCATTCAGCCGCCTCAGGATCTCCTCGCAGGGCACCTTCTCCCCTTCCAAATCAAAGTCCAGAAGCTCACACTTACTCTCCACACCTACGGACATAGGAAGTGCAATGGACACGGATGGTCTGGGATTAAAGCCGTGGGTATGGGTCAGAGACAGTCCGGCACGCTTGAAAGCCCGCTGAAACAGCCGCATCAGATCCAGATGGGAGATATAGACGGCGTTGCCGGTCTTTTCAAATAACAGTCTAGGCATCGCACTCGATCTCCTTTAACAGACAGTTTGCGCCGCATCCGGCACAGCCCTCTCGGCAATCGGGGGTGATCAGCCCGGCATACGCCTGCTTCCGCTCCCGGCGGAGGAATTTTTTGGTCACACCCACATCGATGGTATCCCAAGGCAGAATTTCATCCTCGTCAAATCCACGGGTGGTATAGTGCGCCATGTCCACACCGCATTTTTTAAAGGCATCCAGCCACAGATCATAGTGGAAGTATTCGTCCCAGCCGTCCAGATGGGCGCCGTTTTTCGCCGCTTCTTCAATGACAGGAGCCAGTCGACGGTCGCCACGGGCAAAAACTGCTTCCAGTCGGCTCAGATCCGGGGCATGATAGTCATACTCAATGGACTTGGAATAGAAGTGGCTTTTCAGCAACTTGCACCGCCGCAGATACTCCTCCGGGGTAATCTGCTGCTCCCACTGGAAAGGCGTGTGGGGCTTGGGCACAAAATAAGCCGTAGCCACATGGACACGCAGACCACGCTTTTTGTTGGTAGCTTCTGCTTTCCAGGTCTGGATGATTTTATACACCAGCTCCGCAATGCCCAAGACATCCTCGTCGGTCTCCGTGGGCAGACCCAGCATAAAATACAGCTTCACATTGTTCCAGCCGCCGGAGAAGGCATTGGCGCAGGTGTTCAAGATCTCGTCTTCGGTCAAGTTTTTGTTGATAACATCACGCAGTCGCTGTGTACCGGCTTCCGGGGCAAAGGTCAGGCCGCTTTTGCGCACGGTCTGGAGTTTTTCCATCAGCTCCCGGGAGAAATTATCTGCACGCAGGGACGGAACGGACAAATTCACATTGTTCTGATGGCAATACGGGATCAGCTCATCTGTCAGCGCTTTCAGGCCCCGATAGTCGGAAGTGGAAAGGCTGGACAAGGTGATCTCATTATGTCCGGAGTCTTCCAGCGTCTCCACCGCCTGACGGTAGAGCACCTCCGGGCTTTTTTTTCGCACCGGACGGCAGGAAAAACCAGCCTGACAGAAGCGGCAGCCACGAATGCAACCACGGAACACTTCCAAATTGGCACGGTCGTGGACGATCTCCGTAGAGGGTACGATCATCTTGGTCGGCCAATAGGCATCATCCAGATTTTCAATGATCCGCTTGGTGACCTTTTCCGGCACACCATTTAAGGGAACGATGGCTTTCAGGGTGCCATCCTCGTTGTATTCATGCTCATAAAAGGATGGTACATAGACACCGGGGATCTTGGAAACTTCCAACAGAAACTGTTCCTTTGTCCAATCCTCCATCTTTGCCCTGTCGTACAGCGACACGATCTCCACTGTACTATCTTCACCTTCGCCCAAAGAGAAAAAGTCCACAAAGGGCGTCAGAGGTTCCGGGTTAAAGGCACAGACACCTCCGGCGAAAACAATATTCTTCAGCCCCTTGCGCTCACTGGCGTGCAGAGGCACATGGGAAAGGGCTAGCATATTGACAATGTTGGTGTAGCACATTTCATAGCCAATGGTAAAGGCGATCATGTCAAAATCCTTCACCGGGCGCTGGCTTTCCAGTGCCCACAAGGGAATACGATGATCCTTCATGGCCTGTTCCATGTCCCCCCAAGGGGCAAAGACACGCTGACACCAGACACCATCCATCTCGTTCATCACACCGTAAAGAATGCGCATGCCCACATTGGACATGCCGATCTCGTAAGTATCCGGAAAACAGAAAGCAATATTCACCCGAACATCCTCGGGATTTTTCTTGATCTCATTGTATTCGCCGCCGGTATAACGGGCAGGCTTTTGCACCGTGGGCAGAATACGCTGCAAGCGTTCGGTCATAATTGTACCTCTTTTGCTAATATTGCTCTTATTGTACTGCCAAATGTGCCGCTTGTCAAACAGTTCTCTTTCTTCTTTGTCTGCAAATCAGGAAAACGCCCAGCAGCGCCGGAAGTATCCCCCATCGAAAGGCTGCAAAAACGCAAGCAGCGCCCATGCCCCAGATGAGCACCTGCTGAGAAATGCCAAACACCTGCTCTGCCCTTTCATCAGGTAAAATCATGCCAAAGAACCCACGCAAAATACGCCCACCGTCCAGTGGAAACAGCGGCAGCAGATTAAAAACACAGTGTACCAGTCCACAAACTGCCAATCGGGGCATCTGTTTTACCAGCAGCACCAAAAGAGCTGACCCTACGGGCCCGGCTAAGGCAGCGATCAGCTCTTTCCAGGGCGGCATCGGTTCTACTTCCATTTTCGCCCCACCGAATCCAAACCGCAATCCATACACATTGCCCCCCAGCAGACGAATGGCAACATAGTGGCAAAGCTCATGAAACACCGCAGCCATCACAGCCGCAAATACCCACTGTATCGGCAGGAGCAGCAACATCAGCGCCAGTAAAATCAGAAAATTCCCTTCCGTCTGCACCCACATTCTCGTTTTAATCATCTATAAACCACTCCTGAACGCCGGAAAATACCGCTTCAACCATTGGCGCTTCCCCACTTTGCACCTGCTGAGCCAGGGACTCTAAAAAACGACCGTCTGGCAGCAGCCACCCAGAAAGGCTTTTTCGCACAAAAAGCAACATCCCCACCATAATAGCAGCCATCAGTATCGTGCTCCACCATTTCCCGGTATCAGACTTCTTTGTTTCATACTCCATTACACCCACCCCCTCCTAAAGTGTACGGCTTGGGTGCATTTGAAATACCATTTTTTCAAAAACCACCCCCAAGGACTTGACAGAACCGAAAAAGTTCATTATAATATCCGAGTTATCGGGGTGTGGCGAAGTTTGGTATCGCGCTTGGTTCGGGTCCAAGAGGCCTCGGG
>CAZJCA010000086.1:0-1819 GCA_964544505.1 uncultured Oscillospiraceae bacterium
GAAACAGCAAGTGAATCGACCAAATACATGCCTACTATTGATGAGGGTATAAAAGCATACTCCCAAAAAACTAATACTACTAGCAATAGTTCTACAACAGTTAGCGGTGGGCAAAACACAACCAACAGCAATCAATCAAAAAAGGAAGCCAAGGATTCCAAAAACACTTCAAATCAATACAATACTACACCAAGCCATAAATGCCTGGAATGTGGAAAGGCTGTAAACGCACAACCACGCGTACCTTGACCTAACAAAATGCGGGGCTCCGTTTGGAGCCCCGTTGGTCATATTTAGGTTTTCTTGTGGCACTCTTCCGGCAGCTTCTCCGACCAGGGAAGCAGATCCTCCAGGAAGCCCAGGCTGGTATCGTCCATGTGCTTCGGTATTTCGGTCAGCAGATACTTCAGATATTCGTAGATCTTCAGGTTGTTTGCCTTAGCGGTTTCCACCAGGCTGTAGACGACCGCACTGGCCTGAGCACCGTGGATGGTGTCAATGATGTGCCAGTTGGCACGGCCAATGGTGAACGGACGGATAGCACGTTCGGTTGCCGAGTTATCGATAGGTACTTTCCCGTCCTCCAGGAACACTTTCAGGTATTTTTCCTGGTTCAGGCTGTATTTCAGACCGTCCCGTGTCTTCTCGCTGAGAATCGTGGCAGGGTCCTGTTCATGAACCCATGCAAAGTAAGCCTCCACAAGGGGCAAAACCTCCTTCTGGCGGCGGATCTGGCGTTCCTCTATACTCTTTTCCTTCAGTGCGGATTCTGCCTTGTAAATAGCGGCAATCTGGGTCAGTGCCTTGTGGGCAATGGTCTCATGTGCCAGAGCTTTGGCATCACCCTTTAATGCTTTCAATGCGTCAGCGTAATCTCTCCGGGCATGAGCCCAGCAGAATGCGGAATGGATATGCTCATCATTTTTGTCCAGAGATTTGTATCCGCTGAATGCATCCGACACCAGCGTACCGGAGAAGCCCCGCAGGAACCGCTGGATGTTGCTCTTGCTCCGGGTCTTGCCGTACTGGTACAGAACCACAGGATTCCCGTCAGACAGTTCAGAGGTGCGGTACACAAACATGTAGGACTTGGCATCGCTGCTGCGCCCGTCCTTCGTCACCTGGCAAGTGGTCTCATCCGCCTGAATCACATCCTGCTTACACAGATGCGCCCGCAGGCGGTCATACACCAGGCTCAGGTACCGCTCGGAGCAGCGGATGACCCAGTTGGCCATGGTGGCCCGGCTCAGGATTATATCGCTCTGCTCAAAGTCCTGGGCGATCCGGTACAGAGGGATGGCGTTGGAGTATTTTGCATTCATAATAGCTGCCACCAAAGAAGGGGTAGCAATGCTGTTTCTCAGCAGATCCACAGGACGGTCTGCTCGGACGATGGTATCCACGTCATTTTTCTTTGCGGCATAAACGGCTACATGGTGTTCCACCACTTCCTTAACGGCAGGCTGGTATTCCACCCGGCTGTATACTTCGTCCGGCAGACGCTTCCAGCCGTCCTCACCAAAGATAGCTTTCAGCTGTTCTTTGGTCAGTTCGTGGTTTTCAATGCGTTTCGGCAGTCTGCTCAGATCTTCCTTCCGCTGACCCTTCTTCTTTTTTCTGCGAACCACTACCTGTTCAATGGCAGGCTCCGCAATGGCCTCTGCGGCGGCCACTTCCGTTTCGTTGAAGATATTCATCTGACCGGGCAGTGTCTCCAGTTTCTCCGTGGAGCGGCCGAAATGACGGGCATTCATAATGGCAATCTTCTCGTTGAGTGTATGGATCTGCTGTTCCATCTGTTTCTGCTGCAGTTCCATTT
>CAZJCA010000086.1:1919-5559 GCA_964544505.1 uncultured Oscillospiraceae bacterium
TTCTGCTGCAGTTCCATTTCCTTTTGTTGCTGCTGCATCTGCTGGTGTAACTGCTGCATCTGGAGCACCATGGCAGCCAGATCTTCCTTGCTCATGCTATTCAGTTCAGAAGAAGAAAGCTGCTTCATGGTGTTCCTCCCGGTAAGTTTTCTTACCTGAATTATACCACAAAACAGCTTTCTTTTCCACTTAATTATTGGTCTTTTAAGGATTATTTGTGCTTGTTTATAACATTTTCTTTGGCTTTGTTTTTCGGATAGTGGGGGTAATACTTTGCCCGGACATGAGCCACTCGAACTGCTCCTGGGTCATTTCCATAACCTCCTGCTTTGTCCGTGGCCATTGGTATCTGCCGTCCAGAAGCCGCTTGTAGAGCAACAGAAATCCGTCACCTTCCCATATGAGGCACTTGATCTTGTCCGGCTTTCTGCCGCAGAACATGAACAGAACATTCTTCTGAAACGGGTCAATGTCCAACTGGCGGCGAATGACCGCGCACAAACCGTCGATACCTTGACGGAGGTCTGTGTAGCCGCAAGCAATGTAGATCCGGTCGAAGCCGGTGGCATTATTCAGCATGGAGCATTGCCTGCAGCACCTGATCCAAAACAGAACGGTCTGCATCCAGAATTTCCAGAGTGCCGGCCTTGGTGGTCAGCCGGAGCTTTGCGTGGGGTTCTTCAGGCTTTGGCGCCAGAGGTACTTCTGCCAGCTGTATTGGCTGTGCCTGTTCCAATGCAGTACAGGCTGCCTGACGAAGCTTCCGGAGCCGGTAATAATAGGTATACTCTGCCATACCTTGCTCTCGGCACCATTCCTTAACAGACAGGCCACTTTCTTTCCGCTGCCGAAGCATTCCGCTCCATTCCTGCAGCTGGTACTCCTGCTTCACTTCACTGATATTCACTGACAACACCCCACTTACATTTCCTTGAAAAACTGGAATTCAAGTTTTTCTGAGTGTGGTCTATTATCTCACAATGCCGGTGAACTCGGAAGCGTACTGATGATTAGGCGTTTACGAAAGGCTGCTACCCACTCTATAATTGGTATTAGCGGGCAGACGGAATATTATTGTACCAGTTGCTATAATGAAATGGCAGAACTTATAAATAAATTATTTAATGGAAGTTAAAATCGAATAAGTCTTGATAGAAAGGAAGTAATAACGCATGGCAGACAAAAATGTTGTTCTCTCCGGAAAATATAAGGGGCAGGAAATCAAAAAGGAGAAGAATTTGGCATACATCAGCGGTGTATGGAAGGATTTTTCCAAAGATAATGTATTATCGTATACAAATGTTGATCAACGTTCCGGAAGTGCATTGACCGGTGCGGTACTAGCGGGTGCAGAGGGGGCAATTATTGCAAGTAATTCCAAGACATACTTGGTGGAAATTGTGTGGACAGACGGAGACGTAAGCCTTATCAAAGTGACACCGGATATTTTCGAGGCTATTGTTGCTACAACATATAATTCAGAGACCCCTCCCGAAGAAGTCAAACGGATAGAAGAAGAAAGTCAACGCTCAAGTTCCGTTATGACATTCATTATTGCTTCGATATGGATATTGCTTTATCTGTGTGGAAACACCTAATATGTCGAAAAAAATCATATCGAGAATCAATATATTTGCACCGCTTTGCATTGGATGCCTTATTTATTTCTTTTTTAAGCAAGACCCTGTTTTAAGGAAACTGGAAAATACAGTTCCATTGTTTGGGCTCCTCCGCAACATGTTCTTTATAGAGTTTCACTCCCAGTCCAAACTTGGCTCATTCTTCATGAATCACTTGTGCGATTTTTTGTGGGCATACTCCTTAAGCTGGTCTGCAATTCTTTCGCAAAGAAGCATATGTAAAGGTTGCATTATAGCTTTGGTAGCCTGTGCTTTGAATGAGTTTATTCAACTGACTCCCTATGTTTGTGCAACTTTCGACTGGCTTGATTTGCTGTATGAATTTCTGGCGATAATTTTAGCTTCTGTTCTCTTCTACTTTCACGACACACGATAAGTCATAACATAAGGCAGGGAATCAAATCCCCGCCTTTTCCTATGTATCCAAACACAAATGCCCCTCTATTGCCGCTTCCACTTCCCTCTGCTGGATGCCAATGTACCGTTGTGTGACAGCGGCACTGCTGTGCTGTAGCAGGTGCTGAACAAGGGCAATGTTATAGCCGCTGCTTTTATAGATTTCCGTAGCGTAGTATTTACGGAAACTGTGGGTGCTGATACCGGATAACCCTAAGTAGTCGCAGACAATTCGCAGTTGTTTTTGCACCGCTCGTTCTGTGATTGGGAAAATAACATCGGTGGCGGGAATGCCGTTGTCCATACAATAGCAGCGGATGAAATTATACAGGGCAAGGGGAACCGTAAAGACACGGGCTTTCCCTGTTTTCTGCTCTACTATGGACAGGCGGTATCGTTCCCCGTCCCGGACAATATCACATAGCCGCAGCTTCACAATATCGGAAATACGAATGCCTAGGTTGGCTTCCAGCATTAAGGCGGTGGCGGTTCGCTCATTGGCTCTACAGCCAGAAAAGCCGTGCCGCATGGTCTGGATGATTTCTTTATACTGTTCCGTGGTCAGGGCTACCGTCTTTTTGTTCATGGCTTTGCCTCCCTATTTTTACGAACTTTCCGGCGTAGAAATACGAACAGAAAACTTCAAAATACGAAACATATTGGAAATAGCGGAAATCTCTGTTCGTATTCCTTGCCTTTTACGAACTTTTAGCTATTTGGATTTCCGTTCAGCTGAGTCTCACCAAACAAGTCTGAAAACAATTCCGTTCCCCGCAGAAGACCTTCCAGCGTGTAGCAGTCTTCTCCGTTAACGATACCGAACACATCACCGCTTTTTGTGATTAAGTTCCATAAAAAAGTGCCGTGGTTAACTAAGTTACCCTCTTTTACAAGCGGATTGGCATTTGGGCGGGTCTCGTCTGTAAACTCGACCCAAATTGTTTTTCCATCCCAGCGGGCGTTAATGACATTGATTTCCCTGCTATCGTGTAATAATTCAAATTTCATAATGAATCCCTCCTTATTGTTTTTCGTACAGCTCCCGCAGCCAGGATTGCAATTGGCAACGGACTTCCGGTCTTCCGACTACAGCGTTAAGCATGAATCCTTCCAATTTGTAGCAGTCTTCCGGATTCTCAACTGTAAAGCAAACACATGGTTCACAACCAAAAAATTCCGCTTCCTTTTCATCCAGTTCAATGACAAGACTCCAGTGTTCAATATCCAATTCAACCAGAAATGCCCCTGTAATTGTGTGGCACCCCCAGCAGTTTTCAAGGATAGCGTTTTCGATAATTCCATAGCTATCTTCGTACTCAATTTGAATGTCTTCCTCATCGCCCCACCAGGCTTTGGTAACTTTGATTGCTAGCGAATAGTGTTTGTATCTTGATAAAATCAATTCCATAGTACAATCTCCTTTGGTTTATAATTATATTGAATGTGTTCCGTATTTTCGTAATGGTGGCGGGGATTGCTCCCCGCCGTATGTGGTTAGATCATCAATCGGAAACAGTCACCGCATATCAGGCGCACAGGCTTTCCAGAACGGGCGATTGCCTGACAACATGGGGCATTTATACCGGAAGTTGTGTTGCTTGGCT
>CAZJCA010000087.1:0-5486 GCA_964544505.1 uncultured Oscillospiraceae bacterium
GCTGATGCCATCGTAGGAACAGCCCGCCCTGTGACTCTGACCGGTCTGGTCGTCTTCTGCAAACGGGTGGTACTGGGCGGCGAAGGCAGCCGTGCCCACATTTTCACCAGCAAAACAAGGCTCGGCTCCGCCGATGCCCTGACCGCCTACTCTGCCAACCGCCCCACCGCCGTGGTGGAGGTTCTTGACCCCATGGTGCTGGCAAGCAAGGTCAAGGATGTATGCGATTGCGGTGGCGAACAGACCGTGGTACAGATCCCCGGCTTTATCAAAGAGCTGTTTGACGATGAACTGGTACTCTCCGGCGATCAGCGGCGGCTGTTCGTCACCCTGGGGCAGTTCTCCATTGTGCGACTGGAACGAGATGCCCAGATTGTCGTACCGGTCAACGACTACGCCATTCCCTGCCGGGAATGCTGCGATACCCCCGGCTGCGCCGAAGATCCCTGCGAAATGTTCAGCCGCATTCCCTTCCCTGCCCAACAGTTTGCTTCCACGGGCTGCGACAAAGAAAACGGCGGCGAAGGCTGCGGTTATACCACCATCTGACAGGAAACGCCGGAGGGATGACCCTCCGGCGATTTTTAATGCTCGATCACATTGCCCACAAGGCCTTCCGTATCCACATAATAGTGACGGAAAGACTCATCCTCATAATAGACCTTTATCTGCTTTCCGTAAAGGTCGGGATCAGGATGCAGTTTCAACATACTTTCACTTTTGAATATGTGGTGTCTGCCCTGTCCGTCGGTATAGCGAACCACCAGCATGTATGGATTGCGGCCATTAAAGCGCACATTGTAATTGGGGCGAAATTCTACGATCTGTGCCCACAGATAGCGACCGGAAGCCACCATTTTCGCTGCACGCTTGCCTTTGACATGGCGCACCAGAAACCCACAACCGCCACCGATCAGAAACACCGCCCCCAAAGGGATAAAGGTCAGTGCCACGATCCGCGCTTCCTGATCCTGGGGAGCGAAGAGCAAGCCAGCACCTACCACGAGGAAGGACAACCCCACCAGCGCAAAGATAAAGCTGACACACCACAGTGCGCCCATGCCCAGTTTGACTTTCTTTTCCATATCATTCGCTCCTGAGCAGTCTCTTCCGGGCGATATTGATCGCACCTTCTGTCATGTGGTTCATCCAGGCAAGGCTTCTGCCACAGCCGTAGGCCACGCAGGAGTCAGGGTCATCGGCAATTGTACAAGGCAGGCCGGTTCTTGCTTCGATCAGCTGCGCCATGCCCCACAGCTGGCTGCTGCCGCCGGTGAGGGTAATGCCGCTTTCAGCGATATCGCTGACCAGCTCCGGAGAGGCATCTTCCAGAACGGAAACCACCTCGTCGCCGATCTGCCGGGCAGGACGGCGAAGCACTTCAAAAATCTCCGTAGAGGTCAGCGTCAGTTCTCTGGGCATACCGGTCTTGGCATCTCGACCCCGAACGGTGGCAGAGATCTCCTCTTCACGCTCCCAAACGCAGCCGATCTTGATTTTAATATCTTCTGCGGTGGTCTTTCCGATGACCACACCATGGCGACGACGGACATAACGGGCAATGGCCTCGTCAAAGCTGTCACCGGCTACTTTCAAAGATGCGGACACCGCCACTGCATTCAATGTCAGGATCGCCACATCGGTGGTACCGCCGCCGATGTCCACCACCATCTGTCCCTTGGGGCCACTGATGTCCAAATTGGCACCCAGCGCCGCAGCCAAAGGCTCTTCGATCAGATACACTCTTCTGGCACCGGCTTCGATGGCGGCGTTAATAACCGTCCGCTCCTCCACTTCTGTGACACCACTGGGGACACAGATGATCACACGGGGTTTGGACAGCAGCATGGATTTTTTGCTGGCTCTGCGGAAAAGTGTCTGGAGCATTCGCACAGTCATACCATGGTCGGAAATGACGCCTTCCTTTAGCGGATGCATCGCCACCACATTGCCCGGCGTTCTGCCCAGCATATTTCTGGCTTCCGTACCTACTTGCAGGATACGACCGGTGTTTCTATCCACCGCCACCACAGACGGCTCCCGAACTACAACGCCCTGACCGTCCACATAGATCAGCACATTCGATGTCCCCAGGTCTACACCCAAATCATTTGCAAAAAGCTGCATAATGTTCACCTACTACCCTTTTTATGTTGTCTTGCCGCAGCAACTACGGCGAAATTTACCTCTTTTGCGCCAGCCGTTAACAGCACTCTGGCACATTCACCGGCTGTCGAACCGGTGGTGACAATGTCATCCAGCAGAAGGATCCGTTTTCCCTTCACGCTTTCTTCATTCACCGCCGCATACACCCCCAGCACATTGGCTCGGCGCTCTGCCTGACCAACAATACCGGACTGCGCCGGATTATCCCGCACTTTCTTCAGGCATGGTTGGGCGGTCATGCCCAATTCCTGTGCCACAGCATTGGCGATCAGCTCCACTTGGTCATAGCCACGCTTGCGCTTTCGCCGATCACTGATGGGAACCCAGGTCAGGATATCGAAATCCGTCCATTCCTCCCGACTCAGCCTCATTGCCAGCATTCTGCCGTAGGTTTCGGCATAATGCCGCTTGCCATGGAACTTGAAACGCAACAGACTGCCACGGACATTGTCTTCATAATACCACAAAGCCATCCACCGTTTCAAGTAGGGATATTTTGAATTTGAAACCGGACACTGAGGCCCATGGATGCGGCAGTCATGGCACAGATCCGTTTCATCCTTTTCCAAAACACGGTTACACAGCACACATTTATCAGGGAACAGCCATCCGCTCAGCTTATCAAATATGATCATAAGCGCTTACCTTGGAGACGGAGTTTCAGGCCTGTATAACGGCGGTTTTTCTTCGCGTTTTCCGTCATCGCCGCCACCACTTCTTCCCTGCCCACCATGATCAGCAATTCTCTGGCTCTGGTGATGGCAGTATACAGCACGCTGCGGCTGAGCAGATATGGTGATCCATTCCACACCGGCATGACCACTGCCCGATATTCACTGCCCTGACTTTTGTGAACGGTCATGGCATAGGCCGGTTCCAATTCTCCCAGCTGAGCAAAGTCATAGACCACTTCTTTTTCATCAAACACCACGGTCATGGTTTCCATCTGGGGGTCAATGGCAGTGATATTGCCGATATCACCGTTGAATATACCGCTTCCAACTGCCAAACCGTCGGTGCGCTTCCACAGAATATCATAATTGTTGCGGATCTGCATGACACGATCCCCTTCCCGGAAGGTAAACTCCCCCCACTGGCGCTCTTTCTTGCCGGGATTTGCCGGGTTGAGCACCTGCTGCAATCTTCCGTTCAGCGCCCAAGTACCCACGCCCCCTTTTCTGGTGACAGTCAGCACCTGGATCTGCTCCGAAGGAATACCCATTTTTTGAGGCAATCGGGTGCTGCACAGATCCTGTACAGTTTTTGCCACCTCTTCTTCCGATTTACAGCGCAGAAAGAAAAAGTCATTTTTCACATCCCGCAGTTGGGGCATTTCCCCTTGATTGACCCGGTGGGCATTCATGACGATCAGGCTCTGCTGAGCCTGTCGGAAAATTTCCGTCAGACGAATGGCAGGCAGCGCATGGCTTGCCAGGCAATCAGCAAAGGGAGAACCAGGGCCAACCGGAGGCAGCTGATCCGGGTCACCCACCAAAATCAGCCTTGCTTTCATAGGCACCGCCTTCAACAGGCTGTGCAGCAACAGCACATCTACCATGCTCATTTCATCTACAATGACCGCATCGGCTTTCAAGGGATTATTTTCATCTTTGACAAAAAACAGGTCTCCGCTGTTGGGATCGACGGTGGCCTCCAACAGCCGATGGATGGTAGAAGCTTCCTCCCCGGTGACCTCCGTCAACCGCTGGGCTGCACGGCCTGTGGGAGCAGCCAGTACACAGCGCAGTCCCATCTGCTGAAACACCGACAGGACACCTTTCAAAACGGTGGTCTTACCGGTGCCCGGGCCGCCGGTCAGCAGCAATACGCCGCATTCCATGGCATCCCGAATGGCCTGCATCTGGTTTTCTGAATATGTTACGCCGCTTTCCTGCTGGGCAAGGGATAGCATTGCTTCCATGCTGCCCTTGGGATGAAAAGCCAGCTTGGCGCTTTCTTTCAGTCTATTTTGAATGTACACCTCTGCCTCATGCAGATCCGGCAAATAGATCAGTTCCAGTCCTGCCAGGGTATCTGCCACCAGTCGTCCTGCTTCCAACATGCGCTCAAGACCGGCAGAGATATCTTCGCTCTCCACGCTCAGCAGCTGTGCTGTTGCCAAAATCAACTTATCCTTGGGTAAAAAGCTGTGTCCTGCCCCCAAATTATAGCGCAGTTCAAATAAAATCCCTGCTTCCACTCTTCGGTGGTCGTTGCCTGCCACACCCAGTTCGACGGCAAAGCGATCCACCGCTCCAAAGGGAGCATCCATCCCCTCATCCATCAAAAGGTAGGGATCATCATACAGTAGTTCCACCGCCTGCTCTCCGTAGAGTTTATACACACGCAGCGCCAGTTCCGCAGGCAGACCATGAGCAGTAAAGAATTCCATCAGCTGCCGCATTCCCACCCGCAGGCGAAATTCCTCCCCGATAGCCTTGGCTTTGGCGGCGGAAATGCCGGAGACTTCAGCCAATCGCTGAGGTTCTCTCTCCATAATGAGCAAGGTCTGATCTCCAAATCGTTCCACGATCCGAGCCGCCGTCCGGGGGCCAATGCCCTTGATGATCCGACCGGACAGATAACTTAAGATCTCCATGCTGGTCTGAGGCATCAGCCGTTCCAGAAACTCCGCCTCAAACTGGCGACCAAAGCTTGCGTGGCTGGTCCAGCGACCTGTGACCATCAGCCGTTCGCCCACGGAAGCCATGGGGATCGTGCCCACCACCGTAACGGTCTGACCGTCGGCACAGCGCAATCGCAGCACGGCGTAGCCATTATCATAATTCTGATAGACCACAGCACCGATGGTGCCCTGCAAAATCTCAGCTTCCATTGTTCTTCTCCCATTGCATACTTTAGATATATTTTACTATATTTTAAGGTCTTTGAAAAGGGCTTTTGAAAAAAACTTTCCAAAAAGCAATACAATCCTTTTTCAAATTCACATTCGACCGTAAAACCAAAAGGATTTTTAAGATATTTTTCACAAAAAAGTCTTTTCCCTCTTGTAAATTCAGCCAAACTAGCGTATAATAGCTGAAGATTTTCATTATAAGAGAGGAAACACCTATGGAACTTATCACTGTCCGTGAACTGTTCAAAAACACCGAGAAATACGCTGGTCGTGAGATTGAGATCGGCGGCTGGGTGCGTAATAAGCGTCCCAGTAAGCAGTTTGGCTTCATCGTCCTCAACGACGGTACTTACTTCACCCCCGTGCAGGTGGTTTATAACGACAGCATCGAGAATTTCCAGGAGATTTCCAAAATCAATGTTGGCGCTGCGCTGATCGTCAAGGGCACGCTGGAGCTGACCCC
>CAZJCA010000088.1:0-5428 GCA_964544505.1 uncultured Oscillospiraceae bacterium
TAATTTTTTCGCTCTTTTTTGTCGAAACCGTCAATGGACTTTCCGCAACCACTGTGGTAGAATACCGCAGGCTGCTGTTGGCAGCCACAAGAAAGAGAGAGGTGTTTTTCCAATGGAGTTTCCTACACTGTTTCCCGGCCAGGAATATTTGTCCCGGAAGAAGAAAGAGAATGGCAGGGAAGAAATAGTATATGCGTACCGCTCTGAGCGTGGTACATTTTTCTCCTGCACAGGCCGTACAGAAGAGGAAGTCCGGGACAAGTGCATGGGCTGGCTGATCCGGCAGGAACGCCACTGATATTTTTCGTTTTTCTATCCCTGTCTGGGCTGATCCAGACGGGGATTTTTTGTCCCCAAATAACTGGTTTTGAAAAAATTTTTGGGGCATTTTTTGCTTGTTTTTTCAGTGGACAAAAGTGTGAAATGTCCAGTATTTATGGGGCTTTTTGGCATTTTTATGGAGGTACTATATATGGTGGAATGCCTCCAAAATACCCCTAGATATGGGGTTTGTCAGGAAAAAATTTGTTGACAGATTTTGGATTTGCGGTAAGATGGAATTACAAACACAGGCAAAGTGTAAAAAATGGCACGAATGAGAGATAGAAGGTGAGTCAGAAAAGTGAAAAACAAGGTAAAAAAGGCTATTGCGGCAGCATCTGTTGCAGCCTGCTTTTGCGGAGCAATGACCGGATGCGCTACGATCCAGGATATTCTGCCGGATGAAGCAAAGGCGTGGATGGAAGATGTAAACCTGTCCATAATCCCTCCGAAGTTGGATATTTCGGATTTCCCCACAGCGGAACCGACGACAAAAAACACATATCCAAATACCAATGCTAAAAACTATGATGACTTGCCGACATCTGGTGAGTTCCCCGGAGTTATTGGTGAATTTGAATTTTCCAATAAGCTGTTTGAAAATGACTTTGGCGATATGGAATATGGAACATGGGCTTCCATCAACTGCGTCGGCCAAGATCAGAAGAAACGGAAAGAAATCGTGCATGCCTTTGAAGAAAAGTATGGTTTTGCGCCGACAGCGTATGTAGTAGAAGATTTTCTGGGCTGCTTCGATATTGAGGGATATGACATTCCCGTTCCGGTCTATCAGTATTACATCCTGGATACGACTTATTGGTATGATGATAGAATGCCATACCATGTATACTCCAAAGTGAGCGAAGATGGTCATGTATGGGTTGGTTTTTCTGTCTATGGTACAATGGATGACTATATTGCAAACGAAGAAACAGATCAAAGGATAATGGACTGCAAGACAGAAGCCTATGATCTTTTCGAAAAGCTGCTGGGCAAGCCCGTCAGCCAAATGAAAAAATGCAAAAACCAAGATTCTATGGGCATCCTCACCGGAGGAATTGTCCAGAGCGGAAAAGGCAGGCTGGAAGGACATGAGGGCTTGACCGAGATCGTCTATATCGTATATGTGGGTACGATCTGCAACGGCCCTTGTTGCAATCCCAGCGCAGAATAAAAAGTGTAGTAGCTGTGCGTAGTGTCTAGGTTAAGGAGTTGATTGTGTGAATAATAGCTACATTGAAGAAATTAAGAATGGTTTTCCCGAAATCCAGAGACCCTTTACGGAGGAACAGCTGGCCCGGTTCGAGGCGAACTGCGCCTTGCAGCCTCAGACGAAGTATGTTGCTAAGTCTGAGCGGATGCAGGAGCTGGAGAAGGAACTGGAAGTTGTAAAGGAGCTGACTGGCAAGGTCAATAAGGCGGTTGACTGTTGGGTGCTTACGAAGAATGGCCACATCAAGACGGATTATCGGAAACCTTCGTTTACTACCCCCAATTTGCCCTATCCTAAGTATCAGTCTGACGGTACTTACAGTACGATCCAGTCTTGCGTGGAGACTGTTTCCGAAGGTGCCGCCGTGTGTGCTGACCGAATGGGTAAGGCTACCCTGGTACTGCAGCAGACCTTGGAAAATGCCAGGGAAGATCTGGAGCGAAACCTTGAGATCGAGCAGAAGGGCTTGGATGGTGAAAATACAGTCGAGGCTTATATCCGTCGCAAGCTGGACTGCCGTGTGCTTTCCAGCGTGATCCTGCCTGGTGTGCAGGAGAGTGCAGATACCCCCAAGACTGCCGAAACGGATCTGCTTGTAATTTCCGATACTGGCGTGTATGTCTGCGAGGTAAAGAACTACGGCAAGGCTGGTCAGACTTTGGATGTTCAGCCCAATGGTCAGATCATTAAGAGAGACTATTATGGCCGTGAGCTGGAGAACATGGGTTCTCCCTTTGCTCAGAACGCCCGCCACATCGAGGCAGTTAAGCGTGTGTTGGCTGCTGCCGGCATGGAGAACGCAGCGGTCTATTCTGTGGTCATTATTGCCAACACGGATGTGACTGTGGATAATAGCAGCAACTATATCGTTACGGATATGTACGGCTTCTGTGACATTGCAACCAAGGGCTTCTATGGGGTTACTTGTACCGCTGAACAGCAGAGTGCAATTTTCAATGCGATCCAGGCAAAGCGGATGTCCGAACGGAAGTTCCCCTGTATGGCGATCTCTCCTCTGGCAGAAACGATTATCTGCACCTGTATTGAAGCAAAGGATGCGCTGCAGAGATATGGGCAGTGGGAATATCAGACACAGGAACGAATAGACGAATGGACAGCTGAGGTTGTACCGATTTGGATTGGAAACAACTACAAGCAGCTTTCTTATTACAACTATTATTCCTTCAGAGAAGAAATTCGCAAATACTCTATGATTACATGTCTGATTGCATTTTTGGTGATGCTGGTTGGAGCGATTGCGTCCAAAAGCATTCACAGTGAAATTGCTGAGTTTTGTGGTATTTTGGGTGCTGTTTGTACCTACAAAGCGATTTGGAGCGATGTTCGCAAAGGAATTGGTGCGGATGAATCAGGAACAACTTTTGCGTTTGCTGTTGTATGGCCCAGTATTGTACTGTGCGTAGCAAGCATTCTCCCTGCGATTATTACTTTGCTGTTTGTTTAATAACATATAAAAATACGGAGCGGAAAGTCCTGATAAAAGGATTTTCCGCTCCGTATTTTTTAGTTTTAAGCCTGTTCAGAGGAGTCCTGCGGATTGGTTGCATCAGTTGTAGGCTGTTCGGATGATGCTTCCTTTTTCACTTTAGGAACATCACCAACTTTGTGTTTGGAAGTTTTAACAAAATATGCCTTGCCATCCGTACATTGTTTCTTACTATATCCTTCTTTTTGCTGAGTAGTTAGTCGGTCATATTGGCTACGATCCTTAACACTCCATTTGTGCTCATAGCCATCTGTTGAACTGTATTCGCCAGAAATACCGTCTTTATCGAGTGTAAATTTGCGGGTAGCAACGCCAGATTTTGCGCCAAATCCAACAGCGATAAAGTCAGCAGCCTCATTAGAAACACTGTCAATTCCAAGTCCCTTTGCAATAGCTGCAACTTTTTCGGGTGCGTCAACAGTTTCGGAGGAAGATTTTACATAATTAAATCCGCTTGCGGCCAGATGCTCGTTGTTCGACCAAGTTTCAATATTAGCATTATAAGCAGCAATATCGTCGGAGCCGTCTGGCAGTTTTGGATCATCGACCAGTTGCTGATTCATGGAGGTATGATAACCCACATGATCAAGATTGCCCGTTGCAACCATTTTAACTTTTCCGGTTTTACTATTAACCGCAGGCGTTTTCTCAGATGTATTGATTTTACCCACCGTATTGGAGATAAGATTGTCAGAGTTTTTCAGGCCGGAACCTGCACCAGAAGCTGCGCCATGGGCGGTTTTCTTAATTCGTTCGCCAAATTTTCCGCCAGATCTAAAGGCTTCGCTACCGCCTTTGGCTGCACCGACAACGGTATCTGTGCCGGCTTTAACAACAGCAGCAATAGGATTGTATCTATTTGCCCATGTATGTGCAGTTTTAGCAGCACCCAGAATTTTATTTCCGCTACCGCCTGCACCATTCCCACTACCGCCATGGTTGCCAAGCAAAGTTTGACCTGTTGCGAAGATTTCCGCACCAAGACCGCCACCGGTGATTGCAGCATTTAGCCCTAGCTGGTTAATATAGGAGTCCATTTTGGCAGAGACCCGGAGGAAAGCATAGCAGATAATAAGGGAAATAACAACACTGTTATCGTTGTTGGAAGTGCTAAGTGCAGAACAGGCCATTTTTAAGCACCATGCATTCAAGAAAAGAAGTAGACATTGCGAAATAAACATGGTGAAGTATTTCTTGTAAATGCCACTTGTTGTGCTGGATGCCAATGTGGAAGATGCCAAAGGAGAGAGGTAGACGAGAACGAAGGTTACAACATATCGCTCTACGATTTCCAGCAAGAGTTTGACGAAACTTGTAACAATCATTATTGTTATGATAAGCATAAGAATCATTGAAGAACCAGCGAACTTATCTTTTATAAGTGCGTTTATAACGCCTCCCCAGTTGGTTCCCCACTGAACAGCATCTGCACTGAGTAATGCATCGTAGGGAGACTGACAGAAGTTGAGGATCGCTTCAAAAAGATAGTTGCCATAGTAAATAAAGCCTACGGCAATGACGGCATTCAATGCTGCACGGATCGGGGTGGAGGGGGCTTTTTCTGCTCCTCTTGTAAAGAACACAATTACCTGCCATGCGGCTAGAATCAATGCCAGCGAAAGACCTACCTTGCGAATAATGTCGTATGCGGTGGCTGCGTAAGAGAAGGTGTCATTAAAAATTTTAATATCATAACCGAACAAACTGGAAAAAAGTCCGACGGCAGCTTCAAAGGCTTCTGCAATTCCCGACAACAACCAGGAAACGATCAAGTCCATCATAAGTAAATCAACTCCTTGTGAGATGGAATGTATAGGTGAAAGTAGGCAAGGAGCCTACTTGTTTTTGCGTGTGAGCGACCCCGTGTGGCGGGGTGGGGGCTGTTTCTTGTAGGGGTTACGGATCCCAGCCGGTGGCAGAGAAGAAACCAATGGCCCAGCTGAAGATCTTGGGAAGTAGAACGATAAACATAATGGCAAGAACGGTATATACAGCTTGTTTCTTGGCTTTCATCATGTCTCCACCCGCCATGCTTGAGTAGTTGCCAAAGAAGATGGAGCCAAGGAATGTGAAGCCGCAGGAAGCAAGGGAAATGATAGCAAGCGGAACGCAGATCGAACGGATCACTTTGTAGGCATTTACAGCAGCGGCGTTCATATCCTCTACATTTGCATCAATTTTGGAGTTTGCAGCTCTGGTATAAGAGCATCCAGGGTAGCTGCATTTCGTATCAGAACCACTTGCATAGATGTGGGAGGATCGACTGCCCATTGTGGAACCGCAGGCCGAACACTTTACTTGCTTGGTGCAATCACCATTTGTCGCAGCACCGGAATGCCCTTTGGCGGGGAAGATGACATACGAACCTTCGTATCGGCAGAGATTGT
>CAZJCA010000089.1:0-5275 GCA_964544505.1 uncultured Oscillospiraceae bacterium
CAGGCTTCGGTGGTGATGGTGAAGCCCTGAGGGACAGGCAGACCGATATTGGTCATTTCAGCCAGGTTGGCACCCTTGCCGCCCAGCAGCTCACGCATGGTTCCGTTGCCTTCGGTAAACAGGTAGACATACTTGTTCATTGGTATCGTAACCCCTTTCAATTTCTAGGGCAGAAAACTGCCCAAAGTTGGCATATTTTGTGCATTCTATAATAATGCCCAGATAGTATAGCACAGGAAATGGTAAAAAGCAAATATTTTTCCGAAAAAATACAGATAATTTCCACAAATGATGAAATTTTGTAGATTATACCGAAATAGATGGGGAAAAGATGGTTATTTGGTATAGAGCGGAGCAGAACTGTTGTAGGGCTGGGGCTTGTATGTAACAGAGCCAATGGGTTTGCCGCTGATGCCGAATTTTGGATTATAGCCAAATAGGTTTACATAATCAGCGAAATCATCCTTCTCTGCTGTCATGGCTTCCATGACAGCTACTGTTGCCAGTACATCGTCAATGGCTCGGTGGGAATTGACCACTTTGCCGCTCAGATCGTAGGCCTCAATGGCGTTACACAGTTTGTGGGGGTAGGGGCGGCGGTCTTTGTAAACGGTCAGAAGATCCAGTTTGTCTTTGCCCTTCAGCGCAGAGATATCCCCGGAACGCAGCAGCAGATAAAAAAGAAAACTCAGGTCAAAATGGGCATTATAGGCCAGAAGCAGGGTGTTTCCGGTAAACATTTGGGCAATATCGGCGCAAAGCTGTTCTTTTGGGATGCCTCGCTGGGTCACATCTGCCGGGGTGATGCCTGTCAGCTTTTGAATTTCGTAGGGGATGGTGTTGCCGGGCGTTAAAGCCACCAGATTGTCGTATTCTCTGGTCACAACGGCCTGATCGCCCTGCGCTTCCAGCACCACAGCGGAAAATTCGATGATCTCGTCCCGGGCATAGTCCAGACCGGTGGTTTCGGTGTCAAAAATTACGAACTTATCGTATTTCTTCGTAATATTTCCAATGTTTGCCATGTTTATTCTCCCTTTGCCAGATCCATGGCCCGGCGGAATTTGCTCAGGGGCTGTTCTTTCAAGTTATAAGCGGCGGCTAAGAGGGCGGCAAAAGCGGTGGTGGCGGCATCGGAGCCGGATTTCAGCTCTACTTCCACCTCGCATAGGGGGATCTCCCTGCCACCACCGAGGAGCACGCCGCTGTCCAGCGCCAGTTCGGCAATGCCGTCAATGGTGGATACCTCAATGGCCTGGCGGACAAAGCGAGCGCCGCAGGCGACGGTCAATCCACCCTCTGCCAGCTGTGCCAGTTTTGCCGGTGCGCCCAGTTTTAGCAGGATACGGACGCCCTCCTGAATGTCCGATGCCTGGCATTCCCATTCCCCCCGGCTGCCGTCGGGCAGGGGCGTTTTTAAGGTGCAGACGGATGTGCCGTTTTCTTTTCGGATCCGCAGGGTCATTTTCTGCTCGGAGAGCGCACCATCCGGTGTGTCAAAATAGGTGGTTTCCATGGAGATTTTTCGTCCACCGGGATATTTTTCTGCCAGATCTGCAAGAATGTCTTCGGTGGCGGTGTATTTCAGTTCAAATTCTCGGCCCATAACAGCACCTCACAAAGTCGTTTTTTGTATTATACATCGGTTTCCTTTCAGATGCAAGAAACTTTCACAAGCCCCTTCGTTCGACGGAAAAATCCGGCCTTTCGTGCTACGATTCAGATAATAAAACAAGGGGCGTGATACATATGAAAATGCAGACAGGCAGGAAAATGCGCCATTGGCGGCGGCTGGCACGCAGGTACATGGCAGACCCTGTCTTGAGACTTTTTGTGGAACTGACAGCCAGTTTTCTTGGTGGCTTTTGCCTGAGCGCAGCCAGCCTGGGCAATCTGCCGCAGCCATTCTGTCTGGGGGTATTGTGCGCAGGACTGCCGGGGTGGCTGAGTATGGCTTTTGCCATTGGCGGCAGCCTGGGTTACTGGGCATTTTGGGAACAGGCAGGCATTCAGGGGATTATCTGGATCGCTGCCGGACTTCCGGTTTGCGTGCTGTTGGGAAAACCCAGGCAAAAGCTTCTTCTGCCCGGTTTAGCCGCCATGATCGTGGCACTTAGCGGCGTGGTTTTCCAAATATGGCAGGGGGAGCAGACCGCAGTTGCCATGTATCTTCTGCGTGTCGTTCTGGCCTTCGGGATGACCTGCGTGGTGCAAATGCTCCAGCGGCAGGATCCGGTGGCGCAGTGCCTGGCTGTGGGCATCGGTGTGCTGGCGTTGGCGCAGATCGCCCCGGTGACATTTCTGAATTTGGGACTTGTGGCAGCAGGGCTCATCGTGCTGACCAGCCCTTTCCCGGCGGTGGCCTTGACCGGTCTGGCACTGGATCTGGCTGGGATCACGCCGGTGCCAATGACGGCGGTGCTGTGTGTGGCGTATTTGCTGCGATTGATCCCATGGCTGCCAAGAAAGGCTGTTTGCCTGCTGCCGGCGCTGGTGTATTTGCCCATTATGGGTCTGTGCGGTCAGAGCCAGTGGCTACCGGTACCGGCACTGGTGCTGGGAGGAATAGGAAGCTGGCTTGTGCCATCCGATCAGGAGCGGATCGATGAGCGGAGCGTGGAAGGATATGTGCAGACCCGACTGGAAAAAGCAGCAATGGTCATGGCGCAGGCCGGACAACTGCTGCAAGGGGCGGTGGCTTATCCGGTGGATGAAGGGGCCGTGCTTTTGCGTGCCACAGAGCGTGCCTGTGGTAACTGCGATCATCGCAAGGACTGCCGGGCAGCGGAGCGTGCGAAAACGCTGCCTCAGGCCCTGCTGCACCAAAGCAGCATTACCATGGAAAATGTGCCCAGTGGTTGCAAAAAAAAGGGGCAGATGCTGATGGAATTGCAGCACAGTCAGGAACAGTATCGCCTTCTGCTGGCGGACAGGCTGCGGCAGCAGGAATACCGCAGTGCGGTGATGCAGCAATATGGTTTTTTGGCAGAGTATTTGCAGGAACTGTCTGACGAGCTTCCCCATCGGGAAGAAGAACCGACACCTTTGTTTCGACCGGAGGTGGCGGTTTGTTCCCGGGGAAAGGAGATAGCCAACGGCGATCGGTGCTTCTGGTTTGCCGGGACGAAGGGACGATACTATCTGCTGCTGTGCGACGGTATGGGCACAGGAGAGGGGGCGGCTTACGAGGCCAGAACGGCTGGCAGTATGCTGCGGCGGATGCTGGTTGCCGGATATCCGGCGTCTGCGGCACTGCAAAGCATCAACAGTCTGTGCGTGCTGCGGCACAATGCCGGAGCGGTGACGGTGGATCTGGCAGAGGTGGATCTGCTGACGGGACGGGCAAGCCTGTATAAGTGGGGCGCAGCACCATCCTGGTTGCTGGGGCAGGGTGCTCCGGAAAAAATCGGCAGGGAATGTCCGCCGCCGGGGCTGTCTTTGGAGGAAGATGAGCTGACGGTGGATCGGATCAGCTTGCACAACGGGGCGATCCTGGTCATGATCAGCGACGGGGTAGACGGTGCTTACGCCGTGGAAGCACTGAACGAAGAATATGACCAGCCGGCAGGCTTTCTTGCAACGCTGGTACTGGAAAACGGTACAGCAGAAGTGCCGGACGATGCCACAGCGGCGGTTTTGCGGCTCCATCGCCTGGAAAAATGACGGAAAGGGTGCATTGCTCTTGCAATGCACCCTAAATTTGCGCAAAATCCACATTTTCCTTGCAAATGGTCGAAAAATCAGTTATAATAAACTACTAAACAAATTGCAGGAGGTGCATTTGTGGCAAAACTCTATTTCAAATACGGCGCTATGGGTTCCAGCAAGACCGCTCAAGCGTTGATCACCAAATACAATTATGAAGAAAACGACTTGAATGTATGGCTCATCAAGCCCAGTGCCGATACCCGTGACGGTGCCGACATTCTGCGCAGCCGCATCGGATTGCAGGCACAGGTGGATGTGATTGGCCCTCAGGTGGATATTTTCCAGCGCTTTTCTCAGGAAAAGCAGGGAAGATGTGATGTGGTCATCGTGGACGAGTGCCAGTTTATGACCGAGGAGCAGATCGACCAGCTGCGTGCCATTGTCAATGAATGTGCAATTCCGGTGCTGTGCTTCGGACTGCGAACCGACTTCCAAACCAGATTGTTCCCCGGTTCCCGGCGGCTGATGGAGCTGGCAGATGTGATCGAGGAGATCAAGACCATGTGCGACTGTGGGGCAAAGGCCATCATCAACGCCCGAATTTCCGACGGACTGATCGTGACGGAGGGAGCCCAGGTGGTTTTGGGCGGCAATGACAGCTATATTGCCATGTGCCACCGCTGCTACATAAACGGCATCCGGGACAGGAAGATCATCAAATTACACGGCAATCATTAAAAATATTTAATATATGGAAAAGGAGATATATACCAATGGAAATTTCTGAAATTCTCGCAAAATGTGACCACACCCTGCTGGCTCAGACCGCTACCTGGGCTGAGATCAAGGCTATCTGCGATGACGGCATGAAGTATCATACCGCTTCCGTCTGCATCCCTGCATCCTTTGTCAAGCAGGCCAAGGAATATGTGGGCGACAAACTGGCAATTTGTACAGTTATCGGCTTCCCCAACGGCTACGCCACCACTGCTTCCAAGTGCTTTATGGCTTCCGATGCTGTGGCAAATGGCGCTGACGAAGTGGATATGGTCATCAACATTGGTTGGGCGAAGGAAGGCAAGTGGGAAGATATCACCGCTGAGATCGCTGCCATCAAGAAAGCCTGTAACGGAAAGCTGCTGAAGGTCATCATCGAGACCTGCCTGCTGACCGATGAGGAAAAAATCGCCCTGTGCAAGTGCGTGTCCGACTCCGGCGCTGACTACATCAAGACTTCCACTGGTTTTAGCAAGGCCGGTGCCACTTTTGCCGATGTGGAGCTGTTTGCAAAGCATGTTGCGCCCCATGTGAAGATCAAGGCTGCCGGTGGCATTTCCAGCCTGGAGGATGCCGAAAAGTTCATCCAGCTGGGTGCTTCCCGTCTGGGCACTTCCCGTGTGGTGAAAATTGCAAAGGGTCTGGAAAACGACGGAACTTACTAATTACGAATTTATAATTGTTTTTTGGAGGATAATAAAATGTCTAACTTCCCTGCAACCCCTCATATCAATGTGCAGAACGAGATCGGCTTTGGCAAAACTGTGCTGATGCCCGGTGATCCTCTGCGTGCAAAGTTTATCGCTGAAAACTTCCTGGAAAATCCCGTGCTGGTCAACGGTGTCCGTGG
>CAZJCA010000090.1:0-5200 GCA_964544505.1 uncultured Oscillospiraceae bacterium
CCCAACGGAACCGTCCCCCGACCCAGTAATGGTTCTTTCATTGCCCGTATGGCGCAGCTGCTGGTCAGCAGAACCCAGCAGAATATGGCACTATAATAAGATAGCGACCCCCGGCGGAAAATTCCGCCGGGGGATGATTTTATATGCCATTAAAGTGCTTGCACAGGGGCGAGAGAGGGCAATTGCCGCACTGGGGATTGCGTGCCGTGCAGGTTTCCCGACCGAATAGGACGATTCGGTGGCAGAAATCACTGCTTTCCTCCGGGGGGAGGATCTTTCGTAGCTGCTGTTCACATTTTTCCGGATCTTTTGTGCCATCGGTCAGTCCCAGTCTGCCGCAGATGCGGATGCAGTGGGTGTCGCAGACCACGCTGCCGGGAGCACCGTACAGATCGCCCAGCAGCAGGTTGGCAGTTTTTCGCCCCACGCCGGGAATGCGCAGAAGCTGCGCCATAGTACCGGGGACTTTTTCGCCGTATTCCTTCAGAAGCATTTGGCAGCCCAGGACGATATCTCTTGCTTTATGCTTGTAAAAGCCACAGGAGTGAACCAGCTCCTCCACATGGCTGATGTCGGCGCTTGCCATGGCCTCCAAAGTGGGGTAGGCGGCAAACAGCGCCGGGGTGACCAGATTGACCCGGGCATCGGTGCACTGGGCGGACAGCCGGACGGCAATCATCAGCTCGTAATCCTTCTGATAGTGCAGGGCGCAGGGGGCATCCGGGTACTGTTTGTTCAAAATGGAAATGATATCTGCTACTTTTTCCATGGCGATCTCTCCTTTTCTTTAGTTTATCATGCCTGCGTGGATTTGACAAGTTTTTTGCACAAAATTCCCTGTGCTGGGATAAGATAACATAGAAATTCGGGGAGGGATCAGTATGGAGTTTTGGCTGGATGGATTAAAGCCGGGCATGCAGGCGGTGGTGACAGAATTTCATTGCAGTCAAGCCTTACAGCGGCGGCTGGAGGACTTTGGAATGGTGGAGGGAACGGAGGTTTCCTGCCGCTATCGCAGCCCCGGGGGAGATGTGGCGGCGCTGGGTCTGCGTGGCACCACTCTGGCTGTCCGCAGGGCAGATCTGGCACAGATCGCCGCCCGGCAGGTGTGATGGAAGGCACGAGCGCACAAAAGATAAGGGTTGCTCTGGCGGGCAACCCCAATGTGGGCAAAAGCAGCCTGTTTAATGCCCTGACAGGGCTGCACCATCATACGGGGAACTGGAGCGGCAAAACCGTGGATATGGCCTCTGGATTTTTACGGGGCAGCCATGGGACAATGGAATTTGTGGATCTGCCGGGTACATATTCCTTGACCGGGCATTCCCAGGAAGAGCGGATCGCAGCGGAATACATTGCCGCCGGGCAGGCGGATTGTACGGTGGTGGTCTGCGACGGTACGGCTTTGGAGCGCAACTTGATTCTGGCACTGCAAATCTTGCAGCAGGCGGAAAAAGTGGTGGTCTGTGTCAATTTGGTGGACGAGGCAGAGCGGCAGGGGGTGGAAGTGGACGGAGAAAAGCTGTCCCGGCTGTTGGGGGCGCCGGTGGTGCTGACGGCTGCTGCTCGCAGCCAGGGGATCAATGAACTGGTGGGGCAGATCAAAAACTGCGTTGCAGCACCGCCCCAGCTCCACCCCTGTCAGGGTAGCCCCATTATGGAAGCCCAGAGAATTGCCGCCCAATGTGTTCGGCAAAGCGAAAATCCTCAGACCTGGCGACTGACGCTGGATAAAATATTAGTCAGCCGCCGACGGGGGGTGCCCATTATGCTGGCACTGCTGTTTTTGATTTTGTGGCTGACCATCTGGGGGGCGAATTATCCCTCCCAATTGCTGGAAACCTGTTTTGACTGGGGCTATGGAAAACTTTCTCTCCTGACGCTTCCATGGTGGTTAAAGGGATTGCTGCTGGATGGAATGTATGCCACTGCCACAAGAGTGCTGGCAGTGATGCTGCCGCCGATGGCAATATTCTTTCCGCTGTTTACCATTTTGGAAGATGTGGGATATCTGCCCAGAATGGCCTTCCTCTTAGACGGTAAAATGCGCCGCTGCGGCGGCTGCGGCAAGCAGGCGCTGACCCTGTGCATGGGCTTGGGCTGCAATGCAGTGGGAGTTTTGGGCTGCCGGATCATCGATTCGCCCCGGCAGCGGCTGGCAGCCATGCTGACCAATGCCATGGTGCCCTGTAACGGCCGCTTCGCCACGCTGATTTTTCTGGCAGGGCTGTTCTGCACCGATGGCTGGGCGGCATTGGCAGTGGCGGCTGCGGTAGTGCTTGGATTTCTGGGAGCCATGCTGACCACGGGAGCCTTGCGCAAGACTGCCCTGCGCCGGGAAGAAAGCGTTTTTCTTTTGGAACTGCCTCCCATGCGGCGGCCTCGTGTTGGGCAGATTTTGGTGCGCTCCCTGCTGGACAGAACGTTGAAAATAGCGGCTCGGGCGCTGCTGGTGGCGGCTCCTGCCGGGGCGCTGATCTGGATTCTGGAACAGAGCGGTGCCTTGGGGACACTGGCGACCTTTTTGCAGCCGCTGGGACTGCTGCTGGGACTGAATGGGGCAATTTTGCTGGCATTTTTCCTGTCCTTTCCTGCCAATGAACTGCTGCTTCCGCTGATCGCCATGATTCCCGGCGGCAATTTGCAGATGGGGTGGGCTATGGCTGTTTGTGCTATGGTATTTACCGTTTTCCACTGGCCCTGTTCTACCACGCTGTTGACCATCTATCAGGAGACAAAAAGTGCGAAAAAAACAGGGTTGGCATTTTTGTTGCCAACCGCTGTGGGATTTTTACTATGTATGCTTTTAAATGGGATCTTCCAGTATTTCTGCGGTTAGGGCGGAAATTTCATAGGCTGTCCGCTTTTCACTGCCCATTTCCGTCAGCTTGGTGTAGATCCGGCTTTGCAATCTGCCCTGAATACGGATGAAATCTCCGGTATGGCAGGAAGAAACCTGCTGGGCAGTGCGCCCCCAGAGAATGCAGGGCAGATAATCCGCCCGGCGGAATGCCCGGGGCACGGCAAGCATGGCATCGCAGATCTCCCGGCCCAAGGGGGTGCGGCGCAAATTCGGCTCCCGGCACAGAGGCCCCTGAAGGGTTACTTCGTTGATGGGCTCGCCATCCGTGGCGACGATGCTGCTGGCAAAAACGAAAATCAGCAGCCGCCGTATGCCGTTTTCCCGAAGGTTGTGGGAGCGGATCTGCCCCTGCACTTCCAGCATTTCGCCGCCGGACAGATCCATCTGCTCCAAAAACGGCTCTTCAGCCACCACAGGAAGGATGTCCACGGCACCCGACAGCCGTGCTACTGCCAGTTCAAAACGGAAAAACCGTTTCTGGTGATTTTCGTGGGAATATTGGGGAAGACTTACCAGCTCTCCACGGATGATGATGTTATTTTCGGAATGTTCCATAGGTACCACCTCAACTTCAGTTGTATGGAACATCCTATGCAAAAAGGGAATGGCAAATGACAAAGAGGGAAAGGGTTTAAGGATGCACCGATAAAAGCTGCTTATTCTGTACCGATACCACAAATCAGGTAAACACGGAATGGAAAATCCCCGTGCGGCAGAGCCGGACGGGGATTTGACCTACTTAAATTCAGCGTGATTTCTCTTTAGAAAGTCCATATCATTTCCATATTTAGATGCAAGGTCAGGGTCATTATCCAGAAACAGAGCGTAACTTTCCGGGTCGATTTTTGCGGGCTTTGTCCGCTCATAAATCTCCAAATTCCAGGAATGCTTACATTTCTTACACCGATAGATCAGCCAAATATCCACACGGTTTCCGTTGGCATTGACCCGAAATTTTCCGGAATTCAAAAATTCCTGTTTTTTTCCGCAACCGCCGCAGCGATGAAAGATTCGGATGGAATTATGCTCATTCATCGATCTGCACATCTCGCTCAGCCATGCGCAAAATGCGCTGAATGCTCTTTTCTGACAGGGCGTATTGGTTGGCAAGCACCTTGACACTGATGCCTTGGCTGTACTTGCGATAAATTTCTCGATTTCGTGACTGATAATACTGCCTTGTGCTTGTCCGGCTTCCCCAGACCTCTTTCTCAATACAGGGAATGTATATGCTTTTTCCGCAAATATACTGCTGAATAGTTTCAATCAATTCCTTTGGCAGAACTTCTTCTGCTCGAATGTAGCTCATGTGATCCTCCTGTGTTTTTGGAAGCGACTCTGAGCTTAACTATTCAGTTTTATTTTAAGCTCAGATCACTGAGCAATAACATATCTAATGAACATAAGGTCTTTCTCCTCTCGTGATGCTGCTGTCATTATACGACCGGAGTGTGGCAATGGCAACCTCATATTTCCTTATAATCAAACATGCGCCCTAGATCAGCGCCGGTTCTTTTTCTTGACCGGGGCTGCCTTGGAAGGTGCTTTCGGCACAGGTTTTCGACCGGCTGGGTTGACCTGGGGCTTGCCCTTGGTCTTCTGAGTGGCTTTGGGAGGGGGAGCGACCGCCTTTCTCGCTTTGGGCGGAATGGCACGGATCAGGCATTTGGGGCCGGACCCGATTAGATCCTCCCGATGAGCCACCATCAGCGCCTCCCGAACCAGATAGTAGTTTTTGGGGTCACGATACTGGATCAGCGCACGCTGCATGGCCTTTTCGTGGGGATCGGTGGGCACATACACCTTGTCCATGGTGCGAGGGTCAAGCCCTGTGTAATACATGACGGTGGACAGAGTGGAGGGGGTGGGATAGAAATCCTGCACCTGCTCCGGGTTGTAGCCCATTTCACGGATGTATTCTGCCAGCTCCACCGCCTCTTTCATGGTAGAGCCGGGGTGACTGGACATGAGGTAGGGCACAAGGAACTGGTTCATGCCATACTGCTTATTGAGCACATAATACTTGTCCACAAATTTATTGTACACCGCATTTTTGGGCTTTCCCATCCGGGAGAGCACTGCATCGGAAACATGCTCCGGGGCAACTTTCAGCTGCCCGGAAATGTGATATTGCACCAGCTCCCGGAAGAAGGTATCCTTCTTGTCGGCCAGCAGGTAGTCAAAGCGAATGCCGCTGCGGACAAATACCTTTTTCACCCCGGGGATCTTGCGCAACTTACGAAGCAGCGCCACATAGTCACTGTGGTCGGTGTTCATATTCTTGCAGGGAGTGGGGTACAGGCACTGGCGACCGCCGCAGGCACCTTTGGTCATCTG
>CAZJCA010000091.1:0-5133 GCA_964544505.1 uncultured Oscillospiraceae bacterium
ATCGTGAGTATCTGCGTGTTTCCGCTCTGGCTACCTCCTACTACAATGCATATTCCGATAGCCTGGAATACAGCGCAGAGGACATCAAGAACTACAAGCCCAACGAGGCTTACACCTTTAACTCCTACACCTTTGCAAGCTACTACCTGAGCGCCACCAAGTTCCGTGAGGGCGGCACCAAGGACGACAAGGGCAACACCACCTACACTGATGATGAGAAGAAGGCCGCTATTGAAGCTTGTAAGGTCGCTGCCGACAAGCTGGCTGCCGGTGAATACAAAAACAACGAGGAGCTGGATATGGCTATCCAGGCACTGGACAAGCAGCTGAATAACGCTGATAAGTCCACTGCTGCATCCACCAAGAATGAGAAGCTGCTTTACAGCAAGATCGACTCCAAGTTCCAGAACTGGATCATCGGCAAGGTGGAAAAGGAAGGCGTTGCCGAGGATGCCAAGGAAGAGGACAAGTATGAGTTCGTCGAGCGTAAGGAAGGCGATCTGACCGTGATTGAGTACTCCTCCGGTTCCGGCGACAGCAAGGTCATCAATGGCTATTACATCCTGCGTTATGAGGGCTTGACCCAGAACGACTTCGCTATGAAGAATGTCCGTCACCTGCTGGTCATGTTTGAGGGCGGCAAGACCGACTCCAGCGGCAACACCACCTACACGGATGCTGAAAAGGCTACTGCCAAGTCCGAAGCTGAGGCACTGCTGAAGGAATGGGAATCCGGTGCTAAGACCGAAGCCTCCTTCGCTGAGCTGGCCAAGGAAAAAAGTGAGGACACCGGCAGTGCAAGCGACGGTGGCCTGTGCGATGATGTCTACCCCGGCCAGATGGTGGAAGCATTCGAAGACTGGTGCTACGACGACAACCGCAAGGTCGGCGACTACGGCATCATCGAGACCGAGTACGGCTACCACATCATGTTCTTCGTTGGCAACAGCGAAACCACTTACCGTGATTACATGATCACCAATGCGCTGCGTAGCGAAGAACTGGAAAAATGGTACACCGAGAAAACCGAAGCCATTAAACTGGAAATTCTGAACGACAAGCATGTCAAGAAGGATCTTGTTCTGGGCTAATCATGAATAAGCATCGCCTCCTGTGGAACAATCTCCACAGGAGGCGATTTTTTGAAAACTCCAAAAACCATTTTTGCAGGCGGTGCTGCCGGTGCCGTCAACGGTCTGTTGGGTGCCGGTGGCGGTATGGTGCTCGTCCCCCTACTGACCGCCAGCGGCGATTTAAGTGATGAGCAGATCTTTCCGGCTTCCGTAGCGATCATCTTGCCCCTGTGCCTGGTTTCTCTGACGGTCAGCGGACTGCAAACGCCCCTGCCTTGGACAGAGGCTCTCCCCTATTTGATTGGCAGCATCCCCGGCGGTCTGCTGGCAGGCCTGTGGGGCAAGCGCGTCCCCACCAAATGGCTGCACCGGGCATTGGGCTTAATGATATTGTGGGGAGGCTTTCGATATCTATGGATGTGAGCTTTCCCCTTGCCGCTATTGTTGGCCTGGTACTGGGATTTCTGGCCGGGCTGGGCATTGGCGGCGGCAGCCTTCTGATGTTGTGGCTGACACTGATCGTCGGCATGCCGCCGGAAGATGCCCGCTGTGTCAATCTGATGTTTTTTATTCCCTGCGCCCTATGCTCCAGCCTGTTTCGGCTAAAACAGGTAGATCTGCCCATTAAAAAAATTCTGCTGCCGATGGCACTGGGGTGCGTCATGGCAGCAGGATGTTCCTTTCTCAGCAATCAACTGAACACTGATATTCTGAAAAAGATTTTCGGTTTTCTTCTCCTGTTTACAGGGGTAAAAGAGTTGCTCTACAAACCAAAATAAGTTTTCTCTTCATTCCAAGCGATCTTTTACCGCTTTAGAGAATTGAGATATCCCTCCAAAATCAGAGAAGCCGCTACCGCATCCACGGTATTTTTCCGCTTCTGACCATGGTAGTTATGCTGGGAGAGAATATTGTGGGCTTCCACAGTGGTTCGCCGCTCATCCCACATAGTCACATCCAAACCGGTGGCCTGATGGAGTTTTTCCGCAAACTCTCGGCACAGTTCGGCACGATTTCCTTCCGTGCCGTCCATATTCCGGGGCAAGCCAACCACGATCTGCCCAACTTCATTTTCCTTGGCAATGCGAACGATATCTGCAATTGCCTTTTCCGTATTCCGGCTGGGCACCACAGTGGTAGAACCTACAATGGAGCACAGCAGATCAGACAGTGCCACACCGGTACGGGCATCGCCGTAGTCAATTCCCATAATTCTTTTCATAAGTTTTCCCTCTTTCTTTTAATGGATACATTATAATATAAATGTACCCAAAAGGAAAGAGGGATTTTTCTAATTCATTTGCCACACGGAAATATTCAGATACAGCGCAAATGTCAGCCACAACAGGTACGGGATCTGCAATTTTGCCGCCAGAATATCCGTTTTTCGGAAGGATAGGATCATAGCGATCACCAAAAGCCACAGAAGAAGCAGCCACAATGCTGCAAACCCATAGGCCTGTGCGTTAAAAAACAGCAGACTCCAGAAGAAATTGACGATCAACTGCGCAACATAGAGGTTCAGTCCCCTGCTCCGTGCTTGCCCCGGCTCTTGCATCCACACTCGGGCGGCACTGATCCCCATCAACGCATACAAAATGCTCCACACCACCGGAAACAGCCACATGGGCGGTGATAGCGCCGGTTTAACGGCCTCTTCATTATAAATATCCATTCCTGCTCTGGATAACAGTGCTGACAGACCACCCACCGCCAAAGCAATGGCTGCGCTGATCAGGTACGGCTTCCATTTTTTCATATTCATAGGCCACCTCCTATTCATAGGATATGCCCCAAAGGAAGCTGCTTATTCCAAAAGTACATTAGGCGATTTTTTCTTGTAAAAATAACGAAATTTTGTCAAAATAATTGTTGACTATGACACAAATCTGTGATAGAATGACTTCACCTGTGAAAAAAGGGCTTTGTTGTTATGCCCATTTTCAGCCTCGGGCGGGAAAATGTAGTTTGCCCGCACCTAAATTTTCATTCTAGCCGGGGTGATACAGGGAGGCAATTTTTAAGGAGGTGCCGTTATGCGCGTTAAGGTCACTTTGAGATGCTCTGAGTGCAAGCAGAGAAACTACAACACCATGAAGAACAAGAAGAACGACCCTGATCGTCTGGAGATGAGCAAGTATTGCAGATTCTGCAGAAAGCACACCACTCACAACGAGACGAAGTAAGGAGGTTCCATCATGGCTGAAGTCAAAAAGGAAAACTGGTTCAAAAGAACCTGGGGCGGCGTCTGCCGTTACTTCCGTGAGCTGAAGAGCGAACTGAAGAAGGTCGTCTGGCCCACCCCCAAGCAGGTCCTGAAGAATTCCCTGATCGTATGCGCTTGCGTTCTGTGCGTTGGTGCATTTATCTGGGTGTTCGACTATGTTGCAGAGCTGGGTATCACTGCTCTGATCGGCCTTTTCCATTAAGGTGAGAGACCATGGCAGGGACTGCAAAATGGTATGTTGTGCATACCTATTCCGGTTATGAAAACACTGTAAAGGCCACCATTGAAAAGACCGTGGAAAGCCGCCAGTTGCAGGATCAGATCCTGGCCATTTCCATTCCCATGGAGACCGTAACCGAGATTACCGAATCCGGTGTCAGCAAGACATACGATCGTAAGGTGTACCCCGGCTATGTTCTGGTCAAAATGGTTTACAGCGATGACACATGGCATGTCATTCGGAATGTCCGCGGCGTTACCGGCTTCGTGGGCACATCCAGCAACGACCCCACTCCCCTGAGCGAAGAAGAAGTTTACGCCATGGGCGTTGAGAAGAAGGAGATCATTGTCAACTACACCGTTGGCGATACCGTCCGGATCCTCGATGGTCCTCTGAGCAGCTTCACCGGTCGCGTGGAAGAGATCGAGGTCGACAAAAATCTGGTCAGCGTGGTTGTTTCCATGTTTGGCCGTGAGACCCCCGTCGAGTTTGAACTCGATCAGGTGGAGGTCATTTCCCAGTAAACGCATGATCGGTTTTCCGATCGGACCGTGGGAGGGGTAATACCCCGAAAAATGTACGCAAAGCGTACCACTACCACATTATATTCAGGAGGTGCTTATCATGGCACAGAAAGTCACTGGTATTATCAAACTTCAAATCAACGCCGCTAAGGCAACCGCTTCTCCCCCTGTCGGCCCTGCTCTGGGTCAGCACGGCGTGAACATCGCTGCTTTCATCAAGGAGTTCAACGCTCGTACCCAGGCTATGGAAGGCTACAAGATCCCCGTCGTTATCACCGTTTACGCTGACCGCAGCTTCACCTTCATCACCAAGACCCCTCCGACTCCCCTGCTGGTTCTGAAGGCCGCAGGCATCAACAGCGGTTCCGGTGTCCCCAACAAGAACAAGGTCGCTTCTCTGACCGCTGCTCAGGTTACTGAGATTGCTAAGACCAAGCTGCCCGACCTGAACGTCAATTCCCTGGAAGCTGCTGAGAGCCAGGTTCGTGGTACTTGCCGTTCCATGGGCGTCACCGTCGTTGACTGATAATTTGCCATCCGGGAAAATTTGAACCCGGAAATGTGGGAGGATTATTCCGCATCACCACTATATAGGAGGATAAAACAAGTGTTTAGAGGTAAAAAATATCAGCAGAGCGCAAAGCTGATCGATCGCTCTGTTCAGTATGATCCCACCGAAGCCCTGGATCTGGTCGTGAAGGGTGCTTCCGCTAAGTTCGACGAGACCGTCGAGCTGCACATCAAGTTGGGTGTTGACTCCCGTCACGCTGACCAGCAGGTTCGTGGCGCAGTCGTCCTGCCCAACGGTACCGGTAAGACCGCCCGTGTGCTGGTCTTCACCAAGGACGCTAAGGTTGACGAGGCCAAGGCTGCTGGCGCTGACTATGTCGGCGGCATGGAGCTGGTTGAGAAGATCACCAAGGAGAACTGGTTCGAGTTCGATGTTGTCGTTGCTTCCCCCGACATGATGGGCGTTGTTGGTCGTCTGGGTAAGGTTCTGGGCCCCAAGGGTCTGATGCCCTCCCCCAAGGCTGGCACCGTGACTCCCAATGTCGGCGCTGCTGTTAAGGAAATCAAGGCTGGTAAGGT
>CAZJCA010000092.1:0-5030 GCA_964544505.1 uncultured Oscillospiraceae bacterium
CATTGATATAGAGATTGATGCCGTCGAGTATACGCTCCCCGTCGAACTCCATGGTTAGATCCCGGAGCCTGATGAGTTCCTTAGACATTATCCTCCCCCGTTTCTTTTCGTATTTCGTCATATTTTGACAAGTATAACTATATCCAAAATTTTATGAATGTCAATGTTTTTTCCCCGGAAACCGGGTTTTTTTTGCAGCCTCGCCCATACATGATGATATCGAGCAGAAAACCGTCCGATTTTTTATAAATTTTTCCCATAAATTGGTTTGATTTCCGAATATGTGGAAATACTGCTTTTCGGAGGTGCTTATCAAATGAGCAATAACAACAGCAACAATGGCAAATTCAAAAACATCTTTGGCGGTAAACTCGCCGGTAAGGGCTACTACATAGCCCTGGTCCTGTGCGCAGTCGCAATCGGGATCTCCGGCTATCTGTATTACCACAACACCAAAGCCCCCTCTTTAGAGGATCCCAACGCAACAGTGGATGTGCTGAATCCCAACAACAGTTCTTCCACCCAGCCCAGCGAAAAACCCAGCGAGCCAACCAAAAAGCCTCTGCGCACCGGCAAGCCTGTCAGCGGTGAGGTCATCATGGACTACGCCATGGACTGCCTGTGCTACAATCCCACCACTCGGGACTGGCGCACCCACAACGGCATGGACTTCGCTGCCGCAGCAGGCACCGCCGTGACTGCCGCCGCTGATGGCACGGTCTACACCGTCTACACCGACGAGACCATGGGCACAACCGTGGTCATCCGCCACAACGACGGCTATGTGACCACCTATTCCAGCCTTGGTGAAGATGTGGTGGTATCCGTGGGTCAGGAAGTGACTCTGGGGCAGACCATCGGCTATGTGGGAACTTCCGCCCTGATCGAGACCACCATGGGCGACCATGTCCACTTCAGCGTCAGCTGTGGGGGCAATCCCGTAGACCCGGAGGATTTCTTCAAACTGGGTCAGTAATTCATTTTTCCTCCCAGAAAGAAATTTGGAGCCGCAAAAGCGGCTCCTCTTTTTTATGGTCTCATTTTCAAAAATTCCGCCCGCTCCCGCTGCAATTCCGTCAGCAATTGTAGCGGTGTCCAGGCCGCATTGGTGGGCGTCAGCACTGCCTTGCATATGGGCGGCACACCGGCATTGCGCAAAGCAGCCAGCACCCCATCCAGGACATCCTGCTGCACACACAGCACCATCATAGGCTCCGGCAGCTGTATGCCACCGGCGGCTTCTTCCAGCGGCGGAAGCAGGGCGATCTGTCCCACGGTCTGATGGTACTGCCCCGGCTGCACAACTTGCACCTGCACATTGCACATCATCGCCGCCAGCCGAATTTTAGAAAGGATCTGCCCTTCCGATATCTGAAAAAGCAACAGTTTTCCGTTCATAACATCCCTCCCTTTTTCCATAGCATACCACAGTTTCCCCCTCTTTACAAGCAAAAGCCCGGCATTTTCCCCAAAAGCTTTGTTGTAAATTCACCCTTTTTGGAACATCCGCCAATTGTGCACACAGGTCCCTCTATTGGGGATTGACAGACAAAACAAACTGTGCTAGGATATGGGAAAATGAATCGCTTGATAGAGGTGCGAACTTCATCAGTATCCGGTAGCACGGCCAGGCAGCCGTCCGGAGAAAGGGGATTTCGCCGAAGTGTCGTTGGCTGCCTGAGCCTTCGCCGCTGGTCCGTCAGAGAACATCTGCCGGACTGTCACAAATGCTTTTGTGGAGCGCTATCGACGGCAGTTGCATTTCTTCCTTCTCCTTTTCAGAAGAATCGGCAACACCCGCTAATGGATCGCTTGGCAAAGCGGTCCATTTATTTTTTTCTAAAAAGAGAGGAAACCATTATGAAGAGAATCATCGCAATCGCCCTGGCACTGATTTTGGTGCTGCCCCTGTACGCCTGTTCCGCAAGCTCCACCTCCGGGGTGGAAGACGGCGTGCTGACTGTTGGCATGGAATGTGCCTACGCCCCCTATAACTGGATGCAATCTGACGACTCTAACGGTGCCGTCCCCATTTCCAATGTCCCCGGTTCCTATGCCAACGGCTACGATGTTATGATGGCAAAGCGTATCTGTGAAGCCAACGGCTGGCAGCTGGAGATCAAGAAGCTGGACTGGGACTCCCTGGTTCCTGCGGTGCAGAGTGGCGAGATCGACTGTGCCATTGCCGGTCAATCCATGACCACTGAGCGTGCCCAGCAGGTGGACTTTGCAGGCCCCTATATCTACGCTTCCATCGTCTGCCTTGTAAAGGCCGACTCTCCCCTTGCCAACGCCACCGGTATCTCCCAGCTTTCCGGCAAGTGTACCTCCCAGCGCAGCACCGTCTGGTATGACGAGTGCCTGCCCCAACTGAAGAATGTTACCATCAATAGTGCTCAGGATAGCTCCGGTGATATGCTGATGGCTCTGGAAACCGGTGTTGTGGACTTCGTCTGCACCGACATGCCCACCGCTCAGGGTGCTGTGATCGTCTACCCCGACATGAAGATTTTGACCTTCGCTGAAAATGATACCTTTGAAGTTTCCGACGAGGAGATCAATATTGGCATTTCCATCCGCAAGGGCAACACCGAACTGCTGGATGCCATGAACAAGGTACTCTCCCCCATGACAGCCGCCGATTTTGATGCACTGATGGCAGAAGCCGTTAAGATCCAGCCCATCAGCGAATAATACTCTGCCCAAGGAGTCGTTTTATGAATGTTTTTGAAAAACTGATTCAGGACATTGCCCGGCTGTGGCAGGAATACGCAAGCCTCTTTTTAAACGGCATTTGGAGCACCCTGAGCCTGGCTGTTCTCTGTACCGCCGTAGGCTGTATCATCGGTCTGCTGTGCGGTATTCTCAATACCATCCCTTACACCTGCACAGACCCGCTGCCCAAGAGAATCATTTTGAAGCTGATCCGCATCATTAACCGGATCTATGTGGAAATTTTCCGTGGCACACCCATGATCCTGCAAGCTGTGGTGATTTACTATGGCCTGCCCTATTTCAGCAATCAGGCATTGCGTTTTAACAGTGTCTGGCTGTGCGCCTTTGTTGTCGTATCCATCAACACCGGTGCTTATATGGCAGAATCTGTCCGTGGCGGTATTCTTTCCATCGACCCCGGACAAACCGAAGGCGCAAAAGCCATCGGTATGACCCACTGGCAGACCATGTGCCATGTGATCCTGCCCCAGACCCTGCGTAACATCTTGCCCCAGATCGGCAATAACCTGATCATCAACATCAAGGATACCTCGGTCATGAGCATCATCGGCTTTACGGATTTCTTCGCTATTTACAAAAGCGTCACCGGCTCTACTTACCTCTACTTTCCCTCTGCCGCCATTGAAATGGTTGGCTATCTGGTGCTGACCCTCACCGCCTCCATCCTGCTGCGACTGATTGAGAAGAAGATGGCAGGCAGTGCCAATTATGAACTGGTGCAGGAAGATCAGCTGGTCATGGCTGCCGGAACCTATTCCCACCCGGATAAGAAGGCTTTCCGGGAGCACAGCAGAGAATACAAGGAGGAAAAGTGATATGTCTGATGCAATTTTGGAAGTGCGGCACTTGAGCAAGGCTTTCGGCAGCCATGTGGTGCTGGAAGATGTGTCCTTTTCTGTGAACAAAGGGGATGTGATCTCTATTTTGGGCGCATCCGGCTCCGGCAAGTCCACCCTGCTGCGCTGTATCAATCTGTTGGAAACACCTACCTCCGGTCAGGTGCTGTACCACGGCACCAATGTGGCTGATGGTAAGATCAATGTGCCTCAGTACCGGGAAAAGGTGGGCATGGTGTTCCAGTCTTTTAACCTGTTCAACAATATGACCGTGCTGGAAAACTGCATGATCGGTCTGACCAAGGTGCGCAAGATCTCCAAGGAGCAGGCAAAGCAGAGTGCCATGAATTATCTGGAAAAGGTAGGCATGGCTCCTTACATCAACGCCCTGCCCCGTCAGCTGTCCGGCGGTCAGAAGCAGCGTGTGGCCATTGCCAGAGCTTTGGCTATGGAGCCGGAAGTGCTGCTATTTGACGAGCCTACTTCCGCTCTCGATCCGGAAATGGTGGGCGAAGTGCTGTCTGTCATGCAGAATTTGGCAAAGGAGGGCATGACCATGCTGGTGGTGACCCACGAAATGGCCTTTGCTAGAGATGTCAGTTCCCGTGTGGTATACATGAATCAGGGGCTGATCTGCGAAGAAGGCAGCCCGGAGCAAATCTTCCAGCATCCCCAGCGGCAGGAAACCAGGGACTTTCTGGCTCGCTTCCGCAGACAATAACAAAAAACACCCCTCCGACTTTTCCGGAGGGATGTTCTTTTCGTTCTCGGCAATTTATCTGCCACAAATACACCGCTGGCGGATACAAACCACAGCCCTCCGGCGAAACCGGAGGGGTGTCCTGTTAGCTTTCAGCGATCTGTCTTGCTACGAATACGCCGCTGGCAGATACAAACCACACCCCTCCGGCGAAGCCGGAGGGGTGTCCTGTTAGCTTTCAGCAATCTGTCTTGCCACAAATACGCCACTGGCAGATGCGTGGGACAGAGAATGGGTGATGCCGCTGCCATCACCGATGATGTACAGTCCCGGATACCGGGATTCCAGCTTGTCGCTGACCTCCACTTCCATGTTGTAGAACTTCACTTCCACGCCGTAGAGCAGGGTATCGTCGTTGGCAGTGCCAGGGGCAACCTTATCCAGTGCGTAGATCATCTCGATAATGCCATCCAAAATTCGCTTGGGCAGCACCAGACTCAGATCGCCGGGGGTGGCATTCAAAGTCGGCGTGATGAAGGCTTCCTCAATGCGGTTGGGGGTGGAGCGGCGGCCACGGATCAGGTCACCGAACCGCTGGACGATGACACCGCCGCCCAGCATATTGCTCAGGCGGGCGATGGACTCGCCGTAACCGTTGGAGTCTTTAAAAGGCTCAGAAAAATGCTTGGCAACCAGCAGGGCGAAGTTGGTGTTCTCCGTCTGCTTGGCCGGGTCTTCATAGCTGTGACCGTTGACGG
>CAZJCA010000093.1:0-5013 GCA_964544505.1 uncultured Oscillospiraceae bacterium
CGGGGTAAGCCTCCCGTCCGGGGGGACGGCGGATCAGCAGGGAAATGGCACGGTAGGCCACGGCGTGCTTGCTCAGGTCATCGTAAATGACCAGCACATCCTTGCCCTGGTGCATAAAGTGCTCGCCGATAGAGCAGCCGGTATAGGGGGCGATATATTGCATGGGAGCAAGCTCGGAAGCGGTGGCGGAGACCACAATGGTATACTCCATGGCACCGCTGAGGGTCAGATTTTCTACCAGTTGTGCAACGGTAGAACGCTTCTGACCGATAGCTACATAAATGCAGATCACATCCTTGCCTTTCTGGTTCAGGATGGTGTCGGTGGCGATGGTGGTTTTGCCGGTCTGGCGGTCACCGATGATCAGCTCACGCTGACCACGACCAATGGGGATCATGGAGTCGATGGCTTTGATACCGGTCTGCAAGGGACGACTGACATGCTGGCGTTCGATGATACCGGGAGCCGGCATTTCGATGGGGCGATAGCCCTCTGCATCAATGGGGCCTTTGCCGTCGATGGGCTGACCAAGTGCATCCACAACGCGTCCGATCATGGCCTTGCCAACAGGCACGGAGACCACTTTACCGGTGCGGCGGACAGTATCGCCTTCCTTGATACCATTGTCAGAACCAAGGATAACGACTGCCACGCTTTCTTCCTCCAGGTTTTGTGCCATACCGTAAGCGCCGTTGGGGAAGGACAGCAGTTCACCTGCCATACAGTTGCTCAGGCCGGAAACACGGGCAATACCGTCGCCCACAAGGATGACGGTGCCGGTCTCGCTGGTTTCCAGCTTGTGTTCGTAATTTTTGATTTGATCTTTAATGATCTTTGTGATTTCTTCGGGTCTTAATTCCATACAGTACCTGCTTTCTGCATCAGAGTACAGTGTTTTTTAGTTTTTGGCGGATGGTTTCCAATCGATGGGAAATGCTATCCTCCAATTGCTTGCCGTCATAGTCAAGCCGCATTCCGCCCAGAAGATCCTTGTCCACTTGGTTGGACAGCAGGATGGTCTTGTTGGTAATAGCGGCAAGTTTGTCGGTCAGGCGTTGGGTCTGTTCCGGGGACAGGGGCAGAGCGGTCACCGCCGTTACTGGCAGGATGCCGTTATCCCGATAATAGCACTGGCGATAGGTTTCGCAGCAGTTTGAGAAATGACGGATATAGCCCTTTTCTACCAGAATTTTCAGGAAGTTGAGCAAATAAGGATGGATTGCATTTTTCATGCTTTCATCCAGAAGGGCACAACGCTCCTGCTTTGGAAGGCTTTGGCAGGCCAGCAGATCAACATAGCCTGGCTGGTCATCAAAGCATTTTTCCAGCATTTCCAGCTGGGGCAAAATGGTTGCCGTCAATTGCTCTTCCTGGGCGAGGGCGTAGATGGCCTCGCCATAAACAGCTCCCGCACTGGTCATAGACCTTCACCCAATTCGTTGATGAACTGATCCACCAGCTTTTCGTGGTCAGAAGCGGTCAGCTCCCGATCCACCACTTTTTCAGCGATGGCGATGGCAATGACGGAAATTTCATCCTTGGCATCGTTGATGGCCTTTTTCTTTTCCTGCTGGATGTCGGCGTTGGCCTTCTCCAGAATAGCATCGGCACGCTCATTGGCCTGGCGGATGATCTCATCCTCCCGTTTCTGACCACGAGCCACTGCCTGCTGCACCATTTCTTCGCCGGTCTGAGCGGCAATGGACAGCTTCTGGGTGTATTCTTCTTCCAGAGCCAGGGCGTTTTCCTTTGCAGCACCGGCATCGGCATAAAGATCGTCGATTTCTTTTTGGCGTTCGGCGATCATCTTCATCACCGGCTTAAACAGAAATTTTGTTCCGACGATGATGACAGTCAAAGTGTTCAAAAGAGTGAACAGCGCAGTCCACAGATTTACACCAATAAAATCTTCAAAGTAACCCACGCACTTCGCTCCTTTCGTATAAGATAAGAGAAAGTGTGTCTTACAGGGTGAACAGGATCAGAATTGCCGTGACCAGAGAGTAAATACCGGTAGACTCAGTGATTGCACAGCCCAAGATCATATTTGTACGAAGATCGCTAGCAGCTTCGGGCTGACGAGCCATACCATCCAGAGCATGGGAAACAGCATTACCTTCGCCTAAAGCCGGGCCAATAGCGCCGATACCCATACACAGGCCTGCACCCAGTGCCTTACCCAAAATAGCTAAACCAGTTCCGAGATCCATAATAAAAATCCTCCTAAAAATATTTGTTTATGGTTTATTACAAATGAATTGCTAACAAAATTATAAAGTAGCTTCTTCCGGCTCCGGCAGAGAACCGGCGATATACACCATGGACAGCAGGGTGAACACCAGTGCCTGAATAAAACCGGAGAAGAAGTCAAAATATACCGAAAGCACCGCCGGGATGCCGTAGGTGAAAATGGGAACATTGGTAACGATATTCAGCGCTTCCAGCATACCAAAAACGCCGACTACAAAAGTGACAATGGCCAAGATTTTCAGCATCAGTTTTTTCTTCTTTCTTCCATGAAGGAAGAGAAGAATGCCTGCCACCATCAGAACGATCCCCATCAGCCAACCCACAGAGGAGACGAGACCGATGACCACCGTGGACAGCAGGGTGAGGGCGGCGTAAACGATGGCACCGATGATACCGCCGACGGACACATTACTGAAGTGACGGAAGGACATGGAAATAGGCTGGGCAATGTCGGAAATGATGTTCATGGGGTTAATATAGTTTTTCAGGAACTTGCCGATGCCGTTGTGTTTAATATTGTTAAACCAGATGATGAAAGAGACCATCAGCGCCCAGGTGGCGGTGCAGTTGATGTCGGCAGTGGAAGATCTTAAAAAACCGGTGGTTCCGATGTAACTGCCGCAGATACTGCACAGGAACAGACAACCCATGAAAGGTGTCCAGTGGATGTTGTGGCTTCCCATGGCGGATGTGGTCAGGTTGGTGATCATGGATACGCCTTTTTCCACAAGGACTTGCACCTTGCCCGGTCGCTTTTCAATTTTTCTGCCCAGCAGGATAAATGCGGTGCAGAGAATGAGCGTCACGATAAAAGAGGATACGGTGGTCTGTGTGATGGGAATGCCGCCGAAGATGGGAATGGTGAAGTAGACAAATGCGCCGGTTACATCAATACTCATACGCTTTTCTCACCAGACTTTCTAAAAAATTCATACAGGGTCAAAATAGGGCGTGTAAAGACCATGGGAATCAGCAGTGCAAGCACATTGCAGTAGCCACTCTTGGCAAAGACGATCAATAGCACTGCCATTGCTAAAAGTCTTCCGGTCATGGAAGCTTTGAGGGTGGCTTTGCCGCCTTTTACATCCTCTTTGGCGGCTTTGTCTGCGGCAATCATGGCACCCAGAGCCATGGCAAAGAAGTTGCCGATGGCGATCAGCGCTCCGACGATGCCGCCCAGAAGAACGGTTCGGTCAAATGCATGCAGCAGAGCGAAAATGCCGATCATTGCTGCGGTGCAGATGGCCTGGCCGGCGGCAACGATGCCGGTTTCAACCAAAATAAGTTTACGAGAGTTCATTGGAAACCTCCAAATTAGTCATGCTCAGAAAAGGAGACCGGTGGCGGCTGATCCTTTTTTTTGCTCCGGGTCAAGCGATCCAGTGTTTTCAAGGAGGAACGCAACCCGTCGAAGGCGGAATAGATGCCCAGACCCAGTGCGACCCAGAAAACCCACTGTCCCCAGCCAAGCAGATTTTGCAGCCATAAGGCGAGTAGGGGAAAACCGACCAGCGGAGCAACAACGGAAAGACCAAACTGGGTCAACCACACCAGAAGGCTTATATCTTTCACAAATTACAGCCTCCTTCAAAAATCTACCTAACCTATATTATATGTCAAATGGTTAAAAGTTGCAAGTGTTTTTCGCGGATGTTTGTGAAATATTAGTAAATTCTATCGGAATACGGAGGGAAGCTTCGCCCATGAAAATAGAACAGAATTTACAAAAAGGGAAGGGCGGAAAAGGTTGACTTTGGTCAATTTTTTGAATATAATAACCGTATATATTATTATCTCTCGATGTTGATCGAAAAACACGCATAAAATGGACATTTTTGCGTCATAGTGCAATATAACGCACGGAATTTACACCACTTTTACACCATTTAACAATGGAACCCAACATAAAAAATTTAGCCTTCCTGTTCTTACTGAACGGGGAGGCTATTTTTTTACTCGTTTCGCAAAAATCGAAAAAAATAAGCCCCTTCTGATGGGGTCTTTTTAATGAAAAAAGTCAATAAAAGTACGGTTTGATTGTATCGTCGCTTGCATATATAGTCTTGAAAAACAGGGCCGAATGTGTTAAGATATTTTCATCGCCGGACGGTAATAGGGAGGGTCGCTATGAATGAGATCGAAAAACTAGCGCAGGATGCTGACTTTATCGTGAATGGATATGCCTTTTTCTGCAATGAAGCTACCGTCCGCGTGCTTAATTTAAACGATACCTGCCGAGCGACTGTAATCAACAGAGAAGGGCAAGTGATCTCCACAAGCATGGAAGACATTGAAATAAGCATAGTCTTGGCCTATTGGAACCGAAACAGGCAGTTAATCGAAGAATGACATTCTAAAAAATTAGGCCAGATCACCGTAATTGGTGATCTGGCCTTTTTCTTTTTTACTCTTTCTGAATTTTGTCCTTCGTAGACTTAATCAGACTATTAAAAAAGTTTACAATGAAGTTATCTTTTTTTACTTCTTCAATCTTTTCGGCATCTTCTGCATCGGCTAGAATTTTCTCGATTTCCTCTTCGGTAATCTTACCATCAGACAGGGCGTCAAAAACACCACCGCACAGCAGGGCAATCTTGGAAATATCGTTGTTATACCACGCATTAATGCCTGCAACCACAACCACGGCAATCAGAGAAACAACTTGATATGCCATACTTTCGGTAAACGGCAGGATATTCTGGCCGAACATATTGGTGTTAAAACAGCACGACTTAAAAAAGCGGTTTCGTAGAAGCAACATAC
>CAZJCA010000094.1:0-4770 GCA_964544505.1 uncultured Oscillospiraceae bacterium
CGGCGGCGGTGCCTTCTCCGGCAAAGACCCCACGAAGGTTGACCGCAGCGGTGCTTACATGGCTCGTTACATGGCAAAAAACCTTGTCGCTGCCGGTTTGGCAACCAAGGTACAGGTGCAGCTGGCTTACGCCATCGGCGTGGCCGAGCCTGTTTCCGTCCGTGTGGACAGCTATGGCACCGGCAAGATCTCCGACCGGGAAATGACCGCCCTGCTGCGCAAGACCTGCGACCTGACCCCCGGCGGCATCATCCGCAAGCTGAACCTGCGTCAGCCTATCTACGCCCCCACCGCAGCTGAAGGCCACTTCGGTGTGGCAGACCGTCCCTGGGAGCAGCTGGATCTGGCTCCCGTGCTGAAAGATCTGGCCAATATCTAAGAAAATGAGGATGCAACTTTTTCGGTTGCATCCTCTTCTTTTTATTCAAAGCTCTTTTGGAACTGTGCGGTATCCACCACGGAGCCTTGTGCTCTCGCCTGCTCGGCGGCAAACACCAGCAGGTGATTCCGGCAGGAAATGCCGATCTCGCTGACTTCCTCGGCAGTCTTTGCACCGGTCAGGTAGTCATAAAGTGCCAGAACGATGCCATCGTCACCGCCGCCATGGCCGCTGACGGCACCGGTACGGGTGTTGATGGTCTCAAACTGACGGGTATCGAAGTGATATATCTTGATTTCATCGCCTTCAAAGTCCAGGAACATTTCGCCCTTGGTGCCCATCAGGTTGCTCTTTCTGCCGCCCCGATTGAAGGCACTCATGGTAAAGGAAACGGTACAGCCGTCCTCAAACTCCATGTTCACCACCTGATGGTCTACAACATCGTTGTCGCACTTGAATACACATTTGCCGTATTGGGTCGTTTTCAGCACTTGCAGCACATCTTCATCGGTGGGATGCACCATGCCGGTAGCCGCACCACGGAACCAGCCATTCTTCTTATCATCGTAGTACAGCTTCACCGCGTTATAGTAGCAAGTATCGGCATGGGGACAGCCTTCGATGCAGTATTCCGGCGCATCGGCAGGGGCATTTTCCCGGCAGAAATATTCCAGATTGCCAAAAGACTGGATCTTGCGGCAATTTCGGCCCATGAGCCACTGCATCAGATCCAGATCATGGCAGGATTTCGCCAGCAGCATGGGGGCGCTCTTTTCCTCATTGCCCCAGTGTCCACGGACAAAGCTGTGGCTCTGGTGAAGGTTGCCAACGCCTTCGGTGTGCGTCATGGTGACCACCTTGCCGATCACATCCGCATCCAGCAGTTCCTTGACCTTGCTGTAAAAAGATGTGTAGCGCAGCACATGGCAGACCATGATCTTGCGGCCATATTTTTTCGCCTGCTGCCAGATCTCCATACACTCTTTTGCGGTGGGAGCCACCGGCTTTTCCAGCAGCAGATCATAGCCCAGTTCCAATGCCTTCATGGCAGGGGCATAGTGCATCTTATCCTGTGTTCCGATAATAGCCACATCTGCAAATTTTGGCTTGTCCAAAATCTGCTCCCAAGATTCAAAGCAGTTTTCAGGGGCAATCCTGTGCTTTTCCCGGATATAGTCCCGGTTCATCTGCACCGGCTCTGCCACGCCCACCACTTGGAACTGCTCCGGCATTTTCGCCATTACATTGGTGTAGATCTGGCCACGCTGGCCTGCGCCAAGAACGATCACTTTTAACTGTTTCATGCTGTTCCTCCATCCGCCTTGGCGGTTTTTATTGGTTTACATGAGCCACAAATCGGCGGAAGGCCTCTTTCCCCTGCTCATCGTTTTTATAAACGCCTGCATCCTCCAGACATCCGGCAAAGACCTTGCCGGTCTCTTTCAGCAGGATATCCAAAGCGTTTTCGGCGGTGAAGGTATACTGCTTTTTCAGTTCCTCTGCCCATGCAGCGTGCTTTTCCAGGGTTTCATCGGCGGCAATGTCACGGCCATCCACCATGGCAACAGCCAGATCTGCCAGCTCCTTTTTCAGTCGGCTGGGCAGCACGGCCAAGCCCATGACTTCGATCAGGCCGATATTCTCTTTCTTGATATGGTGCTTTTCCTCATGGGGGTGGAAAACGCCCATGGGATAGGCTTCGGATGTAATATTGCAGCGCAGCACCAGATCCAGCTCATAGTCCGCTCCACGGCGGCGTGCAATGGGGGTGATGGTATTGTGGCGAACGCCGTCGGTATAAGCGACGATGCCTACACTTTCATCGGAGTATCCGATCCAGCGCTCCAATATCTTCTCGCCCAGATCTGCAATTCTCGCCTTATCCCCGCCACGCAGGCGAATAACGCTCATAGGCCATTTGACGATACCGGCATGGATATCTTCAAACCCGGCAAAGGTCACTTCCTCCCGAATGGGGGCTTTTTCCATGGCGAAGGTGTAGTGGCCGCCCTGGAAATGCTCATGGCTCAAGATCGAGCCGCCCACAATGGGCAGATCTGCGTTAGAGCCGACGAAATAATGGGGAAAAGCGGTGGTGAAATCCAGCAGTTTTTCAAAAGCAGAGCGGTCGATCTTCATGGGGATGTGCTTGGAGTTGAATACGATGCAGTGCTCATTGTAATAGACATAGGGGCTGTACTGCAAGCACCAAGGCTCGCCCATGACCGTAATGGGAATGATGCGGTGGTTCTGCCGGGCAGGATGGTTCATGCGGCCTGCATAGCCCTCATTTTCCATGCACAGCTGGCACTTGGGGTAAGCGGACTGGGGGGCATTTTTTGCAGCAGCGATGGCCTTGGGGTCTTTTTCCGGCTTGGAAAGGTTAATGGTGATATCCAGTTGGCCATATTCGGTGTCCAGCTTCCAGCGCATATCCTTGGCTACCCGCTGGCGGCGGATATAGTTTGTGTTCTGGCTCAGCTCATAGTACCAATCGGTGGCTTCCACCGGGTCACGGTCATACTTTTCCCGGAAGGTACGGATCACCTCTCTGGGCATAGGGGTCAGAATACCCATAATTTTGGTGTCGAACAAATCCTTTGCAGTAATGCCGTCGTCACACAGGCCATTGGCAATGGCGTAGTCCAGAATGCCGCCCAAAATCTCTTCCAGATCTTCGCTCAGTTCTTCCTGGGAGGGGGTATAATCGTCCATGTGGAGGGCTTCGAGCAGGCGATTGGTCAACATAACATGGTCACAAGGCTCTGCCAGACCACAGTTCATGGCATAGCAAACCAGAGAATCGATACAGGTTTCAATCTTCATCAGAATACCTCCACGCCGCCTTCGGGTCGAATGGACAGCACATGGCAAGCGCCCTCGCCCAAAGCTTTTTCCATACCGGACTTAAACTGTTCCAGAATATCCATAGGAACAAACGCCTGCACCGTGCCGGCGAAGCCGCCGCCATGGACACGGTATGCGCCTCTTCCCTGTAAGTAATGCTCGCACAGTCCCAATGCAACCGCCATATCCTGATGGGCAATGTAGCCTGCCGGGATCACATTCTGCAAATACATAAAGGAGCTGTATCCGCTTTCCTTGATGAGTTGCAGGAAGCGGTCAAAGTCCTTTTCACGCAATGCCTTGACCTGCTCCGTCACACGCTTATTTTCCGCATATCCATGGACCCCACGCAGAACAGCCCGGTCTCCGCAGATCTGCCGTAGAGCAGGAATGGCTGCATAGAAATCGGCTTCCTCCACCTGGGTCAGCACTTCTTTGTCAAAATAACGGCAAAGTGCTTTGAAATCCTCGGTGACGGCGGCGTATTCATCGGTCAGGTCTGCATGGTCTGCGCCGCTGTCGATGATGCACAGGGCGTGACCGCAGGCGGCAAAGTCAAAATCCACAGGCTGGATGTCGGGATGATCCTTGTCTGCAAAATCGATGGTCACCATGCCGCCCACGGCGGAAGCGGTCTGATCCATCAATCCACAGGGCTTACCGAAGAACACATTTTCAGCGTACTGGCCGATCATGGCGATCTCCGGCTGAGAAACACGGCCATCAAAGAAAAGCCAGTTGATGATAGTGCCGATCAATACCTCAAAAGCAGCGGAAGAGCTCAAACCCGAACCGGGCAAAACCGTAGATTGGCAATAGGCATCGAAGCCTTCTACCTTGCACCCCAGCTGGGCAAACCGGGCAGCCACGCCACGGATCAATGCCATGGTGGAGTTTTTCTCGCTTTCCACCGGCTCCAAGACATCTAGGTCGATCCGGCACATGGGATAGCCTTCCGACAGAACACGGATGGTGCTTGTCCCATTGATTTTTACAGCAGCCACCGTATCCAAATTCACCGCTCCTGCCAACACCCGACCACGCTGATGGTCGGTATGGTTGCCGCCGATCTCCGTCCGGCCGGGAGCGGAGAAATACCGCTCTGGTGCGCTATCAAATGCTGCGGCAAAGCCTTTATTCAGGTTTTCTTTCAGGCTGGTTTCTAAATTCATATTATGTACTCCTTTTTCAAGGCAGATTTTCTTTATTCTATCATTTGTAGATAGGAAAGTCCAGCGGTTGCTGCTTCTTTTTTGCTTTTTTATGGAACTTAACTGCCAGGAAAGTTATGTTTCCAACTGCTCGATTGCAAAACTTCCCTATTGCTGATACAATAAAGCCAACAAAGGCCTTTAAAAAACATTCAGGAGGTAAACACTATGAACTTTGGAAAAACGATTTTGGAGCTGCGCAAGCAGAAAAACGTGACCCAGGAGGAGCTGGCCGCAGAGCTGGGTGTCACCGCCGCAGCCGTGTCCAAATGGGAGCACGGGGGTTCCCAAACTTAAAGATACCACACTAAAACCCACGCTTACATTACTTCC
>CAZJCA010000095.1:0-4769 GCA_964544505.1 uncultured Oscillospiraceae bacterium
CGGCCAGCTCCCCCACAGGGGGAGCCAAGGGACGGTACTTTTTTGACACGCTGAAAACCGTGGCAGGGCCACGGTTTTGTTCTTATGCAACCTGCTTTTTTTGCAGTTTGGGTTTCCAATAGGATTTGCCGAATACCAGCACCTCAGCCAGCAGGCAAACAGGCAGGGCGACAATGATATCGATGAAAGCGTGCTGCTTGACGAACACCACGGAAGCGCAGATCAGCACACAGGCGATGACCACGGACAGCCTTGTCCACTTGGAAGACTGTTTCTCTTTCAGCCAGGCAGAGGCAATGCCGATGGAATAGGCCACATGCAGGGACGGACATACGCCGGTAGGCGTGTCCGCCGACTGGATGATGCCCAGCAGCCAGGTGGCAGAATTGTTCCTATCCACATGGGTCATTTCCCGCAGATCGCCGGTGGTGGAGGGATAGACGATATAGCAGATCATCGCAACTACCTGCGTAACGATGATGAACTTTTGAAGCCCCTTAAAATTTTCCACATTATACAGCAGGAAGTAGCCCAGAGACCAGATCACCAGCAGATACCAGCCCACATAGGCCAGGATGAACCATTCGCAGAAGGGGATTTTGTAGTCAATGGGCAGGGCGACATTATGACAGACGCTTTCCGGAATGAGGTTTTCTGTCAGCACATACATGGCAAAGTAGCCCACCCAGCCCAGCAGCCAGAACAGGTGGCGGAACTGGGGTGTGGTGATATTGTTCAGCCGAAGCTGGCGATAGTCGATGACGGGTTTGCGCATGGGTTTAGTCCTCCTTGGGACGGTTGGTAGGATAGTCCTTCTTGGAAATATTGGCGTAGGGGATAACGGTGTGATGGGGGAGATTCACAGCGATGGAGGTGATCTCATCCATTAGATAGTTTGTGATCCGCTGCCGCTCTTCGTTAATGGGGTTTTCCGGGCAGAAGGCCGTAGCCTTACCAATATACATCTTTTTCAGCTTCGGTGCAATATAAATCGGCACAAAATTCAAACATTTTCCCGTGCGCTTGTAGTAAAGCTTAGCCACATCAATGTACTTATCCTGAAACTGGTAGACAATATTGTTATGAGGCTCATAGCATTCCGGGAAGATAATGACATTGGTATCATCATCCAGCGCTTTGATGGTCTGCTTGAAGGTGGAGATCAGCCGGGTATCATGATACACCGGGATGGTCTTGGCTTCGTTAAACACAGCCACAGAGAAGGGGGCAATAATATAGGACAGCAGTTTGTAGAAAGGATGAGTCCACTTGGGCTTTTTGCTCCAGAAATCCTCAAATGCGTAAGGAGGCACTTCCTTCAGTTCCATCATCTGATGGGCGCACCAGGTGACATTCTTGCCGGGGACGAACAGTTCTGCACAGATGGGGCCATTCATCTGGGTGTGGTTACCCACGATGATGGAGGCATCTTCCGGCAGGTTTTCTATGCCTTCCACCTGGATTTTGGGATAAAAAATCAGTATCAGCCGCCGAATGAAGCGGTATACGCCCCGGGCAAGCCAATTGCGTTTCTTTTCCATTGGAAATTACCTCGTTCATATAGTAGCGGTGTAGCTTGTAATATCGGCCACTGGGTCGCCGTCTAAGTACACCGTTGTTGGTTTTGAAAATGTGACTGTGATCTCCTGCCCGGACAGGGAGGGAACCTTTCCTTGCCTGATTTTCGCAAACAGGCGGCATCTGCCATCCAGAGGGCGCAAGGTCAGCTGATCCGTTTTCCAATTGCGTGCCAGGCTGATCTGCCAGACCTTTTTGTAGGATTGACTGACCCCGTCCACGGAGACGGTGGCGGATTTGGCTTTGCAGGAAAAGCCGTATTGAATGTGGCTGAGAAAAACCAGTTGCCGCCCATGGATATTCACCTTTGGCAGCCGGGACAACTGGGGACGGATGGAGAAAGGAACACAACCGAAACAATGCCCCAGAGCCTGAGCAAACCGATTTTCAGTGCCAAGAGGGAAAAGCAAAATGTCGCAGGGAATGCTGTCTGCCTGCACCAGATTCAGAAAACGGTTCAGCGTGCCGTCGCCACCGCAGAGAATGAGAAGATCCTCTTTTTCCAGAGCAAAAAGCTGCTGCTCGTAGGTTTCAGCTTTGGTCAGATCGCAGTAGATGACCTGACTGTTGTAGAACAGCTCTAAAAATCGCACATCTTCTTTGCAGCTGCCGTTTCCAGCCAGAGGATTATAAAAAGCATATACTTTGGGCATGAATCATTTTTCTCCCACATCCGGTCAAAGGGTAGGCTTCGCCGTCAGCGCTTTAAAGTTCCGAATGCCATAGCCCACAGCGGAAATGAGCATCATGGCAGTACAGAGGATGATCAAAAGAACGGACACAACAGCCGGGATATTATACCACAGCAGATGCACAGCCATGGTGCCGTAGAGCAGGGCAGTGGTGACTTTTCCGTGCCAAACAGCCCCTTCCACCTGACCTGTTTTGTGGATAGCCAAAAGGCTTGTGATGCCGGTAAACACTTCCTTGACCACCAGAATGATCCAGGGCAGCAGCATCAGCGGAAACCGTGCCACCAGACAGAACATCATGGCAATTTGGGTCAGCTTGTCTGCCACCGGGTCAAAGGCTTTGCCAAAATCGCTGATCATGTTGTAGTGCCGGGCAATATAGCCGTCCAACATATCAGTCAGGCCGGACAGCACCAGCATCAAAGTGGTCAGAGCATAGTCTTGCATACCGATATATAGCCATACCATCACAGGGATCATACACAGCCGCAACAGGGACAGTAGATTTGGAATGGTAAAAATCTTGTCTTTGTACTTGGACTCTTTCATATACCTATTCGCTCCCGATTATCATTATGCTGTCATTATAGCCAGGTAGTTTCAACTCATCTTCAATTCAATCTCAACTTTTGTTGAGAATTGAGAAAGAAAAATGCAAAAAGAATTCCCAGGCCTACGGGCCTGGGAAAAAGGGTTATTTTGCAGCTTTTTTACGGTCGTAGATTTTGGCAAGGCCGCCTTCACTGGTCTCACGGAAACGGTGGTTCATGTTGATGCCGGTTTCGTACATGGCACGGCAGACCATATCATAGCTGATATTACGGGAGCCGGTCAGGAAGAAGCTCATATTACAGGCGTTCATAGCACGCATGGCAGCAACAGCGTTGCGCTCGATACAGGGAATCTGCACCAGACCGCAGATGGGGTCGCAGGTCAGACCCAGATGATGTTCCATTGCTACCTCAGCGGCGTATTCCACCTGGTCGATATTCTGTAAGTACAGTTCTGCCAATGCGGCAGCAGCCATGGAGCAGGCAGTGCCGATCTCTGCCTGACAGCCGCACTCAGCTCCGGAGATGGAAGCGTTGGTCTTGGTCAGGTTGCCAATCAGTCCGGCAGTGCCCAAAACCCGGACGATTTGCTCGTCGGTGTAGCCTCTGGTCTCCTGAGCATAACGCAGGACAGCAGGCAAAACACCGCAAGCGCCGCAGGTGGGAGCGGTGACGATGGTGCCGTTGTCGGCGTTTTGCTCTGCTACGGCGAAAGCGTATGCAGCGATCTTCTGGAACTCCTGCAGGGCAGGACTGCGGTTTTCAATGCACTGGGCGTAAAGCTCTTTGGCCTTGCGCTTTACATTCAGGCCGCCGGGCAGAACGCCTTCGGCGTTCAGACCGTCATCAATGGCCTTTTTCATGGTTTGCCAAACATCTGAAAGGAAGTCCCAGATCTCCGGGCCTTCGTTCAGCTCCACATAGTCAGAAAGCCGGGTGATATAGCGCCATTTGCAGAAGTTGGTGATCTCAGCAAAGGAGTGTTCAATGTAAACTTCCTCGCCGCCGATCACTTCCTGACCGGCAATGCGGATATCACCGCCGCCGATGGACTCTACTCGCAGGGTACCGATTTCTTTGCCATCTTTCAGGGCAATGAAGTCCATGGTATTGGGGTGGGAATTGGGGAGCACTTCCGTAGAAAAGACGATCTCGGTGGGGTGCTGGTTCAGCACTTCCCGGATGACCCGGTCTGTGCCGTGACCAACGCCGGTCTTGCTCAGAGAGCCGTAGAGAATGACTTTGAAGGCATCAGCCTGGGGATAGCGGCTCAAAAACAGCTTGGCTGCCCGTTCCGGACCCATGGTGTGAGAGGAGGAAGGGCCTTTGCCGATTTTGTATATATCACGGATGGATTTCATAGAAACACCTCGTTTATGCGTAATCAAAAACATTATATCAAAAACCCCCAAAAAATACAATCATTTTGCAAAAATAATGTGGAAAGAAAAATGGCTTTTTGCCTACAAAACACTTGACAGATATGATAAAATATAGTGTAATGAAAAATAATGCCGAGAGGATGAATATTATGGCTAAAGATAAGAAGGTCGAACAGATCACCGATATGGAGGTAGACTTTGCCCAGTGGTTTACCGATGTGTGCAAAAAGGCACAGCTGGTGGACTATACTTCCATGAAGGGCGTGTTCGTGTACCGTCCCTATGGCTATGCCATTTGGGAGAATATGCAGCACATTCTGGACAAGATGTTTAAGCAGCAGGGCGTTGAGAATGTCTACATGCCCATGCTGATCCCCGAAAGCCTGCTGCAGAAGGAAAAGGATCATGTGGAGGGCTTCGCCCCCGAGTGCGCATGGGTCACCATGGGCGGCGGCGAACGCCTGGAAGAGCGCTATGCCATTCGTCCCACTTCCGAGACCCTCTTCTGTGAGCATTTTGCAAATGTTTTGCAGTCTCACCGGGATCTGCCCATGAAGTATAACCAG
>CAZJCA010000096.1:0-4728 GCA_964544505.1 uncultured Oscillospiraceae bacterium
CGGGCACGATGGGGTGCTCGCCGGGCAGCAGGTCGAAGCCCAGCTTTTCCATTTCGGCACGGAAGTAACGAGCGTTTTCGTGGACTTTATCACGCAGGGCAGTGGACTGCTCCAGCAGTTCAATGGTACGGATGGTGGCAGCACAGATGGCAGGTGCTACGGTGTTGGAGAACAGGTAGGGGCGGCTGCGCTGGCGCAGCAGGTCAACGATGGGCTGACGGGCAGCGGTATAGCCGCCGGAAGCACCGCCTAATGCTTTGCCGAAGGTACCGGTGATGATATCCACCCGATCCATGACACCGCAGTATTCGGCAGTGCCACGGCCGTGCTCGCCCATAAAACCAACAGCGTGGCTGTCATCCACCATGACCAGAGCATCAAATTCGTCTGCCAGATCGCAGATGCCCTGCAGGTTTGCAATGTAGCCATCCATGGAGAACACACCATCGGTGGCAATGACAATTTTTTTGCAACCGCTGTTGCGGGCATCTACCAGACACTCTCTCAGAGCCTCCATGTTGTTGTTCTTGTAGCGATAGCGTTTGGCCTTACACAGTCGAACGCCGTCGATGATGGAGGCGTGGTTCAGTTCGTCGGAAATGACGGCATCCTCAGCACCCAGCAGGGTCTCGAATAGACCGCCGTTGGCATCAAAGCAGGAGGAATACAAAATGGCATCATCCATGCCCACGAAGTTGGAGATTTTGGCTTCCAGATCTTTGTGAATCTGCTGGGTGCCGCAGATAAAGCGGACGGAGGACAGGCCAAAGCCCCATTTGTCGTAGCTTTCCTTGGCGGCCTCGATCAGTTCCGGATGGGTGGAAAGACCCAGATAGTTATTGGCGCAGAAATTGACCACACCGGGCTTGGCGGTGGTGTCGATGCGGGAATACTGGGGGGTGGTGATGATGCGCTCTTCTCTCCAAGTGCCGGCTTCCCGGATGGCATCCAGCTCGGCGTTAATTGCATTTAATGCAGATTTCATTTAGTTTTCCTCCTTTTTGGTGGTCCAGTCCAGCACCACTTTGCCGGACATACCGCTCATCATGGCATCGAAGCCCTTCTGGAAATCGGTGTAGTGGAAGCGGTGAGTGATGACGGGGGTCATGTCCAGACCACCCTGCACCATATAGCTCATCTGGTGCCAGTTGTCCATCTTGCGACCGTAAATGCCCTGCAAGGTCAGACCCTTACCGATGATGTAGTTCATGTCCACATTGATGGGCTTGTTGCCCAGACCCAGCAGGCTCACCTTGCCGCCGGTGCGCATGACGGAAAGCAGCTGATTGAAGGCGTGACCATTGCCGCTCATTTCCAGACCGACATCGAAGCCTTCCACGATGCTCAGCTGTTTCATCACATCTTCCAGATTTTCACGGCCTGTATTGACGGCGGCATCCACGCCCATTTTACGAGCCAGATCCAGACGATAATCATTCAAATCAGTGATGACCACCCGGCGAGCACCGGCGTATTTACAAATTCCGGCTGCCATAATGCCGATGGGGCCTGCGCCAGTGATCAGTACATCTTCGCCCACCAGATTCCACATGAGAGCGGTGTGGGTGGCGTTGCCGAAGGCATCAAAGAAGGAAACCACTTCCTCGTCCAGACATTCGTCAATGGCGATGACATTGGAAGCGGGGATCACCAAATATTCTGCAAAAGCACCGTCCCGGTCAACGCCGACACCAACGGTGTCCTTGCACCACTGGATGTTGCCGTTGTGGCAGTTGCGGCAGTGTCCGCAGGTAATGTGGCCTTCGCCGCTGACACGCTGACCCACATGGAAGCCGGTAACACCTTCGCCCAATGCGGCGATCTCGCCCACATATTCGTGACCGATGATCATGGGGGGCTTAATGTGCTGCTGCGCAAAAGGATCCCAGTTATAAATGTGGACATCCGTACCACAAATGGCAGTTTTGTGCACTTTGATCAGCACTTCGCCGGGTCCTGCCACGGGGACGGGCATTTTCATCAGGGTCAGGCCGACACCGGCCTCGGTTTTTACAAGAGCATCCATCATTTTTTGCGACATGGTATAAACTCCTTTTTATTGTCATTCCATCCACTATTATAACGCCAAAAATGCTGGGGTGCAACAAGTTTTTTCTGTGCTAAATGCACAAAAAGGGCACCTGCTTTTTGGCAGGTGCCCTAATTTGAAAACTTAGATTTCAATTTCCAGTTTGGCGATGACGGCAGCGCAACGGGGGCACAGACCCTCGGCGTTGGCCTGCAGAGAATGCATCCAGCAGCGGGGGCACTTTTCACCCTTGGCTTCGGATACACCGATGGTCAGTGCAGGGAAGTTTTCACCATTGCCAACCTCAGCACCCTCTTCAGGCGCAGCCCAGTCTACGGCGGAGACAATGCAGATTTCAGCCAGATTCAGGCCTTCGCAGGCAGCTTTCAGGCTTTCGTCGTTGGTTTCCAGAGCCACATGCGCTTCCAGTGCTTTACCGATTCGCTTGTCTGCACGCGCCTTTTCCAGCACGCCGTTCACATCCTGACGCAGGCCGACGATGGTAGCCCACTTTTCCATGGCAGCATCATCCAGAGCGTAAGCGGCGAAGGAGTCGGGCATCTGGTTGAGCAGGATGTTCCGCTGGTCGTCGGAAGCCAGGTGGGGCATGGACTGCCAGATTTCATCACAGGTGAAGGCAAGAATGGGAGCAAACACCTTTGCCATGGCATCGACGATCAGATACAGAGCCGTCTGAGCGGAGCGGCGGCGCAGACCCTTGGCTTCCTCACAGTACAGACGATCCTTGATGATATCCAGATAGAAGCTGGACAGTTCTACCACGCAGAAGTCATTGATCAGGTGGGTGACGATGTGGAACTCGTAGCCGTTGTAGGCCTTCTTGCAGGCTTTCACCAATGCATCCAGCTTGGTCAGTGCCCACTTATCCAGCTCTTCCAGATTTTCCGCAGCCACCATATCGGTGTTGGGATCGAAGTCTGCCAGATTGCCCAGACAGTAACGAGCGGTATTACGGAATTTCAGATAGTTCTGAGCGATCTGTTTGAAGATCTCCTTGGAGCAGCGGACATCGGCATGATAGTCAGAGGATGCTGCCCACAGACGGATGATGTCTGCACCGAAGTCCTTAATGAGGTCGGCGGGATCGACACCGTTGCCCAGACTCTTGTGCATGGCACGGCCCTGACCGTCCACAACCCAGCCGTGGGTCAGGACCTGCTTGAAGGGAGCACCCTTGTCCAGTGCGCCTACGGAAGTCAGAAGGCTGGACTGGAACCAACCACGGTACTGGTCGGCACCTTCCAGGTAAACATCAGCAGGCCACAGTTCGGGGGTACGGTGCATTAAAGATGCATAGTGGGTAGAACCGGAGTCGAACCAGCAGTCCAGGGTGTCCTTCTCCTTATCAAAGGACTTGCCGCCACAATGGGGGCAGGTGAAACCTTCGGGGACAAGCTCCATGGCTTCCTTTTCAAACCAGATGTTAGAGCCGTGCTCATCGAACAGGGCAGAGATCTTGGCGATGGAGTCGGGGGTGGAGACAGGCTTGCCGCAGTCCTTGCAGTAGAACACGGGGATAGGCAGACCCCAGCGGCGCTGACGGGAGATACACCAGTCGGCACGCTCACGGATCATGCTGGTCATCCGATCCTCGCCCCAGGCAGGATACCACTGGACATTTTCAATGGCTGCTACTGCCTGATCCTTGAAAGATTCCACAGAGCAGAACCACTGGGGAGTGGCACGGAAAATAACCGGCTTCTTACAGCGGTCATGGTGGGGATAGGAGTGGACGATGTGCTCAGAAGCAAACAGTGCGCCGCTTTCCTGCATATCTGTCAGAATGATGGGGTTAGACTCCTCGGTTTTCAGACCCTGATACTTGCCGGCATAGTCGGTGTGGCGGCCGTAATCATCCACGGGTACCACCAGATCCATGCCATAGCGCATACAGGTCTGGTAGTCGTCAGCACCAAAGCCGGGGGCGGTGTGGACACAGCCCGTACCGGAGTCCATGGTGACATACTCGGCGTTGACCAGGCGAGAAGTCTTGTCGATGAAGGGGTGCTGGGCCAGCATATTCTCGAAGAAGCTGCCGGGATAGGTTGCCAGCACTTCGTAGTTTTCAAAGCCGCCCATCTTCATGGTCTTTTCCATCAGGGCTTCTGCCATGATATAGGTTTCGCCGTTCTCAGCTTTCACCAGAACATAGCTGTCCCGGGGGTGCAGGCAGATGGCCATGTTGCCGGGCAGAGTCCAGATGGTGGTGGTCCAGATGACGAAGTAGGTCTTGGACAAGTCAAACTGAGAAAGTTTGCCCTGATCGTCCTTCATGGCAAATTTCACATAGACGGAAGTACAGGGATCATCCTGATATTCAATATCAGCTTCTGCCACAGCGGTGGCGCAGAAGGGACACCAGGTGACAGGCTTCAGGCCTTTGTAGATATAGCCCTTGTCGAACATCCGGCCAAAGACCTTCACTTCCTGCCCTTCGAAGTGCTTATCCATGGTGCGATAGGGATGCTCCCAATCGCCCACGACACCCAGCCGCTTAAAGCCGCCCATCTGCTTCTGAATGAAATCTTCGGCAAAATCGGAGCAGGCGTTACGGAACTCGGTGATGGACATATCCTTGTTGAGCTTGCGCTTGGAGTTTTCGATGGCACGCTCAATGGGCAGGCCGTGGTTGTCCCAGCCGGGCACATAGGGGGTGTAGAAACCCATCATGGCATGGC
>CAZJCA010000097.1:0-4708 GCA_964544505.1 uncultured Oscillospiraceae bacterium
AGCTGTATAAGCAGGTCAAACCCAACGTAACCATTGAAATCATTGCAGCGAAGGATGCCACCACTATGGCAGAAGATATCAAGATCAAAGCTGCCGCCGGTGAGCTGCCCGACATCATGGATTTGAAGAAAGAATGGATGCTGAGCTTCAAGGACGAGCTGGTTCCCCTGAATGATCTGGATTGTGTCAAGAACAGCCCTGCCGGACAGACCAATCTGGTTGACGGCAACGTGCTTGCGATCCGGAATATGTACTTCTCCGAGTTCGTTTACTACAAGAAGAGCATCTTTGAAAAGTACGACATCTCTATCCCCCAGACCTGGGATGAGTTCATTGCCGCCGCTGTCAAGATCAAGGAGGCGGGCGAGTACATCCCCATTCTGGCCGGTGCCAAGGACTCCTGGGTGCTGTATCCCTACAATGAGTTTATGCCCATTCTCGAGGCCAATTCCGGCACCTACTGGAATGAAATGGCCCAGGATGACAGTCCCTTCGACCCCGGAAAGCCCATCTATGAAGCATACGCTAAGATTGACAAGCTGTACAAGGCCGACGTATTTGGCAATGATCCTCTGGGCGTTGGCTGGGATCAGGCCAGTGTCATGTTTGGCTCCGAAGGCGCTATGGTGGTTTCCGGACAGTGGTACCTGAACAATGCCAAGGATTGCAACAATGGTGACCTGAGTGACGTGGGCGTATTCTTCCTTCCCACCAGAGACGATGCCTCCCAGCCTCAGAATTACCTGGTTGAGGGTACCGAAGGCGGTCTGGCCATTTCTAACCGTTCCGAGCACATCGAAGAGGCCAAGGCCTTCATCGAGTGGATGAACTCCAAGGATTTCCTCCCCGGTTGGGCGGAAGGCACCTCTAACTTCTGTGTATTTGACGACTACGGCGTGTCTTTGGATCCGCTGTTCGACGAAGCCTTTGAGGGTGTTTCTCTGAATAAGATTTCTCTGGACAATGGCAATGAGCAGTTCAATGCCATCCGCAACGCCATTCAGTTTGATGTCAAGGGCATTGGTCAGCAGATGCTGGCCGGTGAGGATTTCATGGAAATTCTGGCTGATCTGAATGTAAAGTGGGCGGAAGCCAAGGCCGAGCTGGGCTAAAAATGGCTAATCTCTAAATAACGCATACGTGCAGGCGCACTTGGTGCCATTGGGGTCAGGTGCGCCTGCATACCAGCATACAAAAACGCTGGCGGCTGAAAAGCGCCAGCGAAGCGCAAAGGGGAGATCAAAATGAAAGGATCCAAGCTCGAAAAAAACACCGTACTCATCACTTTTTTGTTTATTCCTGTGGCGCTTATGCTGGCCTTTGTTGTATACCCGGCCCTGGAAATGGTTCGCTACAGTCTGACAAACTGGGATGGTGCCAGCAGAAGCTACGACTACATTGGCATTCGGAATTATGTAAAGGTCCTCTTTGGAAGCAAGGAGGTATGGCAATCCTTCAAAAACAACATGATTTATCTGATTGTCAGCTTTGCCTTCATCCCGGTGGAAATTCTCTTCGCTGTTTTTCTGAACAACAAGTGCAAAAGCACAAACGTATTCAAATCCATTTATTTCCTGCCCTATATCATTAACGGTGTTGCCATTTCTTATGTGTTTTCCTACTTTTACAGCTCCGCAAACGGCGGCCTGAACGGCATTCTTGAAATTCTGGGGCTGGAGGGTCTGATTCAAAACTGGCTGAGCAACAAGGAAATCGTGAATTATTCCCTGTCTGTGGTCTATATCTGGCGAAACTTCGGTTTCTTCATTGTCCTGTTTATTTCCGGTCTGCAAACGATCCCCCAGGAAATTCTGGAGGCGGCTGTTGTGGATGGTGCCAGCTCGGTGCAGAAATTCCGCTACATCATCATCCCGGAGATCAAACGGGTTATCCAAATTGTTGTATTTATGAATATTACATGGTGCTTGCAAATTTTTGACATTCCCTTTGTCATGACCTCCGGCGGCCCCGGCAACGCCAGCAGCACCTTTTCCACATACACTATTAAAACCGCGTTTACATTTAATAACTTCGGATTGGCAAACGCAATGGCCGTTGTGCTCATGTGTATCATCGTCGTAATGTTGCTTCTCCAAAGTCAGCTGTTTAAGGTGGAGGATTGACAATGAGACCTTCTAAGAAAAATGCTTCCCGTCTCCTGAATAAGGATCAATTGTGCAGGGCTTTGATTTTTTGTATCCTGGTTCTTGCGGCTCTGGTTTTCATTATCCCGCTGCTGATTACGGTATTTGCGGCATTCAAGACCCCTATGCAGCTGGGCGCAGAATCTCCACTGACCCCGCCAAGTCAGCTCTATTTGGAAAATTTCAAAACCGCCTTTGTGGACGGGCAGATATTGCTGGGCTTCAAAAATTCTCTTCTGCTGGTTATTTTCAGTGTTGTCATCAATGTCGTCCTGGGAACCATGGCGGCCTATGCCATCGGCAGATTTGAATTCCGGTTCAAAAAGCTCATCATGGGCATGTTTATGCTGGGCCTGATTCTTCCTTCCAATCTGACCGAAATCCCCAGATTCATCACGCTGACAAAGCTCGGCGTATATAACTCTCTGGCGGCACCAATCATTATCTATGCGGCCACCGATATGATTCAGCTTTCCATGTATCTGCAGTTCATTAACGGCATTCCCAAGGCGCTGGACGAAAGTGCGAGAATCGACGGCTGTACCTATTTTGGCGTGTTTACCAGAATTATTCTCCCCCTTATGAAGCCGGCCATTGCCACCATGGCCATCATTAAGGTGGTCTGGGTAGTGAATGACATGTACGTTCCTTATCTGTATATGCCGTCCTCCAAGCTCAGAACCTTAACCACAACCCTCATGAACTTCAGCAGCACCCGGCAAGGCACCTGGAATAATTTGAGCGCCGCAATCATCCTGGTTGCCCTGCCCACCTTGCTACTGTATATTTTCTTCCAAAAGTACATTTTCAGCGGTATTGTAGCCGGTGCGGTAAAGGAGTAAGCTTCGCCCTTTGTCAACGGGCAGTTCCTTCCCCAGTCTTTTGGAGTGGAAAACCATGACGAACCAGCCAGAAAACCCTATGGTGACTCGTCATGGTTTTTTCGGCAGATTGGGAAAACACTGGAAAGCGGCGGGGAACCGTATTATAATAGGGTCACCGGCAGAACTTACATTTTGAAAAGGAGGAAGGGCCATGGAGCTTACGAAGCTGTTGTACGGCGGAGATTACAATCCGGAGCAGTGGATGGACACACCGGAAATTCTGGAAGAGGACATCCGGCTCATGAAGGAGGCAGGAATCAATGTGGTATCCCTCGGAATCTTCGCCTGGTCGGTACTGGAGCCGGAGGAAGGAAACTATCAATTCGGATGGCTGGATGATATCATAGACCGGCTGTATCAAAATGGGATTTCTGTTTTCCTGGCAACCCCCTCCGGGGCAAGACCTGTGTGGCTGGCCGCCCAATATCCAGAGGTTCTAAGAACAACCGAGGATGGGCAAAAAATGCGCTTTGGCGGCAGACATAATCATTGCTTCACATCACCGGTGTACCGGGATAGAGTCAGAAAAATCAACATGGAACTGGCGAAGCGATACGCCAACCATCCCGGGGTGCTGATGTGGCATATTTCCAACGAATATAACGGAGAATGCCATTGCCAGCTGTGTAAGTCGGCCTTCCGGAATTGGCTGAAGGAAAAGTACCAGACCATCGATCAGCTGAATCAAAGCTGGTGGACAACTTTCTGGAGCCATCGCTACAACAATTTTGAACAAATTGATCCGCCATCCACTCTGGGCGAAAAGGATGTTCACGGGTTGAATCTGGACTGGAAGCGTTTTGTCACATACCAAACCACCGATTTTATGAAGGCAGAAATTGATGCCCTTCGGGACAGTGGCGCCATGCAACCAGTCACCACCAATTTTATGTACGACTTCAAAGGACTCAATTACAAAAAGCTGGCAGAAGAAATCGACATGGTATCCTGGGACAACTATCCCACCTGGCATAAAGGACGCTACATCGATGTGGCGAGGGACACCGCCATGCAGCATGATTATATGCGCAGCTTAAAGAAACAGCCTTTTTTGCTTATGGAATCCTGTCCTTCCAGCCCCAACTGGCAGGGAGTCAGTAAGTTGAAAGATCCCGGAATTTTATGTAATTCTTCCCTGCAAGCCATTGCTCACGGCTCCAATAGTGTCCAGTATTTTCAGATTCGCCAGAGCCGGGGCAGTTCCGAGAAGTTCCATGGGGCGGTCATCGATCACTACGCCGGTGGAGATACCAGAGTGTTCCGGGAAGTCCGGGAAATCGGGGAGATTCTGGATTCCCTGGATGCGCTTGCCGGAAGTATGGTGCATTCGCAAGTCGCGATTCTCTATGATGTGGAAAACCGGTGGGCAATGGAAGATGCTCAGGGTCCCAGAAACAATGGGCTTTTCTACCACGAAACTGCCATGAAATCCTATCAGGCATTTCGGAAATACGGAATGAATGTGGATGTCATCGACATGGAGGCGGAACTGGACTCTTATAAGATTGTGGCAGCGCCTATGCTGTATATGTTCCGCTCTGGAATCGCGGAAAAACTCAGAAATTTTGTGAGCCGGGGCGGTATTCTGCTGATGACCTATTGGAGTGGCATCGTGGATGATACAGATCTTTGCTACATGGGCGGCGTACCTCATAATCTGACCGATGTGCTGGGCCTTCG
>CAZJCA010000098.1:0-4412 GCA_964544505.1 uncultured Oscillospiraceae bacterium
CTCCTGGAAGTTTTCCACAGCAGCCTTGGAGGCATTGTAAACGATGAAGTCGGGCTGGAAGTTCTTCGGTTCTTCCTCGGTGGGCACGATGAACATATTCTTAATGAAGTGTGCCTGCCATGCCACTTCCACGATGAAGCGGACAGCCATACGGGTGTCGGCGTTTGCGCCGCAGAAAGCATCCACCACATACAGCTTCTTGTTGGACAGCTCCTTCACAGCCAGTTCCTTGACTTTCGCCCAGACATCTTCGCTCATGGGGTGGTTGTCGTTCTTGAACTCGTCGGAAGTCCACCAGACGGTGTTCTTGGAGTTCTCGTCCATGACGATGTACTTGTCTTTGGGAGAACGGCCGGTGTAAACGCCGGTCATAACATTGACAGCGCCCAGCTCGGATACCTGGCCCTTTTCGTAGCCTTCCAGAGTGGGGTCGGTCTCAGCTTCGAACAGCTGCTCGTAAGAGGGATTGTAGACAATTTCGGTGGTGCCGGAAATGCCATACTTTTCTAAGATTTTGGATTCCATATGTATTCCTCCTAAATATATATCGGGCGGCAAGCGCCTTGTCTGTTTGGTACGGGATTTGGCTGTAAGTCCAATCTCCACCACATACATCATAGCACAGCAAAATCAAATTGTCCACCCACTTTTCCATAATTTTTCCCTACTTTTCTATGGTTTTCCACTGTATTTTACCCGATGGCTGCCATCCGTTCAGAATTTATCATTTGTTATTTCGGATTTTGAATTGTTTCGTGGGTTTTCCCACGCCCGGGGCGTTACAATATGGAAAACCACACCAAGGAGGATACGCTATGCAGTGCCAGAAGCTGAAAACCTATATGGAAACCGGTCGGGTGATCTTTGTGCCTGCCCGCTCCATCCACCCCAACCCGGAACAGCCCCGAAAGATCTTTAAAGAAAAGGCTCTGCAAGACCTGGCAGATTCCATCCGTCAGCACGGTATTTTGCAGCCTTTATCCGTGCGGCGAGTGGGCAATTCCTATGAGCTGATCGCCGGGGAGCGGCGGCTGCGAGCGGCGCAGAAAGTGGGATTGACAGAGATCCCCTGCATTGTAATGACCATGGATCAGCAGCAGTCTGGGATGGCTGCCATGGTGGAAAATTTGCAGCGGCAGGACTTAGACTATATTGAAGAGGCCCGGGGCATGGCTCAGCTGGTGAACAAGTGGCACATCAGCCAGGAGGATGTGGCGAACCTGCTGGGCCGCAGCCAGAGCAGTGTTGCCAATAAGCTCCGGCTTTTAAAGCACTCCCAGGAGGTGCTCGATGCCCTGCGCAGCGGGGATCTGACCGAGCGCCACGCCCGGGCGCTGCTGAAACTGCCCACGGAAGAACAGAAAATCGAAGTGATCAACGCCATCATCCAGCAGGATATGAATGTGGCGAAAACCGAGCAGTACATCCAAAGTCTCCTGCAAAATGAACCACCCCGGCAACGCCAGCCCAATGTCAACGCTTTTATCAGAAACCTGACTCAAAATCTGGCGAAGATCCAGCTTGCCGGCATCAGCGCCGTGTCCGAGCGCCGGGAAACGGAAAATGAGATCGTGGTGACCATCACCTTTCCCAAATAAGAACACCCCGCCTTCCGGCGGGGTTTGATACATTATATTTGGTTGACACCGGTGGCGATGGCGGCTTCGGCAACGGCTTTTGCCACTGCTTCGTGGGCACGCTTATCATAAGCCAGAGGCAGGATATAGTCGGTGGTCAGTTCCTCATCGGAAACGCAGGAGGCGATTCCCTTTGCTGCTGCCACCATCATTTCCCGGTTGACGGTCTTTGCCCGCACATCCAGTGCACCCCGGAACAGACCCGGGAACACCAGCACATTATTGATCTGGTTGGGGTGCTGGGAAGATCCCGTACCCAGAATATAAGCCCCGGCCGCCTTGGCTTCCTCCGGAGCGATCTCCGGCACAGGATTGGCACAGGTGAACAAAATGGGCTTTTGCGCCATGGAGCCCACCATTTCTCTGGTGACACAGTTGGCGACGGACACGCCGATAAATACATCCGCACCTGCCATGGCATCGGCCAGATTGCCACGGAGCATCTGCCGATTGGTGATCTTTGCCAGCTCCTGCTGGGCAGGATTGAATCGGGTGTCTCCCTCCACGATGATGCCCCGGCTGGAGCAGCAGACCAGATGTTTCACACCCAGATCCAGCAGGAATTTTGCAATGGCGATACCGGCTGCGCCTGCGCCGTTGATGACCACATGGATTTCATCGATCTTCTTATCGACCAGCTTCAGGGAATTCAGCAAAGCAGCAGCGGTGACGATGGCGGTGCCGTGCTGATCGTCGTGAAACACCGGAATATCCAGCTCCTCTTTCAGCCGCCGCTCGATCTCAAAGCACCGGGGAGCGGAAATATCCTCCAAATTGACGCCGCCGAAAGAGCCGGCAAACAGCTTGATGGCAGAAATGATCTCCTCCGTATCCTTGGAGCGGATGCACAGCGGATATGCGTCCACATCGCCAAAGGCTTTAAACAGGGCACACTTGCCTTCCATAACGGGCATTCCGGCTTCCGGGCCGATATCGCCCAGACCCAGCACCGCCGTGCCGTCGGTGATGACGGGAACAGTGTTCCAGCGGCGCGTCAGTTCAAAGCTTTTGCTGACATCGGCATGGATGGCCATGCAGGGTTCTGCCACACCTGGGGTATAGGCCAGGGACAGTTCCTCCCGGGTGCTGACCGGAACACGAGCGTTGATCTCGATCTTACCACGCCACTGACCGTGCAGTTTTAACGACTCTTCTCTGTAATTCATAGGGTTACCGCCTTTCTGATCCTATCTGGAAAGTCTTTTCTTTAGAATACTCCAAAAACCCCTCTTCGTCAACTGAAAAAGACTTCCCTTTCCCCTGTTTTTGTGCTACAATCTTTTAAAAATACACAAAAGGGAGCGCTCCCCATGAACACTGTGAAATTATTCTATGAAAACTGCCATCTTTCCGCCTTTCAGGCCAAGGTCACCGGCTGCGAAAAAAGCGAAAAGGGCTATCTTGTAACATTGGATGCCACCGCTTTTTATCCCGAAGGGGGCGGTCAGGCCTGCGATCTGGGCACACTGGCAGATGCCGCCGTGCTGGATGTGCAGGAACAGGGGGATGACATTTTCCACCTGTGCGACAAGCCTTTGGAATCCGGCGCTGTGGTGGCAGGACATATCGACGAGGAGCGGCGGCTGGATCTGATGCAGCAGCACAGCGGCGAGCACATCGTCTCCGGCATCATCTGCAAACTGTTCAACTGCCACAATGTAGGCTTCCATGTGGGCAAAGATGTGATGGAAATTGATTTCGATGCTCCCATTCCGGCGGAAAAGCTACCCCAGATCGAACTGCTGGCCAACGAAGCCGTCTGGAAAAATCTGCCTATTCACTGCTACTATCCCACGGTGCAGGAGCTGCCCACCATCCCCTATCGCAGCAAAAAAGCGCTGGAATGGCCGGTGCGGATCGTGGAGATTCCCGGCTACGACATCTGCGCCTGCTGCGGTGTCCATGTAGAAAAAACCGGAGAGATCGGGCTGATCAAGCTGCTGTCCTGCGTGAAACTGCGGCAGGGCGTGCGCATCGAAATGGTCTGCGGCAAGCGGGCATTTTTGCTGACTCAGGAAATTTTTGCACAGAACCAGACCGTTTCTCAGGCGTTCTCCGCCAAGCCCGGTGAAACCGGAATTGCTGCCCAGCGAATGAACGAAGCACTGGCACAGCAGAAGCTGAAAGCCAATATGCTGCAAAGCAGGATCTTTGAGATCACCGCCCAAAGCTATCAAAACGCAAAAAATGCCGTGCATTTTGAAGCGGATCTAAACGGCAATCAGCTCCGAGAATTGACCGAAGCCATTGCAAAAAACTGCTCCGGCTGGGCAGCGGTGCTGACGAATTCAGAAACCGGCTGCAATTTGTGTATGTTGGGGGACGATCTTCAGGCGGTGACCGCCGCTTTAAAAGAAGCTTTCCCCACCCGGGGCGGTGGAAAACCCGGCTCTTTCCAGGGTTCTGTCCAGGCAGACAAATCTGAAATTTTGGCTTTTCTGCACGGACAGTTGTAACATTTCGTATAATTTTATCAATATTTCCTCTATAAAAGGTTATATTTTTACAAATTTGTCACTTTACTTTGGTTTTTTCTTCATGTATAATGTAATTGTGTGTGGTATCTCTGCGCACAGATCTCTTAATTTCACTGCGAAAAGCAGTAAGTTTTAAATTTGGAGGATTTTACCATGTCTGTTAAAGTAGCTATCAATGGTTTCGGTCGTATTGGCCGTCTGGCTTTCCGTCAGATGTTCGGCGCTGAGGGTTTTGAAGTTGTCGCTATCAACGACCTGACCTCTCCCAAGATGCTGGCTCACCTGCTGAAGTACGACT
>CAZJCA010000099.1:0-4254 GCA_964544505.1 uncultured Oscillospiraceae bacterium
AAGGGAGAGGCAAGTCATTCACCGGCGAAAAAACGACAGTTTTTTGACAGTCTCAGACCTCTGGATTTATTCCAGAGGTCTTTTTTCAAAAAGTTTATAAAAATTATATACCTATTTGCAAAATGCTGTGTTATACTAGACATATATGGTTCTTACATCCAGACAGACGGGAAAAGGGGTGTGGAAATGACAAAAAAACATACAAAAGCAGTGGCAGCGGTGGCAGCCGTGATCTTTGTGGTGTTTTGCAGCCTTGTGGGGTATTTTATCGGTGTCCCCATGGTTCGCTTGGCGAAAGATCCTGCCCAGTTTCAAGCGCTTGTCGATTCCTATGGAATTTGGGGAAGGGTGATCTTTGTGGGCATGGTGGTGCTGCAAGTAGTGGTGGCATTTATCCCCGGGGAGCCCATTGAACTGGCGGCTGGCTATGCCTTCGGCTTCTGGGAAGGGACGATTTTGACCCTGGCAGGTATGGTCATTGGCAGTTGGCTGGTATTTTTGCTGGTGCGGCGTTTTGGTGTCAAATTGGTGGAAGTTTTCTTCTCAACAGAGAAAATCACCAATTTTTCTTTCCTGAAAAATCCGAAAAAAGCGCAGACTCTGGCTTTCATCCTGATGCTTCTCCCAGGCACACCCAAAGATTTTTTAAGCTACTTTGCAGGACTGATGCCCCTGAGCCTAAATAAATGGCTGCTGATCGTGGCAGTGGGGCGGTTGCCTTCACTGGTCACTTCCACCGCCGCCGGTTCAGCAGCAGGGAAGGGCAATTACATCCTTACAGTGGTCATGGTCGCAGTTATGGTGGTTCTGACAGTGGCAGGTATCATCTACTATCGACGGATCTGCAAGCAGCAAGAGGAAGAGAACCAATCTAACGAATAAAAAAGCACCGACAATAGTCGGTGCTTTTTTGCGTGTTAAGCGTTCTTTGCCTGCTTCAGTGCTCGAGCCAGCTGATCAGGGCAGGAGGTGGACTTCATACCACAGGTGGTGCCTTCCAGACGAGCAATGACGGTATCAACATCCATACCTTCCACCAGAGAGCCGATGCCCTTGAGGTTGCCATTGCAGCCGCCGATGAACTGAACATTTTTCACCTTGCCGCCCTCAATATCGAACAAAATCCGCTGGGAGCAAGTGCCGGAAGTCTTGTATTCAAACATAAAAAAGATGTTCCTTTCAATTTTTTCTTCATTATACGACAGCCAAAGAAGAATTTCAAGTATGAATATCAGCCCCAAATTTGGTTATCCTATGAGAAAAGCCATAGGAGGGAAATCATGGAAAAGAACGAAAAAGCAGAGTCTGAAAAACAAGCCCAGGAGCGGGTGGTGGAACTTGGCTCTCAAATCACCAAAACCGACAAGGGAAATATCTATACTTTGACCATCATCGGTCAGGTGGAGGGGCATCAGGTTGCGCCGGAGACGGTAAAAACCACAAAATATGAGCACATTCTACCACTGCTTGCAGGAATCGAGGAAAGCGATGAGTATGACGGCTTGCTGCTTTTGCTCAATACCGTCGGCGGCGATATTGAGGCAGGTCTTGCCATTTCTGAAATGATCGCCGGAATGAAAAAGCCGACTGTTTCTCTGGTGCTGGGCGGAGGGCATTCCATTGGCATTCCGTTGGCGGTGTGCACCAAGAAATCCTTTATTACGCCGACAGCCAGCATGACTGTCCATCCGGTACGGATGACGGGGCTGGTGGTGGGTGCCCCTCAGACCTTCCGCTATTTTCAGAGAATTCAGGAGCAAATTGCTGATTTTGTAACTGCAAACTCTAAAATTACCCGGGAAAAGTTTGAAGGCTATATGATGGCCACCGGCGAGATCGCTACCGATGTTGGCACGATCCTCTATGGAAAAGAGGCGGTGGCATCGGGGCTGATCGATAAACTGGGTGGGTTAAGTGATGCGCTGGCAGCGTTGCACAAAATGATCGCAGCAGGGAAAAATAAGAAATAATTTTTGATCTTGGGGTGGAAATCGGCCCTTATTTGTGCTATGATATACTGAAGTATGAGAAAGGGGGCAGGCGAATGGGTCAGCTTCTGTTGGATGTCTTTTATGGCCTTGTTTCTGGCTTTTCACAATTTACGCCTGTTTCCCAATCTGCCCACCAGGCGCTGTTTCCAATGCTTTTAAAATATGACAGCTACGAACCACTTTTGGCGATGTTTGTTCATGTAGGTGCGCTGGGGGCGGTGGCGCTGCTTTGTGGGCAAAGGATCAGTCACCTGTATCGGGAAATGCAGCTGGTTTCCTTGCCGCCAAAGCGCAGAAAGCGTCCGCCGGATGTGGATGCTGTGCTGGATGCACGATTGATCATGACAGCGGCAGTACCGGCGCTAATAGGTGCGGTGTTGTCGGCGTTTGTTTCCTGGTCATCTGTTGGACTTTTGGCGCTGACGCTATTGCTGATTGCCGGCGGTGTGCTGATCTATATCCCGGAGTATTTGCCCGGGGGCAATCGAAAGGCCAGAGCAATGTCGCCCATGGAGGCTTTTTTACTGGGACTGTGTGCGGCTTTGTCGGTAATTCCGGGGGGCTCAGCGATGGGCTGGATGCTGGCACTTGGCTTGCTGCGTAAATGTGATCGCAGTTATATGCTGGATATCAGCATCTTGATCGTCAGCATCATGCTTGGTGGCACGGTGGTCGTTGATTTCGTCAGATTTTTGATCTCCGGATTTGCCGGATTTTCCTTCCAACATCTGCTAGGCTGCCTGCTTGCGGCAGCAGCGGCCTTTGGCGGCGGTGTTGGTGCGATTTTGACCATGCGCTTTTTGGCTGTGAAGACCGGTTTTTCCAGTTTTGCATTTTACAACTGGGGACTGGGAATGTTCAGCTTTACACTATACCTGATGCTTTAATGGGAGGCTACATATATGGCAGAGAAGAGAAATCAGACACAAACAAGAAATAGATCCTCCGCTGATCGGGCCGGTACAGGCAGAAAGTCAGCTGCCGAGAAAAAGGGGAAATACGAGCAGATTGAGATCGAAGAGAAGAAGCAGGCTCAGAAAATCCCAACTCGTGTCATCAGTTCAGCGATAATAGCAGGTGTATTCCTTTTGCTGTTGGTAACCTGGCTGGAACCGGATGGCGTGTTCATCAGTTTTTTCTATGATTTTGTTCGTGGACTGTTCGGCCAGGTGGCGTTCTATGCAGCGATCCCCGGATTTGTATTTCTGTTTATCATCCATGCATTTTCCGGTAAAAAGCCGATTTTGATGCGCAGCATCTGCCTGGGTGTTTTCCTGATCTGCGTGGGTTGTATTGCCCATTGGTTCAATGTGTATGCACTGGGCAATGATATTCGCTTTGATTCCGATTTTTCCTGGGTAGAAGATCTCTATCTGGGTGGTATTGAGGGAACATCCGGCGGCGTGATCTGCGGTGGCTTGACTGAGTTGCTGCTGTGGATCTTTAATAAGATCCTGACATTGATCATCCTGGTATTTGCTGCACTGCTGACATTGATGGCTTCCTTACAGCTGACCATCCCCAGCATCGTTCGTGCCATTGAAAACCGTCCCCGTCCCGAGTGGGAAGAGGAGGAAGAGGAAGAGACGGAACCTGCTGCAGTTGTTGTAAATCACATTGCAAATAAGCGGATCGAGTACGAAGAAAATAAGCGCCGCAGGATCCAGCAGCAGGCTCAGATGGAGCAGGAAGCAGAGAATATTCCTTCCATTGCGGCAGCAGAGCCTGTGAAGCCTCGTAGAAGAGCCATCAGCCGGGCAGAGGAGATGATGAGCCAGATCGAGGATGATTTCCAGGAGCCTGCACCGAAGCGTAAAACAGCAGTGCAGATGGATGACTCCATTTTTACAGCGCCTGTGGATGTGCAGCCCAAGAGAGAATTGGCTGATAATATTCCCAGAAATATGCCGGATCTGGACCTGGATGCAATCCCCATGGAGCAGCTCAAACCCCTGACTCCTGCACCTGTGGCAGAGGAAAAGCCCAAGATGACGGCTCAGGAAACTGCCGAGTCTGCGGCACAGGTTGCAGAAGAAATTGCCCAAAACGAGGCTGTACAGAAGCAGGAATACTGCTTCCCACCCATCGATCTTTTGAAAGCCGCTTCTGGTGGAAGCGTGGACAGCACCGCCGAGATGCGTGAGAATTCCAAGCGACTCAACGAGACATTGGCAAGCTTCAGAATTGAGGCACATATCATTAATGTGACCCGTGGCCCCAGCGTTACCCGTTATGAAGTGGAGCTGGACAAGGGCGTGCGGCT
>CAZJCA010000100.1:0-4111 GCA_964544505.1 uncultured Oscillospiraceae bacterium
CCAGAATGCGATAGTAGAATGTAATGTCGATGCAGTAGTGGTTGCGGTCAAAGGCCACCGGTTCTACATCAATGTAGGCGTACAGCAGGTCGGCACACCTTACCTTTGCGCCTGCGGCGGTGTCCAGCAAGTTCTGAGAACAGGTCGTTAAGTAGACGCGCAGATCTTCAATACAGTCTTTATCCCTGCAGGAGTCGGTGATCTTCTTGGTGTGGATGGACAAATTTTGCGGCATGGAGTCCGGGCAGATATTGTCCTGAATGCGTTCAGCCATATCAATAACCTCCTATTCGTTATAAGCAAGCTTGCTTATAGGACAGTTTATGCGCCATAGGCGAGGAAGTGCGAATAATCAGAAAACCGGAAGGCTGTGCCTTCCGGTTTGTGCTTACCAGCTGAAACGATAGGTGGTTTCGCTCTTATATTTTTGGCCTGCGGCGACAATGGGCTGGGGCCACTGAGGGTGATGGAGTGCATCGGGATAGAATTGGGTCTCCAGACACACACCACTGCGCATGGGATAATACTGACCGTCCTTACCCTGATCGTCCACATAATTGGCGGTGTAGAGCTGAACGCCGGGGCAGTCGGTGTAAACGGACATACTGCGACCGCTGTCCGGGTCAGAAAGTGTGGCGCAGGGATTGCAGAAGACCTCAAAATTGTGGTCATATCCTCTTTGCAAATTCAGCGGTTCGTAGTCAGATCCAATATCCCGATTCAAAGCCTTGGGGGTGCGGAAGTCCATGGGGCTTCCATCTACCGGGCGGCACTCGCCGGTGGGAATGCTGATTGCACTGGCAGGATGAAAGAAACGGGCAGGCATGGAAAGCACCTGCTCCATGGCCTTTTCCGGCTGGGTATGACCAGCCAGGTTAAAATAGCTGTGGTTTGTCATGTTGAATACCGTATCCCGGTCACAAACGCCTTCGTAGCGGATGCTCAGACTGTTGGCAGACAGCTGATAGGTGACACGAATGTCCGCATTGCCGGGGAAGCCCTGATCCAGATGGGGGGAGTGGAGGAACAGGGTAATGCTGTTTTCGGTGTGGCTTTCTACCTGCCACAGGCGGAAGCTGTAACTGTCAGGGCCGCTGTGGAGATTGTTCGAGCCATCGTTGGCAGGCAGGGCGTAGGTTTTTCCTCCAAGAACGATGGAAGCATTGGCGGTGCGGTTGGCATTTCGGCCGACCGTAGCACCCAGATAGGTGGTGGAGGCTGCATAATCTGCAGGGCTGTCAAAGCCCAAAACGATATCGTCAAGTTTTCCTTGGCTGTTCGGCACATACAGGCGAACGAGGGTGGCGCCAAAATCAGAGACAACGGCTTTCATCTGTCCACAGGATATGGTGTAGATGTGGGCAGTTTCTCCCTTGGGCGTTAAGCCGAAAAATTCCTTCATATAAAACAATTCCTTTCTCAAAGTGTCGAAAAAAGGTGGTTTTGACATAACACGAACTTCCGCAATTATACAACATCTTTCGTCAAATATCAATGATATAATTGGCAGCTGCGGAAAAATGAAAATCTATGGCGAAAAAAGCAGGGGAACATAACATTGTCGTAAAATTGCACAAAAGGAAGAATAAAATTTATATACATTATTTAGTGATTGCCTCTTGAAAAAAGCACAATATGTAGTATATAATGTAAAAGCCAAGCATTTTGTCGAACCTTGCAGATATTGGAGGGCCTAAGATATGAAAATCATAAAAAGAAGTGGCGCAGAAGCCATTTTTGACATCAATAAAATCGTTGTGGCTGTGCGTAAGGCCAACGAAGCAGTGGAAGAAAAGGTGCGCATGACCCCCTTGCAGATCAACCGCATCGCACAGAGCGTAGCGATCTCCTGCGAGGAAATGGGCCGCAGTCCCTCCGTGGAAGAAATTCAGGATCTGGTGGAGAAGGCCATTATGGCTCACGGTGCATTTGAAGTGGCTAAGCAGTATATTACTTACCGCTACACCCGCAGCCTGATCCGTAAGTCCAATACCACCGACGATCGGATCCTCAGCCTGATCGAGTGCAACAATGAGGAAGTAAAACAGGAAAATGCCAATAAAAATCCCACCATCAATGCCGTCCAGCGTGACTATATGGCAGGTGAGGTCAGTAAAGACATCACCCGTCGTATCCTGCTGCCCCAGGAGATCGTGGATGCCCACGAGGCTGGCATCATCCACTTCCATGACGCGGACTACTATGCCCAGCATATGCACAACTGCGACCTGGTGAACCTGGAGGATATGCTGCAAAACGGCACGGTTATTTCCGGTACGCTCATTGAAAAACCCCATTCATTCTCTACCGCCTGTAATATCGCCACCCAGATTATTGCCCAGGTGGCGTCCAATCAATACGGCGGTCAGTCTATTTCCCTGACCCACCTGGCTCCCTTTGTTCAGGTCAGCCGGGAAAAGATCCGCAAGGGTGTGGAAAAGGAACTGGAGATCTTGGGCGTCTCCACCGACGAAGAAAAGGTCAATGCCATTGTGGAAGACCGACTGCGGGATGAAGTCCGCCGTGGCGTGCAGACCATTCAGTATCAGGTCGTGACCTTGATGACCACCAACGGTCAAGCACCCTTCATCACCGTGTTCATGTATCTGAATGAGGCCAGAAGTCTCCAGGAAAAGAAGGATCTGGCTATGATCATTGAGGAAATGCTCCGCCAGAGGATCGACGGCGTGAAGAACGAAAAGGGCGTGTGGATCACCCCTGCATTCCCCAAGCTTATTTATGTGCTGGAAGAGGATAATGTCCGTGCAGGTACGCCTTATTGGTATCTGACCAGACTTGCCGCCCAGTGTACCGCCAAGCGGATGGTGCCCGACTATATCAGCGAAAAGAAAATGCTGGAATTTAAGGGCGATGTATATGTATGTATGGGCTGCCGTTCGTTCCTGACCCCTGATCGCTTCACCGAAGCTGGTGTCGGCAATATTGCCAACGCCGGGAATTATGAGCCGGGTAAGCATAAGTATTACGGTCGATTCAACCAGGGCGTTGTGACCATTAACTTGGTGGATGTGGCTCTGTCCTCCGGCAAGGATATGGATAAGTTCTGGAAGATCTTTGATGTCCGACTGGATATGTGCTATCGGGCACTGATGTGCCGTCATGAGCGGCTGAAGGGCACGCTGTCTGACGCTGCACCCATCCTGTGGCAGTATGGCGCACTGGCAAGACTGCCCAAGGGCGAGCCTATTGACAAACTGCTTTACGGCGGCTATTCCACCATTTCTCTGGGTTATGCCGGACTTTATGAGTGTGTCAAATACATGACGGGCAAATCCCACACTGATGAAGAGGCGAAACCCTTTGCTCTGCGGGTCATGCAGTACATGAACGATGCCTGTAAGAGCTGGAAGACCAAGCATAATATTGACTTTTCTCTCTATGGCACGCCTCTGGAGTCTACCACCTATAAGTTTGCCAAGTGTCTGCAAAAGCGATTTGGTCTGATTCCCGGTATCACCGATAAGAATTACATCACCAACTCTTATCATGTCCATGTGGCAGAGAAGATCGATGCCTTCACCAAGCTGAAGTTTGAGTCCGACTTCCAGCAGCTGTCTCCCGGCGGTGCCATCAGCTATGTGGAAGTGCCTAATATGCAGCAGAATCTGGATGCAGTGCTGGAACTGATGCAGTTCATTTATGAAAACATCATGTATGCCGAGCTGAATACCAAGAGCGACTACTGCCAGTGTTGCGGTTTCGACGGTGAAATTCAGATCAAGCAGGACGACGGTAAACTGGTCTGGTGCTGCCCCCAGTGCGGCAATACCGATCAGAGCAAGATGAATGTGGCCCGCCGTACCTGCGGCTATATCGGTACCCAGTATTGGAATCAGGGCCGTACCCAGGAAATCAAAGACCGGGTGCTGCATCTGTAAAAGAAAAAACGATGGGCGTGCTGGTTTTGCAGCACGCCCGTTTTTCATTTGCTCTTCGAGGGTATTTTCTGGATCCAGCCGATGATCTGGCCGGACAGGATCACCGTCAGCAGGGAATAGCCAATGCGACGGAATGGGATGTAACTTAGAGAAAGTAGCAGTACAATCAGATCGCTGATGAGGTATAACCGCTCAATGGGAATCTTGGTGAT
>CAZJCA010000101.1:0-4073 GCA_964544505.1 uncultured Oscillospiraceae bacterium
AGGTCCACGGTTTCCGTCAGAGAATGGCTACTTCCAATGGCCGCAAGGTTCTGGCTCGCCGCCGTGCAAAGGGCCGTAAGGTTCTGTCCGCCTGAGCGTAGCGCTGCGGAACACGCAGCAGCAAAAGGGGTTAATTGTGCGGGGCGATGTTCGCCCCGCCCCTTTTTATTTACAGGCCTTTTGTAAGAGGCCGCCTATGGGTAGAATGAGGATGATCTTATGAAATTTTCTGCTCCGCTGAAGCTGAACCACATTTTCCGCCGGCTGTACGCCAGCTCCGGCCAGGCCAATGCTTATCTGGTGCTCTACGCCCGCCGCAATCGCACGGGTCAGAACCGTATTGGGATCACTGTGAGCAAAAAGCTGGGTCACGCTGTGGTGCGCAACCGGGTGCGTCGTCGCATTCGGGAGGTTTACCGCCTGAACGAGGAAAAATTCCAGCCCGGCTGGGATATTGTTGTGGTAGCACGGACCCGGGCAATCACCGCCGATTTCGGCGCTTTGACAAATGCATTTTTGTCGCTGGCGAAGAAAGCGGGCATTCAGGCGGAGGAAAAGATGCACGAGGTGCAGCCATGAAAACGATCATGCTCAAAGCCATCCGCTTTTATCAGCGGAAGATCTCTCCGGCTTTCCCACCCCGCTGCCGCTACTGTCCCACCTGTTCGGCTTATGCAGTCGAAGCAATCACCAAATACGGTGCCGTCAAAGGGGGCTGGCTCGCCTTCAAGCGATTGATGCGCTGCCATCCGTTTTCCAAACACCCTTACTTTGACCCCGTCCCCTAAGTGACCGATGTAGTCACTTGACAACCAATAGGAGGTATGTCTATGTTACTCGCTGCCAGTGATATTATCACTGTGCCCTTTGGCTGGTTGTTGCATCAAATCTACAACCTGCTGGGCAACTATGGCTTGGCCATTACCATCTTTGCAGTCCTGGTACAGCTGGTTTTGCTGCCCATCACCGCAAAGAGCAAAAAAAGCATGATGAAGATGTCCCGTCTTCAGCCCCGTATTCAGGAAATTCAGCGTAAATACGCCGATGATAAGCAAAAACAGAACGAAGCCCTGCAAAAGCTGCAGCAGGAAGAAGGCGCATCCATGGGATGCGGCGGCTGCCTGTGGAGCCTGGTGCCTCTGCTGATCTTGATCCCCCTTTACAGCGTGATCCGGGAACCCATCACTTACATTCTGGGTGAGAGCGCAGAAAACGCACAGCTGATCGTCGATACCATCAAAGGATTAAACCCCGACCTGTTCTCCGGCAACAGCTATTACAGCCAGGTCATCGCCGCCCAGTACATCCCGGAGTATGCTGAGGCAATTCAGGCTGCCATCCCCGGCATTGCCGAGAGCACCCTGGAGGGAATCCAGTTCAACACCCTGGGCATCAATCTGGGTCTGATCCCTCAGTTCAATGTGTTCGCATGGAAGGCATGGAACTGGGCAAACATCGGCCTGTTCCTGGTGCCCTGCCTGTCTGCTGCCAGCCAGGTGGTGCAGATGCTGATCTCCCAGAAGATGAACAACTCCGTCGTCACCGACGAACGGGGTATGCAGGATAAGGAAACTGCTCAGAATTCTCAGTCCGCTCAGACCAACAAGATGATGCTGTGGATGATGCCCCTGATGAGCCTGTGGATCGGCTTCACCGTTCCTGCCGGCCTGTCCCTGTACTGGTTCGTCGGCGGTGTGGTTCGTACCATTGAGGATGCGATCCTGACCAAGCATTACCGCAAGATCTATGATGCCGAGGATGCCATTCGGATGCAGAAATATCTGGAAGAGCAGCGCATCGAGGAAGAAAAAGAGCGTATCCGTGCCGAGCGCCGGGCTGCTAACCCCGATGGCATTACTGCCAACACCAGCAAGAAGAAGCTGCAGCAGAAGCAGAAAGAGGAAGAGGCTGCTGCCCGCGCTGCCGCTGAGGCAGAGTATCTGGCGAAGAAGGGAATCGTACAGGATGAACAGGAAGAGGGCAATAAGCCTCTGTCCGGCATCAGCGAGCGTCCCTACTGCAAGGGTCGTGCTTACGATCCCAATCGCTACAATTCTACGGAGGAATAAGAGAAGATGGAAAAGACCATTGTAACCACCGGTAAGACCATTGATCTGGCAGTGGAAGCAGCCTTGGAAAAGCTGGGTCTGGAGCGGGAGAATGTTTCCGTTCAGATTTTGCAGCAGGCCAAGTCCGGCTTCCTGGGCTTTGGTGCCCAGCCGGCAAAGGTGCAGGTGACCTACGAAGTACCCGATGAACCCAAGCCCGTTGCCCCTAAGAGCGCCCTGGGTAGCGCATCCCGTTCCAAGACCACCCATGCCGCCCCTGTGGCAGCTCCCAAGGCCGAGGCACCCAAGCCCCAGCCCAAGAAGGAAGCACCGAAGCCCCAGCCTAAGGCCGAAGAGCCCAAGCCTGAGAAGAAGGAGCGTCCTGCCCATCTCGAGCGGAAGGTGGAAGCACCCAAGGCAGAGCCTAAGGTTTATGCCCCTGTGGAGGCCGGTTCTGTGGAGGAGAAGATCGAGCAGTTCATCAAGGGTCTGCTGGAGAATATGGACTCCAAGGCAGTGCCCCACTGCGTTAAGGGTGAGGATAATACCTATAATGTGGAGCTGGTGGGCGAAGATCTGGGCTACCTGATCGGTCGCCGGGGCGATACCCTGGATGCCATCCAGCATCTGGCTAACTATTCCGTCAACCGCAATGTGGAAGGCCATATCCGCATCAATGTGGATGCAGAGGATTACCGTGCCAAGCGGGAAGACAGCCTGGGCAAGTATGCCCGTAAGAAGGCACACCAGGTGCTGAAGGCACGCCGCCGCACCACCCTGGAGCCCATGAACGCCTACGAGCGCCATGTGATCCACGCGGCCCTGCAGGATATGGATAACATCACCACCTACTCCACCGGCACGGAGCCCAACCGCCGTGTGGTCATCGAATATGTCCGCTAAGTGATAAAAGCCGCCGTTTTACGGCGGCTTTTTCCGTTGACAAGATGAACAGATTGTGATAAGATTACCCCTGCAAGCAACGAAATATGCGGATGTGGATTTAGGTGCTGTCACCTCGGTGAAGGTTTTTGAGTGTAAAGATGAAAGCGGAAAGTTGAAAGTTATGGATAGTATCTTGGAACAGAAAAGTTTTCAATTTGCAATACGAACAGTCAACCTGTGCAAACATCTTCGTAACACCCAGAAAGAGTATACTTTGTCGAAGCAACTTCTGCGATCCGGAACCAGTATTGGTGCAAATATTGCTGAGGCACAACAAGCACAAAGTAAGCCGGATTTTATATCGAAACTGAGTATTGCCCTAAAGGAAACAACGGAAACAAAATACTGGATCAGACTTTTGTACGCAACCGGGTACTTGTCAGAACAGGAATATCGTTCTATTCACTCGGATTGTACCGAACTTGAAAAAATGTTAGTTGCCAGTGTAAAAACAGCAAAAGAAGGCTAACTGTCCACTTTACACTTTCAACTGAATATCTGCGGATGTGGATTTAGGTGCTGTCACCTCGGTGAAGGTTTTTGGAGTGTAAAGATGAAAGCGGAAAGTTGAAAGTTATGGATAGTATCTTGGAACAGAAAAGTTTTCAATTTGCAATACGAACAGTCAACCTGTGCAAACATCTTCGTAACACCCAGAAAGAGTATACTTTGTCGAAGCAACTTCTGCGATCCGGAACCAGTATTGGTGCAAATATTGCTGAGGCACAACAAGCACAAAGTAAGCCGGATTTTATATCGAAACTGAGTATTGCCCTAAAGGAAACAACGGAAACAAAATACTGGATCAGACTTTTGTACGCAACCGGGTACTTGTCAGAACAGGAATATCGTTCTATTCACTCGGATTGTACCGAACTTGAAAAAATGTTAGTTGCCAGTGTAAAAACAGCTAAAGAAGGCTAACTGTCCACTTTACACTTTCAACTTTCAACTAAATATCTGCGGATGTGGTGGAATTGGTAGACTCATTGGATTTAGGTGCTGTCACCTCAGTGAAGGTTTTTGAGTGTAAAGATGAAAGCGGAAAGTTGAAAGTTATGGATAGTATCTTGGAACAGA
>CAZJCA010000102.1:0-3973 GCA_964544505.1 uncultured Oscillospiraceae bacterium
AACCATGAACAGAAAATACCGTAAGACCGTCATTGCCGGCAACTGGAAAATGAACAAGACTCCCTCCGAGACCAAGGAGTTTATGACCGCTTTCAAGGGCATGCTGCCCAAGGGCCGCTGGTGCGATGTGGCACTGTGCGTGCCTGCTGTGTGCATCCCTGCCGCCGTTCGTGCCATGCGTGAGACCCGTGTGGGCATCGGCGCTGAGAACATGAACGCCAACGCTTCCGGCGCTTACACCGGCGAGCTGTCCAGCGCCATGCTGACCGACGCTGGCTGTAAGTATGTTATCATCGGTCACTCCGAGCGCCGTGAGATGTACGGCGAGACCGACAAGGATGTGAACGCCAAGGTTCTGGCAGCTCTGGAAGCTGGCCTGATCCCCATCATGTGCTGCGGCGAGACTCTGGAGCAGCGTGAAGCCGGCATCACTGCCGAGCACATCACCATGCAGATCAAGATGGGTCTGGCCGGTGTGCCCGAGGAGAAGATCCGCAAGGTCATCATCGCTTACGAACCCATCTGGGCCATCGGCACCGGTCGTACCGCTACCCCCGAGCAGGCTGAGGAAGTTTGCGAGCTGATCCGCTCCGTTGTCCGCAAGCTGTACTCCTCCAAGAACGCCCGTGCTATCTCCATCCTGTACGGCGGCTCCATGAACGAGAAGAACGCTTTCGAACTGCTGGCTCAGCCCGACATCGACGGCGGCCTGATCGGCGGCGCTTCCCTGGTTCCCGAGAAGTTCGTTAAGATCATCGAGGCAGCTAACCAGCCCACTGTGTAAGTTCAAATCATCGCTTTGGGCAGTTGCAGCACGCAACTGCCCAAACTGCATTTTTGAGGTGTTGTTATGAATACCCTGTATTTGCCTGCGGAGGATGTCCAAACCCCGGTTATCGCCGCAGATCTCATCAAGAAAGGGGAACTGGTGGCGATCCCCACGGAGACGGTCTATGGTCTGGGTGCCAACGGTCTGGATGAAAACGCCGTTGCCAAAATATTCATCGCCAAAGGCCGCCCCCAGGATAATCCTTTGATCCTCCATGTGGCAGACGGCAAGGATATGGAGCAGTTTTGCCGAAATATCCCGGAAAGTGCCTACCGTCTGGCTGAAAAATTCTGGCCCGGCCCACTGACCATCGTGCTGCCTGCCAAGGACATTGTGCCCAAGCGCACCACAGGCGGCCTGTCCACGGTTGCCATCCGCTGCCCGGATAACGCCGTGACCCGTCAGATCATCCGTCTGGCAGGCTGCCCCATTGCCGCCCCCAGCGCCAATATTTCCGGAAAACCTTCCACCACCACTGCCGCCCATGTACGCCACGACCATCAGGGAAAAATTGCTGCCGTGGTTGACGGTGGCCCTTGCCGGGTAGGTGTGGAAAGTACCATCGTGGACTTGACGGAGGAACGCCCCCGATTGCTGCGCCCCGGTGGGATCACCCCGGAGCAGCTGACGGAAGTGCTGGGCGATCTGGTGGTGGACAAAGCTGTCACCGCACAGATCGACAAGGATGCGGTGGTGAAAGCCCCCGGCATGAAGTACAAGCACTATGCCCCCCAGAGCGAAGTGGTCATCGTTTCCGGCAGTCGGGAAAAAGCCGCCGCCTACATCCATGCCCACATTAAAAAAAATGACCGGGTACTGTGCTTTGAAGAGGAACTGCCTCTGTATAAAAACTGCAACCCCCTGGCCTACGGTCGGGAGGATGATGTGCAAACTTTGTCTGCCGGTTTGTTTGCTGCCCTGCGTGTGCTGGACGACCCGGCGATCCGCAAGGTCTATGCCCGTTGCCCGGTGGGCGGCGGTGTGGCCTACGCCGTGCAAAATCGGCTGAAAAAGGCCGCCGCTTTCCACATCATCGATGCGGAGGAAGAAACATGATCGTCGGCATTACCGGTGGCACCGGCTGCGGCAAAACCACCGCATTGCAGGCAGTTGCCGATTTAGGCGGTCTGGTGTTGGACTGCGACGAAATTTATCATCAATTGCTCCAAACCGACAAAAACCTGCTTTTCTCCATTGAAGACCGCTTCCCCGGCACGGTGAAAAACGGCGTGTTGCAGCGCAAAAAATTGGGAAATCTTGTTTTTTCTGACGAAACTGCCTTGAACGATCTGAACAAAATCACCCACGCTGCGGTCAAAAAAGAAGTCCAGCGCAGACTTTCTTCCCATAAAAATCTTGCCGCCATTGATGCCATCGCCCTGTTTGAAGGGGGGCTGGCAGAGCTATGCGATCTCACCGTGGCAATTTGCGCCCCGGAGGATGTCCGCATTTCCCGGCTGACAGCTCGTGAAGGGATCTGCGCCGAATATGCGCAGAAGCGGATCGACGCCCAGCGGCCTCAGGCAGATTTCCGTCGGATGTGTAACTATGTACTGGAAAATGATGGAACCAAAGAGGATTTTTATGCAAAATGCCTTGCTTTTTTCCGTCAAACCTGTATAATGGAATAGGAAATTCCACCTGATTTTAAAATGGAGGTACATTCTTATGACTACTGAAGAACTGCGTGAGAGCCTGCTGGCCGCTCCCAAGAACGGTTACGCACGCATCACCGCTGAAGAAAGAGCCGAAATGGAAGCCTACTGCAAGCGCTACATGGCTTTTATGGATGCCGCCAAGACGGAGCGTGAGTCCACCGCATGGGCTGTTGCCGAAGCGGAAAAGCGTGGCTTTAAGCCCTATGTTCCCGGCATGGAAGCCAAGCCCGGCGATAAAATTTACTACAACAACCGGGGCAAAGCCATTGCGCTGGCTGTGATCGGTACCGAGTCTCTGGCAAACGGCGCCAATATCTGCGCCGCCCACGAAGACTCTCCCCGTATGGATATCAAGCCCAATCCTTTGTACGAAGACAGCGAGATTGCTTACTTTAAGACCCACTACTACGGCGGCATCAAGAAGTATCAGTGGCCCACCCTGCCTCTGGCACTGCACGGCGTTGTCTGCACCAAGGACGGTCGCACCGTTAATGTGACCATCGGTGAAGATGCTTCCGATCCCGTTCTGATGATTTCTGACCTGCTGATCCATCTGGCAGGCGACCAGATGCAGAAAACCGCTGCACAGGTCATCGCCGGTGAGCAGCTGAATGTAATTTTGGGCACCGAGCCGATCGAGGGCGAGGGCGCTGATCTGGTGAAGCTGAACATCATGAAGTGGCTGAACGAAAAGTATGGCATCGTGGAGTCTGACTTCCTGTCTGCCGAACTGAACATCGTTCCTGCCGGCCCCTGCCGTGAGGTGGGTCTGGATCGCAGCCTGATCGCCGCCTACGGTCATGATGATCGGGTGTGCGTGTACGCCGAGCTGGAAGCCCTGTTCAACATCGGCACCCCCAGAAAGACCGCTGTGTGCATTCTGGCCGACAAGGAAGAGATTGGCTCCGTGGGCATTTCCGGTATGCAGAGCCAGTTCTTCGAGCACTTTGTCGGCGGTCTGTGCGATGCGCAGGGCGTGAAGTTGGAGGACTGCTTCGCCAATTCCTTCTGCCTGTCCGCAGATGTATCCAACGCCTTTGATCCCAACTGGCCCGAAACCTGCGACAAGCGCAACAACTCCAAACTCAACTACGGTGTTGCCATCTGCAAGTACACCGGCTCCCGTGGCAAGGGCGGCGCCAGCGACGCTTCCGCTGAGGCTATGTGCCACATCCGCAAGACCTTTGACGACAACAATGTGATCTGGCAGATCGCAACCCTGGGTAAAGTTGACCAGGGCGGCGGCGGTACGGTAGCTGCCTACATGGCAAACCGGAACATCGTCACTGTGGATGCCGGCGTGCCCGTGCTGAGTATGCACGCTCCCTACGAGCTGGTTTCCAAGCTGGACTGCTACTGCACCATGCTGGCCTGCAAGGCAATTTATCTGGCTTAAGTTCATACACAAAAACCGGCTCTTTACAGAGCCGGTTTCAGCGTGTCAAAAAAGTACCGTCCCTTGGCTCCCCCTGTGGGGGAGCTGGCC
>CAZJCA010000103.1:0-1968 GCA_964544505.1 uncultured Oscillospiraceae bacterium
TTAGTATCAGTGTATCTATCAATGTCAACGTTCTTATTTTGGCAGCCCGATGTGCAGTTACGAAAAACAATGTTTTTCAGTTTGTGTTGGGCATCAAATCCGCTCAGATAGATGGTGAAATCTTCCGGGAAATGGATCTTTTCAAAGATAATATTCTGAATCTGCCCTGCGGAATCGTCAGTTGACCACTTATCTTTCACAATACAGCAGCAGATGGCATGGTTGCTTTCCTGTCGAATATTGATATCCCGGAAGGTAATATTGGAAACCTTTGCCGCATCGCAAATATATACGCCAAGGGCACAAACTTCGGTGGTCCAGTCAGCCATACTGTGCAGAACATCACAATGCTCAAAGACCGCCCGGTAGATGTCGTGCCTTGTCTCACCGGCAACGCCGAAGGCACGAACTTTGTCGTTCCACACGGTGCAGTTTTTTACCTGAATATCATGGGTTTCCACTCTGGGGGTCCATGCCATGCTTTTCAGGCAAATGGCATCGTCACCAGTGCGGATGAAACAATTCTCCACCAGGGCGTTGTGGGTATCTACCAAATCGATGCCATCGCTGTTTTCCCGATACGCCAGCATCCGAACACTGTCTACATGGACATTCTTACAGCCGAAAAATGGCATGGTCCAGCTGCATGCACCCACCATCGTGATTCCGGTCACTTCGACATTTTCGCAGTTTGTAAAGCAAATGGTTCTGCGGGCGTGCCAATCCAGAGCGGTCAAATCGATAATCCCCTGGCCACAAATATGGATATCCTTTTGGCCCTTTGCATATAGAAAATCCTGATAGCAAGTTTTTCCTGCCCAGTCGTTGGCATCCAGAATTTCATCGCTTCCATCCGGTTGCTCCGGCATCAAAACAGAGCCAGGAGCTAAGTATAGGGTCTGGCCACTTTTGATTTCCAAATTACGGATCCGATGCAGGCCGGGTTCAAACCACAGCACGTTTTCATCATCTGGATTGGGCTTAAATTCTTCCACGGCAGCAAACACAGACAATGGGTGCCCGCTGGTTCCGTTGGTTTCAATCATCACATTGCGGGTATTTCCCATGGAAAAAGCAATGGTGTTATCCTCAATCTCTCCTATGATTCCCAGTCTCTGGGGAAGAATTTCCGCTTTACGAACAGGGCCGTGGAAGGTTGCCCTGATTTTTTGCGCCTTTGGCGGTAATAATGTAAAGCTATGGGGACCTGCATGGCTGACCGGCGTATCGAATACCATTACCTCTCGGCCGTCAGCCCAAACCCGCCAATAAGAAGATCGCACCAGGCCTGTGGGAAATGGGTCATGAGGATTGACACCGCGGGTCAGATATTCTTTCAATTCAACGGCATATTCCGGACGATAATTGGGTTCAAGAGCACTGATTCGCATAGGCTCACCCCTTTACGGCACCAGAGGTCATGCCGGACATGATCTGCCTTTGGGCACAGAAATAGAGAATAATTACAGGGAGGGAAACAATGACCACATCTGCAAATACCAGATTCCAGTCGGAACTATGGGTGCTGAAGAAATTGTAGATGGTCAGTGGCAGTGTGTAGTTAGTGGATTTATTCAGGAAGTAAATGGTTGTGCCAAAGTCGTTCCAAACGTTCATAAATGTCAGGATAAACAGTGTCACCGTCATGGGCTTCAGCAGAGGAAAAATCACAGTGAAGAACATCCGCAAGGAACTGCAACCATCTAAAATAGCAGCTTCATCAATCTCCCGGGGGATGCTTTTCAATGCGCCAAGATACAGGAATGTTGCCAAAGGAAGGTTGGCCGCCGTAAGTACCATGGCTGCACCCAGAAATGTTTTCAGGTGCAGATAGGAGCAAATGATGTAGGTGGGGATGATCTGCCCGGGGATAATCAATCCAATCACAAAGTAAGTCGTAAGTTTCCGAGCCATGCGGGTGCCCCGGCGTTGCAGAACATAAGCTGCCGTGGCAGAAAGCATGATGAT
>CAZJCA010000103.1:2068-3911 GCA_964544505.1 uncultured Oscillospiraceae bacterium
GACAGATACTGGTTGGTGGGAAGTGCGATCAGCACCACAAAAATCGTCAAAATCACACTGGCCGCACAGCCACGTCCGTAATTGCCATTACTGAAGGACGAATAGATTAGGGTACCGAATACAGAAGTAGCAGAGCCGGGACCGCCCTTGGTCAAGGTCTGAACCAAATCAAAGACCTTCAAGCCGCCGACGATGTTGATGATCAGCGCATTATTAAAAGCGGGAATGATTAAGGGCAGGGTGATATTGCGAAACCGCTGCCAGGGGGAGGCACCGTCCAATTCGGCCGCTTCGTAGTAGGTCGTGTCAATGCTTTGCAAGCCCGCCAGGAAAATAACCATGGAATAACCGGACCACTTCCAAATCTCTACAAAGGCGCAAGAGAAAATGGCGATTTTGGGATCGGTCAGCCAATTTTGTTTACATGCCTCAAGGCCGAATTGGATGAGTGCCTGATTGATCAGTCCATTGGGATGCATCATGGAGCGGAATACCAAGCCAACTGCTACGTTGCTCAAAATTGCCGGCAGGAAGAACACGGTACGCAGATAATTAGCTCCCCGGAATTTGTGGTTTACAAACAGTGCCAGCAGCAGCCCCAGTCCGGTTTTGCCAATGGTGGTCACAATGGCAAACAGAAGGGTATTTTTAATGGCAACATTGATATAGGGATCCGAAAAAACATTTTTAAAATTCGTCAAACCCGCCCAGGTCATTTTCGACAGCTGAAAGGAATTGGCGTTGAAAAACGACATAATGACGCCGACTCCTGCCGGTAAAATAAACAGAACGGTATAAACAAGCAGCGCCGGAGATGCCATCCACAACGAATAGGGCGAGCGCATTGCACCGCGCTTATTTCCGGGAAGCCTTGGATTTTGGTTTTTCAAAAACCTCACACCTTTCAAATCATAGGGATATAAATAAATGGAGTGTTGCCACTCCATTTATTTATGCAATTCAGAAGTTACCAGTTGGCATCATTGGCTGCCTGGGCGTTTGCGGCAGTGTCACTGTCCAGCAGTTCCATAACAGTATCCAGATCCATGCCACCAGCCAGGTAATCCTGCACATGGATGTGGTAATCGCCGTAGTGGTAACGGTTACCATTCTGCCAAACTTCCATGCTGTTGCCGGCCAGCATCTGCTCATACAGAGTCTGGTAAGCTTCGGGCAGCTCGCAGGTGACATTCTTGTTCAGGTAAATGCCGGGCTGAGCTTCCGCATAGACCTTCTGTGCGGTGGAGGAGGCCAGGAAGTTCAGAACCTTCTCGCCCAGAGCCTTGTCTGCGCAGGCCTCAGTCATAACCACGGAGCCGGGCATAGAGGAGCATGTGTAGTTCTTCTCAAACAGGGGCAGGATGAAGGAGCCGATTTTGTCAGCAGCTTCGGGATACTTGCCCGCGATTTCGTCATAAACCCAGGTGCCGTTGGCGTACATACCGGCAGTGCCCTCGGCCAGAGCGGTCTGTGCCATGTCGTAGGTGTCAGAGAGGAAGGTTTCGTTTACATAACCCTTCTCGATCATTTCCTTGGACATCTGGATGGTGTTCTTGAAGTTTACAGCATCCACATAGTGGCGCTTGTTGGTGTTCATTTCGTTCCAGAATTCGATGTAGGACAGGCCGCTGTCCACAACATCCTGGTTGAAGCCGAAGTGGGTGATGCACTGCAGGGTCCAGGTGTCCGCACCGGAGTAGTACAGGGGAGTCACGCCGCTGGCCTTCAGCTTTTCACAGCAGTCCAGGAACTCTTCCCAAGTGGTGGGAGCGGCGGTGATTCCGGCGTTGGCGAATACTTCCTTGTTGTAGAACATACCAACCAGAGAGGTGGAGTCCATGGG
>CAZJCA010000104.1:0-3736 GCA_964544505.1 uncultured Oscillospiraceae bacterium
CCGGAGATGGTGACCGGGAGCGATGGGGACGACGGAACGGATGAGGCGGGGGACGGCGGTGCGGAGGACGGTGCCGGCCCAGACCCCAGATACACGGTCTACCGGAGTCAGATTTTCGATCCCACCGTAAACCGCAGGCTGAAGGAGGAGTATGGAGCCTATGTGCTTTGCACCAGCGCCCGGTATAGCGACAGCCAGACAGCCTGCCATCTGCTGGGGTATCTGAACGAGTCGGAGCAAAAAGGGGTCTCCGGGCTGGAAAAGGCATGTGAACAGACCCTGGAAGCCGAAGACCGGAAGCTGGTCCTCTGGGCAGACAGCGGCGGAGGTCTTCTATCCGGCGTCTCGCCCAAGCTGGTGGGAGGAGAGAGTCTGCGGGATGGGAATCTGGTCACCACCCTGGACCGCGGTCTGCAGCGTGCCTGCGAGGATATCCTTGCAAGCCGGGGTGCGTCCGGTGCAGTGCTGGTTTCGGAGTTGAAATCCGGAGAAATCCTGGCCTGGGCATCTTCACCTGTCTTTAATCCCAACACGGTGGAAGCCTATCTGGCAGGCGGCGGCGACTGCCTGGTGGATAAATGCATACAGGGCGTCTATGCACCCGGCTCTGTGTTTAAAGTGGTGGTGGCGGCCGCTGCTCTGGAAGCGGGGATTGTGGATCCCGAAGCAGTTTACCAGTGCGACGGGGAGGAAGAAGTGGGCGGTATCACTCTGGGCTGTACCATGGGTCCGGCGGGCGGCCACGGTCCGGTCGATATGAAGGCGGCAATGGCGAAGTCCTGCAACTGCTATTTCGCCGTGCTGGGGGAAAAGCTGGGTGATGAACGGATTCTCGAGATGGCCGGACGGCTGGGACTGGGATCTCTGGTCTTTTCCCAATTTACGGAGGAAACGGCGGGGAGCCTGCCTGCGGCGGAGGCACTGGGGGAATGGGATATTTCCAATCTGTCCATCGGGCAGGGGCAGCTGCAGGTGACGCCGGCTCAAGTGCACCGGATGATGGCCATCGTCTGCGGCGGCGGACGGGCGGCGAAGCTTACGGTGGTGAAGGATCAGGATGCGGGCGGCGCAAAACAGATTCTCCCGGCTTCTGTGGCAGGGATCCTGGAGGAGATGCTTGCTGCCGTCATGGAGGATGGGACAGGACGCAGCAGCCTGCGCAGCGTCCCGGCATGGGGAAAGACAGGAACTGCGGAGACTGTGCGGGGCGGAAAGGCTGTCAGTGACTGCTGGTTCAGCGGCTGCTGCCAGGTGGGAGAAACCCGGTTTGTGATCACCGTGCTGGTGGAAGACGGCATCAGCGGATCGTCGTCTGCCCTTCCCATCTTTGATGCCATCGCAGACTATCTGCAGGTTCGCCGGTTTGAGATGGAATGAGAAAGGACAGCCGTTTCAGCTGTCCTTCAGCGATTCCTTGAGCTTTTCCAGCGCTTTCTTTTCAATGCGGGATACATAGCTGCGGCTGATGCCAAGTGCTTTTGCAATCTCCCGCTGGGGCAGGGGCTGCCTGCCGGAAAGACCGTAGCGGCAGAGGATCACCGTCCTTTCCCGCGGCGTCAGCACATCCTGCAGCGCCTGATACAGCTTCCCGACCTGTATCTTCAGGCTGATGGTATCCAGGATTTCATCCGCATCGGTTCCCAGAATATCGTTGAAGCTGATTTCGTTGCCGTCCCGGTCCGTACCGATGGGCAGGTTCAGCGAGACCTCCTGCCGGTTTTTCTTCGTGGAACGGATATTCATGAGGATCTCATTTGCTATCCTCCCCCCAATGCGTTTTTGATGCACTGAGGGGTTCAGTTTTTCCCAGGCGTTCATCCTCCATATCGTCATCATCATAATCTACATCGGAAAAGTCCACCAATTCCTCGGTTTCTTCATCATCTTCAGTATTACCGGATGCTACAGCCGCAATTTCCGGATACTCAATTTCATCATCCTTGACACCGAACAGAATCACATGAGCGTTGACACCATCCCAAACCACCTTACGCACAATGGTGCGAATGGCAGCACGTTTTTGTTCAACTGTCATTTCATCAATGCCATCCTTGAAGATCGTCAAGAGATGACGCAACAGATCAAACTCAATATCGCTAAGAGCGTGCTGTGAGGTCAGACCATCCAGTTCCTGAATACGCTGTTCAAGGGATTGGTATTCCTGGTTCAACTGTTCAATTCGTTTGGTTACATGAGCCTTGGCAGGACTGTCCCCCATATCTACAAGAGAATCTACCAGAGAATTGATTTTCTTCTCTGTTTCTGCCTTTTCCTTTCGCATATCATCCAAACGCTGTTCATAGTCCATACGATTGCCGGTATAGAATCTGCGGCTCTGTTCCAACTGTGCAATGAAAGTATCTTTATCCTCTGCAAGCATTTTAATCTGCTCAACCACAGCCATGTCCAATGTATTGCCATTGGCATTTTTGCTGTTGCACACAGAACGCTGACTGCGTTCCTTCATTTTGCAAACATAGGTATAAATGACTTTTCCGTCCGCAGTCTTGCGCTTGCTCATTTTCGGATACATACGCTCTCCGCAGCTACAGAACAGCAATCCAGTCAGAAGTGCTTCATTACTGCGTGGCTTTCTGAAGGATTTGGATTTGTTTCGTTCCAGAGATTCTTGAATCTGTACCCACACTTTACCCGGAATAAGACCTGGATGTTTGCCGACAGATACAATCCACTCGCTTGCAGGAAGGTACTTTGTTGCTCTGCCTTTTTCCTGATCGGTACGGTTGTAAGCCATAATACCATGCTTGTTGTCAAAGGCATCTTTATCTGAGAACAAGTCTGTGTCGTGCTGAGTAAAGAATTGATAAGCATCTTCGTCTGCAATCATATAAACCGGATTCTGCAAAATGGCTTTGATGGAAAAACGGGTAAAATAATTATTGTTCTTCGTCTTAATTCCCTGTTTGATCAAAGCTGCTTCGGTCAATGTCAAGGAGTCCGTTTCTACATACAAGTCATAAATCATTCTGACAATATCCGCTTCTTCCGGTATCAGTTTCAGCTTGCAGGCTTTCTTTGATTTACCATCAATGGTAATGCTTTTAACTGCTTCGGAAGCATAACCGGTAGGAGTTGTACCACCGAGCCAACGCCCCGTCTTTGCCAATTCGTGCATATTATCACGGATACGCTCCGCAATGGTTTCACGCTCCAACTGAGAGAAAACAGATGCGATATACATCATAGCTCGTCCCATAGGAGTGCTGGTATCGAACTGCTCTTTAATGGAAACAAAAGAAATATCCAGACGAGCCAGTTCTTCAATCAAACTTGCAAAGTCACTGATATTTCGGCTGATACGGTCAAGGCGATAAACAATGATAGCCTTGAACTTACGCTTCTTGGCAGCATCCATCATTTTCTTGAAGTCCGGACGGTTCAGATTGCCACCGGAGAAGCCCTCGTCTTCATATACAACCACTTTATCTGCGGCTGCATCACCATAATGCAAACGAATATATTCTTTACACAGTTCTACCTGATTGCCGATACTTTCGCCTTTGCCTGTGAACTTAGACTTACGGGAATAGATAGCTATGATATCTTCATTTTTCCGCATTTTCATATTCTCCTTATCTTGATATGTGATATGCCTTATGGTATTATAACATAGCGCAGCATTAAAGTAAACAGATTGGAGGTATTTCGATGAAGTCATTGTTTGAAGAAATGGGCGGAACCTATACATTGGGCGCAGACGGAATGTACTATCCGG
>CAZJCA010000105.1:0-3715 GCA_964544505.1 uncultured Oscillospiraceae bacterium
TGCCCTGCGGTTCTTCCTGCTGCGGACCTTCCCCTTCGGCTCCGACGGCAACTTCACCAACGAGCTGCTGATCTCCACCATCAACACTGACCTTGCCAACACACTGGGCAACCTGGTATCCCGTACCGTTGCCATGAACCAGAAGTATTTCGGCGGCGTGCTGGCAGAGGGCGGCGAAAGTGCCGAGCTGGACAATGAGCTGAACGCACTGGCAGCCGAGGTCATTGCCGATTATGAAAAGCACATGGATGCCTTCCAGTTCTCCGTGGGCTTGAACGATATTTTCCGTCTGCTGGATCGTGCCAATAAGTATATCGACGAAACCGCCCCCTGGATCCTGGCAAAGAGCGAAGATACGAAGGCACGCCTGCTGACCGTGATGAAAAATCTCTGCGAATGCATCCGCATCAGTGCCATCCTGCTCACCCCCTTCATGCCCGCTTCCTCCGAGAAGATCCTGGATCTGCTGGGCGTTCCCAAGGATGCCCGTGGTCTGGATGCCCGGTGCTACTGCGCCGACGAAAATGCCATCTGGAACACCCAGATCGGCACGCCCCTGTTCCCCAGAATCGATATGGAAAAGGAGCTGATTGCTTTGGAAGAACTGTCTAAAGCCGCTCAGGAGCCTGCTGCTCCTGCCATTGAAATCGAAGCCTACTCCGATGAAATGGTAGATTTCGACACCTTCTGCAAGTCCGACCTGCGTGCTGTGAAGGTCAAAGAATGCACCAATGTGAAAAAGTCCGACAAGCTGCTCCAGTTCACTCTGGACGACGGTACCGGCACCGACCGTCAGATCCTCTCCGGCATTGCCAAGTTCTACAAGCCCGAAGAGCTGATCGGCAAAACTCTGGTTGCCATCGTCAACCTGCCCCCCAGAAAGATGATGGGCAGAGAGTCCTGCGGCATGCTGCTGTCCGCCGTCCACACAGAAAACGGCGAAGAAAAGCTGAATCTGGTGATGGTGGATGATGCCATCCCTGCAGGCGCAAGACTCGGTTAATAAACCGCAAAAATCCGGTGCGATCGCACCGGATTTTTCATTTTCGTCTATCCTCTAAATGCCCGGACTGCACCACCGGCGGCTTGGGGTCTTTCATCTCCCAGTCAGGCGCTTTTTTCTCTTCTTCCTGTCGTTTCATCTTCATCCCTCCTCCTTCACATCATTCCCCATGGAATGCTTTTTATGCGATTGACAGGGGGCAGCCGATTGATTATAATTGGAGAAAACAAAGGAGGGTTTCCTATGCCGGAAGATCTGCAAAACGCCAAAAACATCCTTGCCCAAACCGGCAGCACCTGTGTGCTGTGCCGGGATGATGTGGTACATAAAAGTTCCGTCCGTGGAGTCCAGCCCCTGCTGGACTGGCTGGATAGTGGGGAAGACACCTGGGCCTGCTCTGCTGCCGACAAGGTGGTAGGCAAAGCCGCCGCACACCTGTACTGTCTTCTGGGTGTTCGCCGGGTACACGGCAATGTGATGAGCGTTGCCGCCGTCAAGCTGCTGCGCCGCAATGGCGTGGAAGCCTACTGGGACACCCTGGCTGAAAATATCCGCAACCGCTCCAACACCGGATTCTGTCCTCTGGAAGAAGCCACCCTCCACATTGACGAGCCGGAGGAAGCCCTTCCCGTGATCCGAGCTGCCTTAGAACGCCTGCAAGGAAAATGAAAAACAGCCGAAGGGATATCCCCTTCGGCTGAAATTTTTATCCGAACGCATCCAGCACCAGCTTGAATGCGCCATAAGAACCGGCTGCATTGCCCAGCTCTGCCGCCATGATCTTCACATCCTTGACACCGTGGAAGCAGAACTTTTCATAGCTTCGGCGCACACCTTCCAGCAGCACCTCACCTGCTTTGCTGACGCCGCCGCCCAGAACCACCACTTCCGGGTCAATGACTGCACAAACCGTTGCCAGGAACTCTCCCAGGTAGTCGTAATACTGCTCCAGCACTTCCAGCGCCAGACAGTCACCCTGCTTGCCGGCATCAAACACATCCTTGGCAGCCAGGGTTTCCTTTTCCCGCAGGACAGATGCCATCTCGTCCGATGCCAGTCGGATCTTTGCCAAACGCACCAGACCGGTAGCAGAACAATATTGCTCTACACATCCCCGATTGCCACAGCCGCAGCGATCCGTTTCGTGGCGATTGAGCACCATGTGGCCCACTTCGCCACCGGCGCCATGGGCACCGTGAAGCAGCTGTCCATCTACAACAATGCCGCCGCCAACGCCGGTACCCAGTGTTGCCATGACCATGCTATCAAAGGAAGCACCGCTGCCCTTCCAGTATTCGCCCAAAGCTGCCACATTGGCATCGTTGCCTGCCTTCACCGGCAGCCCGGTCAGGCTTTCCAGTTCCTTGGCAATCTCCATCCGGCTCCAGCCCAGATTGACGCACATATTCACAATGCCCTTACTATTGACCGGGCCCGGAACACCTACACCAACACCAATGATGTTACTGCGGTCGATTTTCTTCTCTGCCATGTACTTTTCCAGTGCCTGCGCCACATCCGGCAGGATCTGTGCGCCGCTGTTTTTGGTCACCGTGGGGATCTCCCAAGTGTCCAGCATCGTTCCGACCTCGTCAAAATAGGCGATTTTTACGGTGGTTCCGCCAATATCCACGCCAAATCCGTATCTCATAATGCTACCCCCTGCTTTTTGTTGCAATGTCCTTTTCATTATACAACCTGCACAAGAAAAAATCCAGAGCCTGCAAAAAATTTACAAAAAAATTTTCCTTTTTTCTTGCGTTTAGGCCGATTTTGCGGTAACATATATGTATAAGGAAACCGATACTTGAAAGGATGTGTCATATTACTTATGATCAAAGTTGATATTTCTAATGTTTGGGGTCAGGTATCCCTGCCGGATCTACTGGCTATGGAACAGGAGGTTTTCGCTGCTCACGAGACCCTGGTTGACGGCAGCGGCGAAGGAAACGACTTTCTGGGCTGGCTGAACCTGCCCACTGCCCACCCCACCGAGGAGATGCACCGCATCAGCGCCGCCGCTGAGCGGATCCGCCAGAGCTCCGATGTGTTCGTGGTCGTGGGCATTGGCGGTAGCTATCTCGGCCCCCGTGCTGCTATTGAGTTGCTGCAAGGTGCAAACCACAACATCGGCAAGGGCAAGGGCAACCCCCAGATCTTCTACGCCGGTAACACCCTGTCCACCCGTGCCTGGAACGAGCTGGAGCGGCTGCTGGAAGGCAAGGACTTCTCCATTGCCATCATCTCCAAGTCCGGCACCACCACCGAGCCTGCCATCGCCACCCGTAATCTGCGTTGGCTGCTGGAGCGCAAGTATGGCACCGAAGGCTCCAAGAGCCGCATCTACGCCATCACCGACCCCTGCAAGGGTGCTCTGCGCCAGATGGCTACGGAAGAAGGCTGGGAATCTTTCGTGATCCCCCCCAGTGTGGGCGGCCGTTACAGCGTGCTGACTGCTGTGGGTCTGTTGCCTATGGCTGTTGCCGGTATCGACATCAACGCCGTCATGGCCGCTGCTGCCGAGGCTCGCAAGATCTACGACATCCGCTCCTTTGAAAACCCTGTCTGGCAGTATGCCGCTGTCCGTAACCTGCTGTACCGCCGTGGTAAGGCCATTGAGATCCTGGAATCCTTTGAGCCCGGCTTTAAGATGATGGGCGGCTGGTGGCAGCAGCTGTTCGGCGAGTCCGAGGGCAAGGACGGCAAGGGCAT
>CAZJCA010000106.1:0-3659 GCA_964544505.1 uncultured Oscillospiraceae bacterium
AAGTTGGTGTTCTCCGTCTGCTTGGCCGGGTCTTCATAGCTGTGACCGTTGACGGTGATGATGCCGTTGGTGTTCTCGTTGACCACAGCACCCTTGGGGTTCATGCAGAAGGTGCGCACCTTGTCCCCATATTTGGCGGTACGGTAAACGATCTTGCTTTCGTACAGTTCATCGGTCAGGTGAGCAAAGACTGCCGCCGGCAGTTCCACTCGAACGCCAATGTCCACCCGGTTGGAATGGGTGGGGATATCCAGTTCTTTGCAGGTGTTTTCCATCCACTTGCTGCCGCTGCGTCCCACGGACACGATGCACTGCTCGCACTCATAAACTGCATCCTTGCAAATGACCTGATAGCCCTGCTCCACCGCCTTCAGAGACTTTACCGGGGTATCGAAGAAGAACTGCACCTGATCTTTCAGGTCGTTATAGATGTTTTCCAGCACGATATAGTTGATATCCGTGCCCAAATGGCGGACAGAGGCATCCAACAGGTGCAGATCATTCTGGATACACAGGGTCTTGAACCGGGTGCCGGCAGTGGTGTAGAGTTTTGTTCCTTCGCCGCCATGGCGCAGGTTGATCTCGTCCACATACTGCATCAGCTCCAGAGCCTTTTTCTTGCCAATGCGCTCATAAAGCGTGCCGCCAAAATCGTTGGTAATGTTATATTTTCCGTCGGAAAAAGCACCTGCGCCGCCAAAACCGCTCATAATACTGCAACTTTTGCAGTTAATGCAGCTTTTCACCTTGTCGCCGTCAATGGGACAGCGGCGTTTGCTTAAGGGGTGGCCTGCTTCAAATACCGCTACCTTCAGATCCGGCTTTTTCTGCATCAGCTCGTAGGCAGCAAAAATGCCGCCGGGGCCTGCACCGACGATGATCACATCATATCTCATAGTTACATTCTCCCTTGCCCTCGGAAAATTTCTCCATATATTATAGCAGAAATTGACCATAATGCAAGAAAAAAGAATGCCCCCTCAGAAGAGGGGGCAAATTTCACATATTAGCAGCTCTTGCCGAACAGGGCGCAGATGGCCTGCCAGATGGCGCCGCAATCAAAGGTAAAATCGCAACCGAACATGTCTCATGCCTCCTAATTCGTCAGATTTGTCTCGCGAGGACTGACCTAATGATACCAGAAAAGAGGCTTTTTGACAAGCTGTAATGATTTCCAGCAGAGGAAAAGCCGTCCTCCAAATGCCCATTACGCAGAAAAAGACCAATCCGGACGGATTGGTCTTTCGCAATTGTACTTCTTTTCCACGCTTTTCAGAATGCAGAATTTATGGATTCGCTTTTCTGCGGAAAAGCCACGGCCGGGCAAACAGTCCACCGGACTGTTTGCTTGGACCGGCCTTTCGAATCCGTCCTCCAAATGCCCATTACGCAGAAAAAGACCAATCCGAACGGATTGGTCTTTTTCTGGTGGGGGAGGACGGATTCGAACCATCGAAGCGATACGCAGCAGATTTACAGTCTGTCCCCTTTGGCCACTCGGGAACTCCCCCATATTCAATTATCTGTTCCAAGAGCCTGTCTGGAGCCGGTAGACGGACTCGAACCCCCGACCTGCTGATTACAAATCAGCTGCTCTACCAACTGAGCTATACCGGCGGCTCAAACAGAACACGCTTATTATAGCGGCCGAAGTGCCATTTGTCAAGTGCTTTTTTCACCATTTTTCAATTTCCGTTTTTACGCTCCCCTTTCCGCTGTTTTCGTCACATTTCCTTTTTTATTTTCCATGGTCAAAAGTCCGCCAGTCAAGTCCATAGTTGGAAAAATTCTATGTTTTCAAAGAAAAGATGTGATTTTGGTACTAGCTTATCGAAATCAGATGTGCTATACTAGGCTGTGTAAATTGTAGATTTATGCCCTTTTGCGCCCTTTGGGGAAAAAGAGCTGCGATATAAAGGGCATAGATCCAGTAAATCAATTTCATAAGGAAGGTGCGAAATTGGAAAACTATACCAAGTTTCAGTTGAAGCCTGTCGATGAGCTTGTTTCCGTCCTGCAGGGCGTGGACAATATCTTTGTGCTGGCTTGCAACAAGTGTTTCAAAGAATTTGAAACGCTGGAAGAACCGGAATGCGCCGAATTTGTCCGTCTGGCCACTGAACAGGGCAAGACTGTCACCGGCTCCGGCAACATTGATTTTCTGTGCAACAAGACTTTGACTGCGCAGAAGCTGGAAACCATGATCCCCGAGGGCACCGAATGCGTCTTCGTCATTTCCTGTGGTCTGGGCATTCAGACTGTCGCTTCCCTGCTGAACATCCCTGTTTATGCAGCCAGCAACTCCCTGAACTACACCGGTCACCACGGTATGGCGCTGACCAAGAAGGCCTGCGATGCCTGCGCTCAGTGCTATCTGAATATCACCGGCGGCATCTGCCCCATCGTTGACTGCTCCAAGAGCCTGGTCAACGGTCAGTGCGGCGGTGCAAAGAACGGCAAGTGCGAAGTCGATCCCAACAAGGACTGCGCTTGGGCAAAGATTCAGGCTCGTCTGGAAGAGCAGGGTCGTCTGGAAGAGTTTAAGAGCCAGCCCATTCAGATCCGTGACTACTCCAAGGTCAATGTGAAGGCCGTCCGTGAGTATGTGGACTCCATTCGTGACAGCCGCTTTGCCGGTTACTACGGCGGCGTACACCCCGTCGAGGGCAAGGAGCTGACCGAACACCTGGGTCTGGTGCGCTTCCCTGCTCCCAAGGTCGCTGTGTTCCCCCTGTCCATGCATCTGGGCGCTCCTGCCACCGCTATCGTGGAAGTGGGCGACAAGATCAAGGTGGGTCAGAAGATCGCAGAAGCTTCCGGCTTTATTTCCGCCCCTGTACATAGTAGTATCAGCGGCACGGTGATCGCCATTGAAGATCGCCCCCACGCCAACCGTGGTATGTGCCCCTCAATCGTCATTGAAAATGACTTCCTGGATACGCCCCACGAGTCCGTCCAGCCTGCCAAGCCTCTGGAGGAGCTGACCCCTGCCGAGATCATCGACATCGTCAAGAACGCCGGTATCGTTGGTATGGGCGGTGCAGGCTTCCCCACCTATGTCAAGCTGAATCCCGGCAAGCCCATCGATGCAGTTCTGGTCAACGCCTGCGAGTGCGAGCCCATGCTGACTGCTGACCACCATGTGCTGCTGGAGTATGCCGACGACATTATCTACGGTCTGAAGGCCGAGATGAAGGCTGTGGACACCAAGCGTGGTGTCATCGTCATTGAAGACAACAAGCCTGATGCCATCGAACTGATGCAGAAGAAGGTAGAGAACGAGGAAGGCATTGAAGTTTGCGTTGCCCGCACCAAGTACCCTCAGGGCGGCGAAAAAATGCTCATCAAGCGTGTTCTGGGTCGTATGGTCCCCAGCGGCAAGCTGCCTGCTGATGTGGGCGCCGTGGTGTCCAATGTCAGCACCGTCAAGGCCATCGCTGATGTGCTGAAAACCGGTATGCCTCTGGTGGAGCGTGTGACCACCGTCACCGGCCCCTATATCCCCCACCCCGGCAACTTCATCGTCCGTATCGGCACCAACGCTTCCGAACTGGTAGACTACTGCGGCGGCATCATGGAAGGCGATGTGACCATCAAGGCCGGTGGCCCCATGATGGGCTTCCCCCAGAAGGAAGTCAACTTCCCCATTATGAAGGGCT
>CAZJCA010000107.1:0-3464 GCA_964544505.1 uncultured Oscillospiraceae bacterium
GCACCGTGACTCCCAATGTCGGCGCTGCTGTTAAGGAAATCAAGGCTGGTAAGGTTGAGTACCGTCTGGACAAGACCAACATCATCCACTGCCCCATCGGCAAGGTTTCCTTCGGTGCTGAGAAGCTGACCGAGAACATGGATACCCTGGTCAAGGCTATTGTTAAGGCAAAGCCCGCTGCTGCCAAGGGTCAGTATATCAAGTCCTGCACCGTCGTGTCCACCATGGGCCCCGGCGTCAAGGTCTCTACTGCTAAGTATCTGTAATTGATATGATCAAATCCCTGCAAGGTTCAACCTTGCAGGGATTTTGTTTAGAAAACTGCATTTTTCTAAAAATAACACTTGACAATCTATGCTATCTATGATAGAATGCATCTGTTGCCAAAGACAGCAGGTATCGAAAGATGTAATTCCTGCCGAGGTGCGTTTAACAGATTGATTGTTTGCGTGTCTTTTTGTCTTTTTGGCAAAAGGACATTTTTTATTTTCGGAGGTGAAACTCATGCCCAACGCAAAGGTTCTTGAGAGCAAGAAGGCAGTGGTTGAAAACCTGACCGGCAAGATCCAGGAAGCTACTTCCGTGGTCTTCGTTGATTACAAGGGTATCACTGTTGCTCAGGACACCGAGCTGCGTAAGCAGTTCCGGGAAGCCGGCGTAGAGTACACCGTTGTTAAGAACACCCTGACCAATTTCGCCACTAAAAACTGTGGCTACGATTTCTCCGAGGTTCTGAACGGTACTACCGCCATGGCATCCACCACCGGCGATCCCATCGCCCCTGCTCGCATCGTATGCGAGTTTACCAAGAAGAACAAGCTGAAGACTCTGAACATCAAGGGCGGTATCGTGGAAGGCTCTGTCCTGTCCGCTGACCAGCTCAATGGTTTCGGCGAGCTGCCCAGCAAGAATGCTCTGGTTGCTTCCGTCCTCGGCACCTTCCTGGCTCCCATTTCCAGCCTGGCTTTCGTCCTGGATCAGGTTCGTATCCAGAAGGAAGGCGGCGCCGCTCCTGCAGAAGCAGAAGCCTAATCGCACTACCCCACTATTCTTAAATTAAAACACAAACACACACATTAGGAGGATTATTAAAATGGCTAGTGAAAAGATCACTGCTCTGGTTGAGCAGGTTAAGGAACTGACCGTCCTGGAGCTGTCCGAACTGGTCCACACTCTGGAAGAGGTTTTCGGTGTTTCCGCCGCTGCTGCTGCTGTCGCTGCTCCCGCTGCTGGCGCTGCTGCTGAGGTCGAGGAGAAGACCGAGTTCGATGTTATCCTGAAGAACGCTGGCGCTTCCAAGCTGGGCGTCATCAAGGTTGTTCGTGCTGCTACCGGCCTGGGCCTGAAGGAAGCTAAGGACATCGTTGACAACGCTCCCAAGACCCTGAAGGAAGGCATCTCCAAGGAAGACGCTGAGAAGCTGGTCGCTGAGCTGAAGGAAGCTGGCGCTGAGGCTGAAATTAAGTAATTTAATTTCATATCATTTCCGGTCTATAAAGAAACAGCCGTCATTTGACGGCTGTTTTTTTACCTTTTAGGGAGGTATGCAGAAATGTCTGAATTGTTTACTGCTTTAGAACACAAAGCAACCACTGTCTTAAATTACATCTGTTTTGGTGCCATCGCTATTGTTGGATTCTTGCTCATCAGTTCCATGTTCCGTTTCCTGTTTGGCAAGAAAAACCAGTTAGGCAAGGCCATTACTTCTGCCATGGAGATCCTGTGCCTGTATGTGATCTGCATTGTGATATATAGTTTTGGTCTCCACTGGGATATTTTCTTAAATCCCCTGCCCTTTATTTCCATTGAAGATGGCACGCTTAAAATCTTCTCCATTTTTAATGCAGATTTTATGGAGATCTGCACCCAGTTCACAAAGCTTTTAATGATCGCATTTCTGGTGAATCTCATGAACACCATAATCCCGGAGGGAAAGAAACTGCTTGTGTGGCTCCTGCTCCGTGCTGCCACCGTGGTTTTGGCCATAGGCGCCAACTATGTACTGGATGTGGTGCTCTTTATGTGGTTACCTCAGGGAATTGGGCAAATTGCACCGCTGATTCTACTGGCGGCTCTGATCCTGCTGATTCTTTTGGGCAGCTTGAAGCTGGTCGTCGGTGTTACCCTGTTTGTGGCAAATCCCATCATCGGTGCGCTGTACACATTCTTCTTTTCCAACCTCATTGGTCGCTCTCTGGCTCGATCGATTATCTCCGCCGGACTGATCACTGCTCTATTTTATCTGATGAATTCTATGGGAATTTTGAGCCTTGTGCTTTCTGCTGCCAGTCTGGTCGCATTGATCCCTGCCTTGCTGATCATTATTCTGCTTTGGTATGTAGTGGATCGAATTGTATAAAAATATGCCCCGGTTCCGAGGAACCGGGGCATATTACATATATCAAAAAGTTGCTACATCCGGCTGAGCAGGCTCAGCAGGGGTCACAGAAACAGCCGTCAGCACCGGGCCAATCTCCCCGTGATAAATGCTGTGCTTCTGAGCAGCGATTTTCGCCGTGACCACATACCAGGCCCTCGGCTCAATGGGCTCGCCATAGAGGCAAGGAACGCCCAGGAACTGGATATCGTCCACACAGCAGGTCATTACAAATCGACCGGGTGCAAAAATTCCTTTCTTCTCCCGACGAAGCAATGCTGCCTGGCACTTAAATGTGACTGTCTTGCCGTCGTACTTTTCCGGCTCTTCCGTCACATCCCGATACCACAGGGCATAGTCCTCATCCTTGATCGCAATAATCGGTGCATTGATATCAAAGGGCAGTGGATCTTCCACATCGTCAAAAGCGGTGGTTCCGTCGGTGTAATCATACATAATATCCACCCGGCGATTGGCCGCACGAACCAGCTTGTGCAGGGGCATGGTGTCCTCTCCCTTGGTCAGGCGGTTAAATACCACCATCTGTGCGCCCATCAGCTTATCCATGACCAGGTTTCGCATATTGGCATTATACTGCATGAATGTGGTGGAATCAGCGAACATCACCTCCTGGGCGATGACCCAGTCCGCCGGGAAACGGGTGTACAGATCGCCCACCAGTTCCATTCCATTCAGCTCTGCCACGATCCGCTCAGGCTTGTATTTTTTGGTCAGTGCCTGCAATTCTTTTGTCGTAACGGTGCGCTGATCCAGCACTTCCAAGTACACATTTTTATGGGGATAGGTGGAAAAATCGTACTCTTCCTCCCCTTCTTCAAATACCAGCAGCAAAGTTTTTTCGCCGGCATTAAAACGCTCATCTTCCAAAGTCTCCTGGATGAACTTGGTCTTACCGGAGTCCAGGAAGCCTGTGAAGGCATAAACAGGAATTTCTGTCATACGCTCTCCTTATACACCAAACAGGTCAGCCACAGCCTGCTCATTGAGCTTAGAACCAATGACGCACAGCTTACCAATAACGGAAGCACTGCCCATACGGACATTTTTTCCTTCCGGCACATAGTCA
>CAZJCA010000108.1:0-3372 GCA_964544505.1 uncultured Oscillospiraceae bacterium
AGCACATGTCCTTGGAGAGGGACACTAAAAACTACTACTCTATAATACAAGGAGATCATTCATGAAGGTACTGCCCAAAAGAAAGATGTACCGCTATTGTCTGGCAGACATTGCCAAGGGTCTGTTTAACGGTATGATCGGTAATTATCTGCTGTATTTCTTCCAGCCCACGGTAAAAAGTGGATTGCCCTCCCTGCTGCCTCAAAACAAACTGCTGGGATTTGTGACCGTGATGGCACTGATCACCGCCATCGGAAAAATTGTAGATGCAGTGACCGATCCCCTGGTTGCCACCTTGTCCGACAAATGCACCCACAAAGACGGTCGGCGAATGCCCTTTATGAAATATGCTGCGCTGCCTTATGCATTGTCCGTGGTGCTGATTTTCTACGCCCCCTTTCCCCACGGCTCTGTTGCCAACGCCATCTGGGTAGGCTTTTTCCTGGTGGCATATTACACCGCCTATACCTTTTATTTCATCCCCAGAAATGCTTTGGTGCCGGAGATCATTCCCGATGCTAAAGCACGGGTGGGCTATTATGGCATCAGCACCGCTTTCTTTATGGGTTCCAGCTCGTTTATGTACGCCGCCACACTGTTTGTAGATCTGATCAAAAGTGCCGGACTAAGCGCCCTTTGGGCCTGGCGTGTGGTATTTCTGGTATTTGGAGCAATCGGTCTTATCTGTGTTTGGCTCAGTGCCACCGCATTCCGGGAGAACGATTATGTGGAATCCCATACAAAACCGAAAGAATCTCTGCTGGGCTCTTTTTCTCAGGTGCTGCGAAACCCCAACTTTGTGATGTACGGGCTGGGTGATTTGTTCAGCGGCGTCTCCATGGCCTTCTTCCAAACAGCAATGCTGTATTATATTACCATGCTTCTCAATGTTCCGGAATCTCAGTCTTTTCTTGTCATGCTGGCAGCCATTGCCGTAGCCCTATGTCTGTTCCCCTTTATCGTCTCCTTTAGCCGAAAGCGTAGCAAAAAATCCCTGTTGGTTGCGGCAAGCGTGGTATTTACTGTGGTTTTTGCCTTTATCTATGTGGGCGATCAGATCGCTGCTTTGGCACCGGGATACGAACTGTGGATCGGTCTGGGCATGGGTCTTGTCGTAGCCTTTCCCTTTGCCGCCATCAACATTCTGCCCCAGTCCATGCTCTCAGATATCATTCAGCAAGACAGCCTGAAAAACGGTGTCAATCGGGAAGGTATTTTCTCAGCCACAAAAACATTTATCGAAAAGATCGCTTCTGCCGTTGCCATGATGGTGGTTTCCAGTGTGTTGGCCGTCGGTGCGCAGTCCGGGCAGTCTGTCGGTCTGGAAGGTGTAAAGCTGACCGGTGTATATGCTGGTGTATTCAGCCTGCTTTCTCTGGTCTTCTTCCTGCTGTATCAGGAAAAGAATGTCACCAAATACATTGAAGAACACCGAAAGGGAGTTTGATATGAAACGATTGCCTTCAGAAACATGCCGAAAAAACACCAGTCCGGAAAAGGCAGTGCAATACACGGCGACTCTAAAGCAAATGATCGATTGTAAGACGGTATATACCGCCGACAGGGTCAACCAGCCGGAATACAATAAGTTCTATCAGGTGCTGGAACGCTCCTTCCCTCTGTTACATACAAAGGCCAAACGGCTGACCTTCGGAACAGGCTGCTTTGTGTATGTGATCGAAGGAAAAAACGCAACCAAAAACATCATGCTCATGTCCCACCATGATGTAGTAGATGGGGGCGATGGTTGGAATACAGATCCCTTTGACGGGGTAATAAAAGATGGCGCATTATGGGGCAGAGGCACCATAGATACCAAAACGCCCCTGTTTGCCGAGCTTCAGGCCTGTGAAGAGCTGCTGGCAGAGGGATACGATTTCCCGGGGATCACCCTCTATATTGGTTCTTCCAACAACGAAGAGACCTGCGGCGACGGTATGGTGCTTGCCACAGACTATTTCCGAAAAAACAGGATCCGTTTTGCCGCCGTTCTGGACGAAGGCGGTGCCATCACCACCGGCATGATCCCGGGGGTACAGCAAAAAAGCGCTATGGTAGCCGTCCACGAAAAGAGCCGCCATGTATACCGCTGTACCACTTCCCTTCAAACAAAGGGACACGGTGGTCTCAATCCCAACAAGGATAACGCCCTTATCCGCATGAGCCAGTTTATCGCAGAGGTCAGCAGGACAAAGATTTACAGGGGTCACTTTGCCCCGGAAGTAAAAGCCACTTTCACAGAGCATGCTCCTTACATGAGCTTCCCCCTGAATGTACTTTTTGGCAATTTCGGTCTATTCGGGCCGATCATTAAGAAAATCATGATGGGAATTCCCCAAACCAGTGCCATGCTTTCCACAGAGGTTTCCTTCACCACCCTCTTTGCTGGCACAAAAGAAGATGTCCAGATCAAGGCAAAGCAAGTAGAAGCCACCATGTTCCTGCGCTGCGTTCGGGAACAGGATCTGGAACAGGGTCTGAAAAAAATCAGGAAGATCGGTGCTAAATACGGCGTTGAGATTCAGTGTGTCCTGCGGGACTACTGCCAGCCCACGGATTTTTCCGGCGAGGTTTATCAAGTGCTGAAATCCGTTCTAAACCAGAATTTCCCGGATGTGATCGTCGCCCCATTTTTACTGACTGCCGGCACAGATGCCCGGCACTTTACTGAAATAGCCGACAGCATCCTGCGTTTTGCCCCCATTGATTTGGACAAATCCCAGTATGCATCCATCCACAGCGCAAACGAACACATCAAAATCTCCAATGTGGCACAATGTGTTTGCTTTTACAAAGACTTTATACGAAAAATCACAGGAGGGATAATATGAGCAAAGTCAAAAATGAACCCAAGTACAAAAACGGTCTTTTACAGGCCATTCGTGCCCAGCTGGAGCATCGGGCTTTCTGGTTGTACCTTTTGTGCGACGAGGCCAAAAAGCGTGGTCTTGATCCCAGAGATTTCGGCAGTGCCGCTGTCAAACGCTGCGGTCTTTCTCAGGGTGCAGGGCTGGTCAAAAAAGGAAAGACAAACAGTCTCAAAGGACTAAAGAAGACCCTGTTTACCAAGCCTGCTCAGCTGGTATTTGAAATGAAAATTCTGGAAAGCACAGATGATAAACTGTCCATCGATTTTCACTATTGCCCCCTGGTAAAAGCCTGGCAAAATGCAGGCTGCTCTGATGAAGAGATCGCCACCCTTTGCGATATCGCCATGTGCGGCGATCACGGCATCGGCGAATGCTACGACAGTGTGCTGGATCTTCCCAAGTGCATTGCCAAGGGCGATGACTATTGCGCCCTGCGCTACCACAAAAGTAAGCGCTTAATAACCGCACACCTAGCAACCTCACTGGAGATATGAGATAATAT
>CAZJCA010000109.1:0-3338 GCA_964544505.1 uncultured Oscillospiraceae bacterium
TACCTTTGGGATCTTGAACTTCAAAAAGTGTTGCACTTAGTTTGACAAATCACTCTATACCAGCAAAGGCTGCAACTGATAGCCTTCTAACGCCGCATCCAGCGCCTGGGGCAGCTTTTCAAATTTGGCGACCAGGGAACAGGGTTTTCCAAAGGGGTCATCCTGCCCGAAGGGGACAAAATAGAAATGTTTTCGATTCAGCAGCCTGCCGATATTTTCCGCTGCGCCGGAAAGGCCGTCGTTGGTAGAGATCCCGATCAAAATGGGCTTTCCGTTGCGCAGGTGACTTTTGGCAGCCATGGTCACAGGCGTGTCGGCAATGCCGTGAGCGATCTTTGCCAAAGTGTTTCCTGTACAGGGGGCGATAACCAGAATGTCCAGCAGCCGTTTGGGCCCGATGGGCTCCACATCTGTCAGGGTGGACAGGGGCGTGCGGCCGCAAATCTCCGTCAATTTCCGAATATGGTCTTCTGCTTTCCCAAAACGAGTATCACAATTGGCAGCAGCGGTTGAAAGAATGGGGATGATCTGATGTTCACGGGATAATTCTTCAATAACGGGGAAAATCGAGGCGTATGTACAAAAAGAGCCACAAAGTGCAAATCCGATATTCATAATTACTCCTTTCCAAGGGCGTAGCGCAGCGTGGTTTTGGCAATCAGTGTGCCGGATGCTTCCGGCGCTTCTTTGTTGGGTAAACCTCTAGCCCAGAGGACTCGATTTCCACAGATGCCCTGCACCGATGCCAGATCCATCAAAAATGCCTGGGGATTTGTTTCCTTTTCGTCCAGCAATGCTGCCGGAGCGGTGTTGACGATCACATCATATTGCTGCGGAGACCATTGGGAAATTAAAACGGCCTTTTCGCCTAGTGCCTGCAACTGGGACAGGGCTCCTTCTTTACGGACAGCGATGGTGACGGCGGCACCATTTCCTTTTAGCAGAGGGAGCAGCTTTTTACCGATCCGCCCCCAACCGATGACAAGGACGGATGCGTTTTTTAGATTGCCGAACTGCTGCTCCAGAATCTTGATGGCGCATTGAGCAGTGATCCCGGCGTTTTCCTGCAAATAAAATTCATCTTTTAGAAAATCCACGGAACGGTAGGGAAGTGCAGGGAGATTTCCGCCGAAAATCGTGATATTTTCCGGTAGGTGCTTTAGAATTCCGGTCAGACTCTGTCCCCCTTTTAGGGTGTCGGGAGCGTCGAAACTGGGAACCGGTAGCAGCAGGTGGGTCACATGGGTGCTGGGAATGGGGGAAATGGTGTATCCCCATTGGGTCAAACGATTTTGTGCATGGAGCAAAGCACCGGTTTCTCCGGCGGTATAGAAAATCGGCTGTTTCATTTCATCACCCTTTCATACCAGAATATGCGCCAGAATGAAATGGGGTGCTTGATTTTTTGCGGTGTTTCTGTATAATAAAATAAGAGGTGATTGTTTATGCAGCGATTAGGCTTTATTCATGATATGATGGATGTAAAGGTTCTGATCCTTTATGTCACTTCCCGGGTGCAATATCCGGTGAATTGTCAGGAGATCTACGAACTTTGCTTCCAGGATGACTGCCTGAGCTATTTTGATGTCTGCACTGCCATTCCCGAAATGGTCACATCCGGCCATCTGAAGCAGGAGGGGGACACCTATGAAATAACCCCCAAGGGTCGGGAAGCAGGAGAATTGACAGCAGATTCTATTGCATTCAGTGTTCGGCAAAAGGCAGAAAATGCGGTGGCTCGTTTTAACCGTCAAATTCGGCGCAGCAGTTATGTTAAGACCCAAGTGGTCACCAAAGACTCCGGAGAGATCACTGTGTTGATGGAACTGCGGGATGATGCCGGTGAACTGATGAAACTGGAACTGGCAGCGCCGGATCAGCGGCAGGCCAATCGCCTGGGACGGCTGTTTGAGAAAAAGGCAGAGCTGGTCTATAATTTGATGATGACTGCACTGCTGGATGATGAGGATTCTTTGGAGGATTAAAAAGAGATGGCAAAAGGTAAAAACAATGAGCTGATGGCAACTTTGGCCGGTGTATTTTGTTTCTTTGTGGTATTCTTGAAACTGGTGCCGCTGCTGGCGTCGTTCAGCTTTTCGGGACTTTTGATCCCGTCGCTGTGGCTGCTTCTGGGATTGTGCCTGCTGATGAAAAAGAAAAACTGGCTTTGTGTGGTCGCTATGTTGCCGCTGGTGATCTTGACGGCGCAGGGGATCTTCTCCGGACTGCCTATGGATTCGGTGCAGGCTTTCCTGCAAGCGCTGCTTTGCAGAGTGCTTCCTGCTGTGGGCATGGTGATCTTGTGGCTGTTCTTTTTCCTGTGCTGCATTGCAAAGGCTGGAAAGCTGCGCCGGGAACTGTGGTTCCTGCCGATTTTGCTGGTGCTGCCCGGTTGCATTTGGCAGAGCGCCAACACCTTGCCCTGGGCGGAGTTTGGCATGATCGCCTGTGTTAGCCTTTGGCTGAAGCCTGCTGGAAAATGATCCTTTTTTACACAATATTTACAGTTAGCTATTGCATCTGTCCACCAGATGTGGTATAATGTGTGTACACCAAATAATTGGTGAAACGAAAGGAGCTGTCGCATATGAAATTTCAGTACAGTGAAAAGCGAGTTAAGTTGCCCGGTAATGTCCACCAGTATGCTGAGAAGAAAGTGATGAAGCTGGCCCGTTTCTTTGACGAGGATGCAGAGGCTTTGATCACCTTTTCTGTGGAAAAGAACCGGAACATTGTTGAGCTGACTGTTCATGGCGCAGGCACCTGGTTCCGGGCAAAGGAAAGCACCTCCGATATGTTTGCATCTGTGGATGCAGCCATCGGTACCATCGAGGGTCAGATCCGCAAGAATAAGACCCGCCTAGCTCGGCGACTGAAACAGGATGCATTCGTCCGTTCTGTGGAAGAGACCTCGTTCGCTCCGGAAGAGGAGAATGAAGAGGATCTGAGCATCGTGCGTGTGAAGAAGTTCTACATGATGCCCATGCGCAGAGAAGAGGCGGTGCTGCAGATGAATCTGCTGGAGCATAACTTCTTCGCCTTCCGGGATGAGGACAATTGCGGTGCCTTTGCGGTGGTTTATAAACGCAATGATGGCGGTTATGGCCTGATCGAAGATGCCGAGTAAATGAATAGAATAAAGGAGTCTCTTCGGAGACTCCTTTTTTATGCCCAAACGACAGGAAGGTGGATAATATGCACAATGATAGGCACGAAAAAGGGAGCTTTTTGGACTTGACTTTCGGCAGGAAAGATGATATTATATGCAAGCGCTTGAGGCGCAAGGCTAAAAACTGAGTTTCGAAAAGAAATTTGAAAAAACTTGAAAAAAGTTCTTG
>CAZJCA010000110.1:0-3336 GCA_964544505.1 uncultured Oscillospiraceae bacterium
GGCATCCTGGGCGCTGCCCTTGGTCTTAAACACATGGAAAGAACCGTAATAATACTCCTTACCATAGCGGCTCTTGATAAAATCAGCGGCTTCACTCATAGCTTCATCGGAAAGGCGCAGAGAGTCGGTACGCATATAGGTGATGAGACCTGTGGTGCCTTCCCCAGCCACATCCACGCCTTCATACAGCTGCTGGGCGATGGCCATGGTGCGCTTGGGGGTCATGTTCAGCTTTCGGGAAGCTTCCTGCTGCAAGGTGGAAGTGGTAAAAGGAGGGGCAGCAGTACGCTTTTTCTCGCTCTTTTTCACATTGGTGACGGTAAATTCACGGCCTGTAATATCCGCGATGATCTTCTCCACCTGCGCTTCGTTTTCCAGTTCACGCTTCTTGCTGTCACCATAGTAGCGGGCAGAGAAAGAACCAGCCTTTGCAATGCGGCTGAGCTTTACATCCAAAGTCCAGTATTCCTCACTTTGGAAAGCACGAATTTCATTTTCCCGATCCACCACCAGCCGGGTGGCAACGCTCTGCACCCGTCCGGCAGACAGGCCACGGCGCACCTTTTTCCACAGCAGAGGCGACAGCTGATAGCCCACGATCCGATCGAGGACACGGCGTGCCTGCTGGGCATCCACCAAGTCACTGTCGATCTGCCGGGGCTGACGGATGGACTCGGTAACTACCTTCTGGGTAATTGCATTGAAGGTCACACGATAGGTTTTCTCCTTGGGTAGATTCAAAAGTTCTACCAAGTGCCAGGAAATTGCCTCTCCTTCCCGGTCAGGGTCCGTTGCCAGATATACGGTGTCGGCACTTTTGGCAGCGGTACGCAGCTCGTCGATGAGCTTTTCCTTTCCGGGCACGGGGATATATTCCGGCTCAAAATTATGTTCCAGATCCACACCCATGGTGGACTTGGGCAGGTCACGCAGATGACCCATGCTGGCCTTGACCACATAATCAGGCCCTAAATATTTACCAATGGTCTTCGCCTTGGAAGGCGATTCCACGATTACAAGATTGGAAGCTTTTGCCATTTATATAAACTCCATTTCTGGTTCATTTTTTCAGTTCTACCCGTTTGCCGGGAAGTCTTTTCACAATGCCCTTGATCTCCAGCATGGTCAAACTTGCCAGTATTTTTCCAGCCGGCAGACCAGCCTGCGCCATTATATCATCCACCAGTGTCACATTTTGGCGAAGGAGGGAAAGGATCTGCTCCTCTTCCGGGCTGAGGTTGGGGAAGCTTTCTTCAGCGTCAATATACGGCGAAGAAGATTGGTTGTCAATCTCTTTTTTCCGCTCGAACGGGGATTTTCTCCGTTTTTCTTTGGGCATTTTCGGCTTTTGCGCCACTTTCAGCAGACTTTCGCTTTGAGCCTGCTCCACCTCATCTGGATAGGCAGTTTGCTTGACCGGGGTGGTACTTTTCCGAATTTTGTCCGGAAATTGGGCCTCATATTCGCTCATTACATCCCAGCCGGAGCTGACGGCGATGGCACCGTCCCGCAAAAGCGCATTGCTGCCTTTGCAACTATCCACATCGATATTACCGGGGACAACAAATACATCTCTGCCTTGATCCGCTGCCTGACGGGCGGTGATCAGTGCACCGCTTTTCTCCGGTGCTTCCACCACCAGAACGCCACAGGAAAGGCCGCTGATGATCCGGTTTCTTTTGGGGAAATTCCATCCCAGTGGAGGTGTTCCCGGAGGAAACTCTGTCAGAAGACAGCCCTGCCCTTGTACATCTGCATACAACGCCCGGCTGGAACTGGGATAAACCACATCTGCGCCACAGCCCAAAACGCCTATCACAGGCGATCCGGCAGTCAGCGCCCCACGCATAGCCATACTGTCCACGCCGGAAGCAACACCCGAAACCACCACACCGCCACAGGAAGCGATCTGGTAGCCCATTCGTTTGGCGGTACTCAGGCCATAAGCAGAAGCGCTTCTCGTGCCCACCACTGCGATCAGCGGCAACCCGTCAAACTCCGGCAATTTTCCTTTGTAATACAATACCACCGGAGGGTCTGCAATATTCTTCAGTCGCCGAGGATAGGCCGCATCCTGCCAGGTCAGCACATGGATACCTTCCCGGCTGCAAGTATCCAAAATCTTTTCCGCTTCGTTCAGTTTCTTATCCTGCAAAGAAGCAACCGCTTCTTGAGAAAGTCCCTCCACACAGGCATATTCGCTGGCTTCAGCAAAATATACATCTTCCGCATCGCAAAACCGCTCCAACAGCGATCTGCGATTACGGTCGCTTAACCCTCCCCGGGTCGAAAGCCATATCCAATGAGCCAACATCGGGACTCCCCCTCTCTATCTATAACGGTATGTGTCTTACACTTGCTGCATTTGCCACAGGACGATAGACGCCGCCACCGCAGCGTTCAGCGACTCACAGTTGGGGTTCATGGGAATGATCAGTTCCGCATCGGCACTGTCCAATATCTCTTGGCGAACCCCCTGGCCTTCACTGCCAATGACCACTGCCATCTTTGCAAGGTCTGCCCGGCGAATATCCACAGCTCTGTCCGAAAGCGCCGTGACCGCAACAGGGATCTGCGCCTGTTTCAATGCCTTTTGCACTTCTTCCCAGGTGCTTGTCAACGGCTGGTTGCGGAAAACCGCACCCATGCTGGCCCGAACCACTTTGTGACTGTATGGATCGGCACAGCCCTCCAACAGCACCACCGGCACTTTCAGCGCATCAGCCGTACGCAAAATGGTTCCCAGATTGCCGGGATCTTGAATGCCATCCAGCAGCAGCATGGGGCACTTAGCAACCAGCGGTTGCGGCTGGGGCAGCTTGCACAGGAACACCGCCCCCTGAGGGCTGGCCATGGGAGAAATAGACTCCATCACATCCGACGGCACACGCACCAAACGCACAGATGGCGGCACTTGCGCTTCTACGCCATCAGACAAAATCACCGTATCCAGACCCGGATAAAAGCGCACTGCCTCTTGCAGCAGTTTCGTACCGTCTGCGGCAAAAAGGCCGGTCTGCTCCCGTTCCTTCCGGGAAGAAAACAGTTTTTTCACCTGCTGCATCAGCGGATTTTTTCTGGCAGTAATTCGCATTTCCATCGTTTTTTCACACTCCCGTGGGCATTCTACTGGCATTTTAATATCTTATTATAAGCAAAACTTTTTATTTTTGCAAGACTTTTCCGAAAAAAGATAAATTGAACGCAAAAAAGCACCCACACATTCCTGTGTGGGTGCTTGGCGGAGTGAGAGGGATTTGAACCCTCGCGCGCATTTTGGTACGCCTACTCCCTTAGCAGGGGAGCCCCTTCGGCCTCTTGGGTATCACTCCGAAT
>CAZJCA010000111.1:0-3240 GCA_964544505.1 uncultured Oscillospiraceae bacterium
CACATCAAGGGCGACTTCTCATCTTTATTTGGTTCACATCATTTTAGCACATACAGCACCCAATTCTTTTTCGGCGCATAAATTGGCATGGAGGTATCAGCTTATGGAAAAAACATTCTTTACAGGTGCTTGTACAGCCCTGGTCACGCCCTTTATCGGCGGACAGGTCAATTACCCCATGCTGGAACGACTGTTGCAGCGGCAGATGGAAGCAGGGATTTCAGCCGTCGTTCTCTGCGGAACCACCGGTGAATCCCCTACTTTATCTGACAAAGAAAAATTAGATATTTTCCGTCGAGGAAAAGCCTTTGTGGGCGATAGAATGAAGATCATCTGCGGCACCGGTTCAAACGACACCCGACATGCCGTGGAGCTGAGCATCGCTGCCCAGGAAGTTGGTGCAGATGGTCTGCTGGTGGTTGCCCCCTATTACAACAAAGGAAATCCCGAAGGACAGCTGGCACACTACACAGCTATCGCCCATGCGGTCAAAATACCTGTCATTATTTACAATGTGCCCAGTCGGACAGGAGTAGACCTTTCCGTAGAAGTGTACCGCCGGCTCAGCCGTATTCCGAATATCGTCGGTGTGAAAGAAGCCAGTTCTGATATCGTAAAGATCGCTCGTATTCATAACGCCTGTGGTTCGGCTTTTACCATCTGGTCAGGAAATGACGATCAGGCAGTGGCAGCCATGGCACTGGGTGCAAAGGGCGTGATCTCGGTACTGTCCAATGTACTGCCGGTGGAAACACAGGCCATGGCAAATGCTGCTCTTGCCGGGGATTTTGATACCGCATCAGATCTGCAATGCCAAATGTTGCCGCTGATCGATACCCTTTTCCGGGAAGTAAACCCCATTCCGGTAAAAGCCGCCATGAAAGCCATTGGATTTGACTGCGGCAGCTGTCGCCTACCGCTGGGAAAGGCTGCCAACGAAACTTTAGAGCAGTTGAATATTCACCTGCAATAAGCCATGTAGCCCGCAACAGCGGGCTACAAAATTATCCGATTTTCTCGTATTCTGCAATGACAAATTCCACTTCTGTTTCCAACTCCGTCAACGGCAAAAGCTTCTCTTTGTCCGCCTGAGATGTATGGAAAAAGTAGGGAGTCATGCGAAATACCGCCTGAATATCCTCCTGAGACCCAAGGCAAATCTTGTCCGTTATCTTTGTCACGCCAATGGGTTTCAGAAGGGTGGTTTGGGGGATCTGCTCGTCATTTTCATAAGGCGTGTCGTAAATGGCCTGCTTTAAGCCAAACAGATGACACTTTCCCGGAATGACCGTAAATAGCCTACCACCGGGCTTCAATACCCGGGCAAAAGATTGCTCGTTAAAAGGGGCAAACAGATGCACTGCATAGTCCATCGATTCATCAGCCACCGGAATAGATGCCATATTGGCTACAAAGAATTGGCAGTTGCCACGCTTGGCTGCCAGGCGCACCATTTCCCGGGAAATATCAAATCCAAAGACTTTCAGATTGGGATTTTGTCCCAATGCGGCAGTATAGTAGCCTTCGCCGCAGCAAATATCCAGCACACTTCCCTGCCTGTTTTCAAAAATGCGGCACAGTGCATCCTGCAGCACATGGTAATAACCTTTATTCAAAAAATCCCGGCGGCAACGGGCAGAGGCTTTATCGTCTCCCATCAAATCGCCGGGACGGGAGGAACGGAGCAAATTCACATATCCTTCCCGTGCCAGATCAAAGCAGTGACCGCTTTCACATCGGGCGCTATGGGCATCAAAAACCAAAGATTTTCCGCAAACTGGACAGATCAGCATTTTTTATCTCCTCAAAACCAAGCATTTTTCTCCATTATACGCCAAAGTTTGCAAAAAAACAATGGACATTTTTCGCCCTTTCCGTTATAATCCCCTTATTATCATGATAAGGAAGAATAATATGAAGCATCTACTCTTTGATTTAGACGGCACACTCACCGATTCCGGCGAAGGCATCATCCACTGCGGTCAGGAAACTCTGGCACATTTTGGTCTGGAAGTACCTAGCTACGATGATCTGCGCCCTATGGTTGGCCCTCCCCTGCGGGATAGTCTGCGCCGATTTGGTGTCTCCGAAGAAAACATGGAAGAAGCAGTGGAAGTCTACCGCCAAGCGTATGTTGACCATGGCCAATACGAAAACTTCCCCTATCCCGGTGTGGAAGATCTGCTGAAAAAGCTCCGCAATGACGGCTACCGGCTTTATGTGGCCACCTCCAAGCCGGAAGTGATGGCAGAGCACATTTTAAAGCACTTTGGCCTTGATCAGTATTTTGATGTGATCTGCGGCTCCACGCTGGACAGCAACCGCATCACAAAAGCAGATGTCATTCGCCATCTGCTGAAGCAGCTTCCGAAAGACGAAAAAATCCTTATGATCGGCGATACCATTTATGATATTGAAGGTGCAAACGAATTGGGTCTTCCCTCCATTGGCGTTGCATGGGGCTACGGTGATCTGCCGCAAATGAAGGCCGCCGGTGCCATCGGCATTGCCGATTCTATGGATGCACTACACCAAATGATCGCAAACTTCTAAAAAACTGCGTAGGCAAACGCCTACGCAGTTTTATTTTAGACTTCTTCCACCTTAATGGTATTGGTATTGCCGGTTTTGCCATTGATGGGACCGCCGGTGAGTACCACACGGTCTCCCTTTTCCAGTCCCAGGATATCCTTGGCAGCAGCCAAAGCATGATAGAACATCACATCCATGGAATTGAACTGACTGGTCAGCGTGGGATAGACACCCCAGCTCATTGCCAGCTTCCGCCAAGCCTTCTCGTCGGTAGTGATACCGATGATAGGCACCGGGCAACGGAAGCGGCTTACCATCATGGCAGTCTTGCCGGAAACGGAACTGACCACAATGCCCTTGGCATCCACATCGATAGCCATGGAACAGGTTGCATGGGAGATCGCATCCAGCGTATTCTGGATCTTAAACTCGGAAGTCAGGAAGCGATGCTTGTAAGAGGTATGCATTTCCGTATACTCTGCAACCTCAGCCATGGTCTTAACTGCTTCCACCGGATATTTACCGGCAGCAGACTCACCGGAAAGCATGATACAGGAACTGCCGTCATAAACGGCGTTTGCCACATCGGAGATTTCTGCTCTGGTGGGACGGGGATTATAGATCATAGATTCCAGCATTTCTGTGGCGGTGATCACACGCTTGCCCAGCAGGCGGCACTTGCTGATCAGATACTTCTGGATAGAGGGC
>CAZJCA010000112.1:0-3237 GCA_964544505.1 uncultured Oscillospiraceae bacterium
TTTTTGTGCAAGGTGGACAAGACCTCATGACTGCGTTCGATGCCACCGTACAGGCCACGGCTTTCCCGTCCCCTTACCTCCCCTGTGGAGAAAAACTTAAGGCGCCCCCGATGGGAGCGCCTTTGAGGTCAGTCCTTTAAAATTCCGTCAGCCTTTGCCACCAGCTGCCGCACCTGCAAATGCTGAGGGCAGGCAACGGTGCAGCTGTCGCAGCCCACGCAGGCATCGGCTCTGGTTTTCAGGGCAGCATAATCGGCCTTGGGTGTTCCCTCCTGCTTGTGCAGCCCATTGACCTGCGCAAAAATAGTGGAGATCGGCACTCCGGCAGGGCAATTCTCCTCACAATAGCGGCAGGCAGTACAGGGGATCCGGGTATGGCTCTGGTAAATGGGCTTTACCTTTTCCAGAAGTGCCAGTTCTTCCTCCGTCAAAGGTTTAAAATCTTCCATATAGGAAAGGTTATCTTCCATCTGAGCCAGATCACTCATACCGGAAAGCACCATAACGATATTGTCGAAGCCTGCCGCAAAACGGACAGCGTAACTGGCCGGACTGCCATTGGGCAGCAGTGCCGCCGCTTCCGCCGGCAAATTGGCAAGCGAGCCGCCCTTTACAGGCTCCATGACCAGCACAGGCTTTCCATGCTTGACACAGACTTCATAGCAAAGTCTGCTCTGCACCTTGGGGTCATCGTAATCGGCGTAGTTAAATTGCAGCTGCACCACTTCGATCTCCGGTCGATCCGTCAAGATCTTGTCCAGCACAGCGGCGCTGTCGTGGAAGGAAATGCCCATGTGGCGAATTTTCCCCTCCGCTTTCAGCTGCTGCACAATGTCATAGGCCCCTTCCGCCAGATACCGCTGATGGCGTTCGGCGTTCATCGCATGCATTAAGTAAAAATCGAAATATTCCACGCCGCAGTTTTGAAGCTGCCGGTCAAGCAGTGGGCGAATGTCCGCTCCTTTTGTCCACAGCGAGTCGGACAGCTTATCCGTCAGCAGGAAGCTTTCTCTTGGATGGCGACGGGCAAGGCAATCCCGGATCGCCAGTTCACTTTTGCCGTCAATGTAGGGGGTGGCGGTGTCAAAATAGTTGAAGCCCCGTGCCAGAAAGGCATCCACCATGGCATTGACCTGAGCCGTATCCACCTCATCGCCGATTTTCGGCAGGCGCATCATGCCAAAGGCCAGTTTTTTCTTCATTTCAGGAAAAGGATGCATGGAATTACCTCCGTTATATGATTTTAATGTTAAATACTTACAAAAAACGGTTTTTATGCGCAAAACCAGTAAAAAATCTGATTTTCTTATTGCAAAAAGGAGGATGCTGTGCTATAATCCCCCGTGGCAATTGCATATTGACTTATATAAGTTCACAATTGGGTGAATGTCTCTACAAACTACCGTAATAGTTTTGCTATAAGTTTTCTAACTGGCAAGACGATTATGGTATTTTTATTTTAAGGAGGAAAAATGGAAACTTCTAACGAAAGCAGAATTTTAGAAACAGAAAAAATTCCGAAACTTCTATTAAAATTTTCCGTCCCCTGCGTGATGGGTCTGTTGATCAGCGCACTGTATAATATCGTTGACCAGATCTTCATCGGCAACAGTGAGCTGGGCTATCTGGGCAACGCCGCCACCGGCGTTTCTTTCCCGGTGATCTGTATCGCCAATGCCTTTGCATGGTGCGTCGGCGACGGTGCAGCCTCCTATCTGAGCATCTGTGCCGGACGGAAAGACACCGACAGCGCCCACAAATGCGTAGGCACCGGCATCACGGTGTCGCTACTCATCAGCATCATCCTTGCAGTGGTTTGCGTGTTTGCGGCAGAGCCGCTGATGAGGCTGTTCGGCGCATCGGATCAGACCCAGGAACTGGCTGTCACCTATTTTGAGATCATCGCCGCCTTCTTCCCCTTCTATCTGCTGCTGAATGTGATGAACAGCATGATCCGTGCCGACGGCAGCCCCACCTATGCGATGGTTGCCATGCTGACCGGTGCCATCACCAACATCATCCTGGATCCGGTGTTCATCTTTGGTCTGAAGTGGGGCATTGCAGGCGCAGCCTGGGCAACCATCATCGGTCAGGTTGCATCGTTTTTGCTGTGCGCCGTGTACTTCCGCAAGCCCAAGAGCTTCAAGCTGACAGGCCGCAGCTTTGTCCCGGATCTGCCCATTTTGCGAAAAATGGTGGGACTGGGTGCCGCTACCTTCATCACTCAAATTTCCATCGTAGCGGTGACACTGGTGTGTAACATCACTCTGGCCCACTATGGTGCCCTGTCCAAATACGGTCAGGACATCCCCATTTCCGTGTTCAGCATCCAGACAAAGGTCTTTACCATCGTGCTGAATATCGTCACCGGTATTGCCCTGGGCGGTCAGCCCATTTTCGGCTATAATTACGGTGCTAAGCGGCTGGATCGGGTGAAACAGGCTTACATGATCGTCCTGCGTGCCACCTTAGTGACCTGCGCCATTGCCACCCTCATTTTCCAGCTATGGCCGGAAGCGGTGGTGGGCATTTTCGGTGCAGGCGATGAACTGTATCAGGAATTTGCAGTGAAAACCTTCCGCATTTACCTGTCGCTGGTCACCGTCACCTGCCTGATCAAAATGACCGCCCTGTTCTTCCAGTCCATCGGAAAATCCGTAGGTGCAGTGGTATCGTCGCTGGTGCGGGATCTGGTCTGCTTCATTCCGCTGGCATTAGGTTTGCCCACACTTCTGGAGAGCAATGAGCCGGGCACCGGCATCGACGGCATTCTGTACGCCGCTCCCCTGTCTGACCTGGTGGCAGCGGTGGTCATTCTGGTGCTGACCCTTTCCTTCTTCCGCAAATTAAAGAAAGAAATGGCACAGAATTGATTTTCTACCCCCTGTGCAAAGCCTTCCCCATTGGGGAAGGTTTTTTTCTGTCATTGCCACGGCTCCCCCTTTGGGGGAGCTGTCAAAAATCTGCGATTTTTGACTGAGAGGGCGCAAGGGGCAGGTAAACCCTCTCCGTCACGGCGTTCGCCGTGCCACCTCTCCCAAAGGGAGAGGCATAGCTTCTTCCGTTACCCCCTGCGGCGGCGACACCTTCCCCAAAAGGGAAGGCTTTTTTATTTTTCCAGCAAAACGATGCTTTCCATATGTGTATCATTGTCCAAACCTATTTCCATATCTTCCTCAATGATCGGAAGCTTGAACTTGATGGACTTGAGCCACTGTCCGTTGGGCTGGCGTTCTT
>CAZJCA010000113.1:0-3215 GCA_964544505.1 uncultured Oscillospiraceae bacterium
GCCTGTACGGTGGCATCGAACGCAGTCATGAGGTCTTGTCCACCTTGCACAAAAAAACGGTATTCGTCTGTGGGAAATAAACAATTGCTTTTCGGAAAAACACATGATACAATAATGTCATTCCGTGAAAAAGGAGAGTTTTTTCTATGATTTCAAGAGAAATTTGCCAGCGTGTTCTGCAAAAAGCCGTTTCCACCGGCGCTGATTATGCTGAAATTTTTGCAGAAAACACCGTCAATCATTCTATTTCCATGATCGCAAGCAAAGTCGATTCCATCAACGATACGGTTATTGCCGGTGCATCGGTGCGAGTTTACAAGGGAATGCGCTCTGTCATGGCCTCCACCATCGACACCAGCGAAGCCGGCCTCATTCGTTGTGCGGAACAGGCCGCCGAGGCTCTGGGTCAGGGCAGCGCCGCCATGGATATCGTACTGAAAGAGCGGCTGTACGGCGACATTCACCCGGTAAAGGTTGCCCCCTCCTCCTGCGGCAATAAGGAAAAAGTGGCCATTCTGAAAGAAGGCTATTTTGCCGCCAAGGAATATGACGAGTCTGTTGTCCAGGTTTCCGGCAGCCTGCTGGATGTGGATCACAATATTTTGATCGCTTCTACCGACGGCATTTATGCCCAGGATCGGCAGATCCGTACCCGAATTGCCATCTCCGCCGTGGCGGACAAGGGCAGCGGCACCCAGACCGGCTTCTTCGGTCCGGGCAGACGGATGGGCATGGAAGTGTTCGACAGCATCATCGACCCCAAGGCAGTGGGCATTCGGGCTGCCAAGCAGGCCGTTACCATGGCAGGCGCAGGCTACTGTCCTGCTGGTGTCATGCCTGTGGCTATCGACAATGGGTTTGGTGGCGTTATTTTCCACGAAGCCTGCGGTCACGGACTGGAAGCATCCGCTGTGGCCTATGGTCAGAGCGTCTTTGCCGGAAAACTGGGGCAGAAGATCGCCAACGAAAAGGTCACCGCCATCGACGACGGCACCATTCCCAACGCTTGGGGCTCCATCAACATTGACGACGAAGGCACACCTGCCCAGCGCAATGTGCTGATCGAAAACGGCATTTTGAAGGGTTATATGATCGATAAGTTCAACGGTCGCCGAATGGGCATGGCCTCCACCGGCTCTTCCCGTCGCCAGAGCTATGCTTATACCCCCACCTCCCGTATGACCAATACTTACATCGCCGCAGGCGAAGATAAGAACGAGGACATCATCGCTTCTATCGAGTACGGCCTGTATGCTGCTTCCATGGGTGGCGGTTCGGTCAATCCCGTTACCGGCGAATTTAACTTTGCCGTCAACGAAGGTTATATGATCCGCAATGGTAAGATCTGTGAGCCTGTCCGTGGTGCCTCTTTGGTGGGCAAGGGCAGCGAGGTCATTCAGAACATCGATATGGTCGGCTCTGACATGGATATGGGTCAGGGTATGTGCGGATCTTCTTCCGGCAGCGTGCCGACCAATGTGGGTCAGCCCCTGATCCGGGTATCCACCATCACCGTCGGCGGCAGATAAGGAGGGCATTACCATGAAATTCAACGAATTTAAAGAGCTTGTCATTGCCGAGTGCGCCGCACGGGGCATTGCCGAATATGAGCTGTACTATCAGGCCAGCTCCTCCACCAGCGTGGATACCTTTCAGCATACCATCAATGAGTTTTCTTCCTCTCTGTCCGGCGGTCTGTGCTTCCGTTGCATCGTAAACGGTCGCATGGGCTACGCTTCCACCGAGGATCTGTCCGCAGAACAGGCCAAGGCTGTGGTGGTCAAGGCCATGGACAACGCCGAGAATTTGGAGACAGAGGAGCAGGTGTTCCTGGGCGAAGGCGGTCAGGTTTACGAACAGTTGCCTGACAGAAGCTACGCCGAGCCTACCACCGAGGAAATGATCGCCAAAGCACTGGAAACCACCGAAAAGCTCTATGGGGCAGACCCCATGGCAGTCGATGGCTGCCAGACCCAGATCATCCGCGGTGCAGAGGAAGTGGCAATTTACAATTCCAAGGGCTTGGATCTGCAGCGCAGCAACAGCTACGCCGGTGTTGTGGCTGTGGGTGTGGTGTCCGACGGACAGGGAATGTCCAATGATTACCAGATCAAGCTGGGTGAGCTTTCCAAGATCGATACCGACAAGATGGTGAAAAAGGCCATCGATACCGCCAAGATCAAGCTGGGCGGCGAGGTGGCACCCACCGGACAGTATCCCGTTATCTTCAACCCCGATGCCATGTGCAGCCTGCTCAATGTCTATTCTTCCATCTTCAATTCCGAAGCTGCCCAGAAGGGACTTTCCCAGCTGGCAGGCAAGGAAGGGGAAGTGATCGCAGCCGACATGGTTACGCTGGTGGACGATCCTTTCCACAAGGACAATCCGGAACCTGCCAATTTCGACGCAGAGGGCAGCCCCACCCATAAGAAGAACATCATCGAAAAGGGCAGACTCAACACCCTGCTCTACAATTTGAAGACTGCTGCCGTCGCCGGAAAGAAGACCACCGGCAACGCATCCAAGGGTGGCTATAATGCTTCCGTGGGTATCCGTCCCTTTACCATGTACCTGGAGGGCGGCGAATTGACCGAGGAAGAACTGCTTCGCAAGGCAGGCAATGGTGTGTACATCACAGACCTGAGCGGCCTGCACGCCGGCGCAGACTCCATTTCCGGTGATTTCTCCCTGCAAAGTGAGGGCTACATGATTGAAAACGGCGAAAAGACCAAATTCGTCAAATCCTTCACCGTGGCAGGCAACTTCTATGAACTGCTGAAGAACATCGTGGCACTGGCGGATAATTGCCAGCTGCCCAACGCCATGGGCATGACCGCCTTTGGCGCACCCAGCGTTTTGGTAGAAGGCCTGAGCGTGGCAGGTAAATAAGCAGATATTTTGTCCGCCCGGGATCTCCCGGGCGGATATTTTCTGTGCAACAGAGCAAAACAGCGGCTTTATTTCCGCAAAATTACGCAAATTCTTAAAAAAAAGATTGACCTGCTTGCCTTTTTCGGTTATAATAGCGCAGAATGACCCTATATGGTCAGAAACTATGTATTGCTGCAACGGTATTTCGTTGTCGAGCATAGATGCAACTATACGAAGGAGGTGTAGTAAATGAAGCGTACCTACCAGCCCAGCCGCCGTCATCGTTCCAAGGTCCACGGTTTCCGTCAGAGAATGGCTACTTCCAATGGCCGCAAGGTTCTGGC
>CAZJCA010000114.1:0-3064 GCA_964544505.1 uncultured Oscillospiraceae bacterium
ATGGTGGGAGATTCCTTGCAGTATTTTGTTCCATAGTCCAGCCGACTGACACACCGCCAGACAACCCGCACTTTGCCGTTTCGCTTCCAGGTACACCTTCGGTATAGTGTTCCGCACTCGCCGCAGACCAGTCGCTCGGATAGGGCATATTTGCTGGCATAACTGGTGCGGCCTGTGGAAGCATTCTTTTTAGAGGGGCTTCGTCCAGCCGACCTTCGCAGACGTTCTGCCTGCACCGCATTGAATTGCTCCCGTGGGATGATGGCCGGATGGTTGTTCTCAATCAGATACATCGGGAGCTGCCCGGTGTTTTTCACAGTTTTGCCACTCATCATGTCGGCCTTAAATGTCTTTTGCCGTAGCACATCTCCTGCATACTTCTCGTTTTTCAGGATGCCGGATATTCGGGAAGTATCCCAAGTCATACCACCGTCCGGGGCAGGGATGCCTTTGACCTCCAAATATTCTTTAATGTCCCGCAGGCTGTCCCCCAGCAGGTATCGGTCAAAAATCAGGCGAATGGCTTCAGCTTGCTCCGGGACGATCTCCGGCTCTCCGTCTTCGCCCACAGTATATCCGTATAGGCGATTGAAGTTGACGTGGACTTTGCCCTCTTTCATCGCCTGCCGGATACCCCAGCGGACGTTGGCGCTGATGGACTCGCTTTCCGACTGGGCAAAGGCACTCATAAAGGTTATGATCAGCTCCGTGTCGGTTTCCAGCGTATTGATATTTTCTTTTTCAAATATGATGCCGATGCCCATGCCTTTCAGTGCCCGGATATATTTCAGACTGTCCACCGTGTTTCTGGCGAAGCGGGAGATCGACTTGGTCAAAATCAGGTCGATTTTTCCGGCACGGCACTTACGGATCATGCGATTAAAATCCTCTCGTTTCTTTGTAGAAGTCCCTGTTATACCCTCGTCAGCGAAAATCCCTGCCATGTTCCATTCCGGATTTTTCATTATTAAGTCCGTATAATAGCTACACTGGGCTTCATAGCTGGACTGCTGTTCTTCTTCCTCGGTAGATACTCGGCAGTAGGCTGCCACATTTTTCTTCCGCATGGCAATCTGTTGCTCCAGCTGGGGCTTCGCAGGAATGATGGTCACTTTCCTCTGTACATCGCTCAATTCATTCACCCCTTTCAATAATCTGCTCATTTTTTAGCTTGATTTTCACAGTTCCATTGCTGTCTACCATGACAGCCGATATATTCTTCACGATCAGGTCTTTATCCAGTTCTGACCGTGGTAGCTCCTGTTCAAACACCCGCCGCATTCGGTAGGTTTCATATTCTCTGGAGTCTATGGCCTCGTATATGACTGCCACCAGCTCCATCATTTTGGCTCTTGCCGCACATTCATCCACGGGAAGCTGTTCCAGTAACCCGGACAGTTCTTTTTCCAACAATTCCAGTCGGGGAGAGGCAGGTTTCGGCGGCTCCGGCACGCAAATCCGCTCCGGATGCCCTGCAAGGTAATTCAGCAGATACAGAACTCCCTGCTCTATGTATGGGGTAACTGTACCGCCACATTTTCGCCGTAGCGCCACTTGCGCTTCGGTTTTCTGCACAGCCGGGGCTTTCTTTTGGCGTTTCTCTGCTACGGCAGAGAACACATCCGGCTCTATGATTTTTGGGTATTCGCCTTGACCCAAGTACCGGGAATCGCCCAAAATTCTTGCTACCATGTTTTTGTTCCAAGGCTTGTCCCCATCATAGCGAACACCTGTGGTATTCATCTCATCTGCAAGCCCCTGCAAGGTCGCCCCCATGCGGTAGCTGTCAAACAGGTGAATGACCCATTTTCTTTCCAGCGATTCGGGAACCACTTGCCCGAACTCCATTTTGTAGCCAAAAGGCTGCTTTCTGTTTGTCCCCACTATCTGACCGTCCTCTCTATGGATTCCGGCAGTTCCAAACCGTTCTTAAGCCGGAATCGGATTTTCGTATTGCTGTCAACGATAATTTTGTCAATCAGCTCACAGAACAGTTCCTCATCGAAGCTATCCAGAAACTCCGGCCCGGCATCGAGTGTCTCGATCAGGTTCTGGGTTTGGGTGATGGTTTCGTCATCATCCCGTTTCTGGAGTTGCTCCTTGTGCTGCTTGGCGCTGCGGAGCTGTTCTGCCAACTGATTGCTCATGGATATAAAAACATCAGTGTCAACAGCCCCCTGTTTCTTCAGCAGGGAGAGGGCGTGGCTCTGAGATAAAATGTCAGATATTTCGTTGTTCAATTCCATAACCGCAGGACTCCACAGCATTTGGCGGCTTCCGACGGATGTTAGATTCTTTGCTAAAACATCCAACACAGCCGTGTAATGTTTTAGCTTGAAATATAAGCGGCAGAAAGCTGCAAATATTTCTTCTTCAGGTACTGGCAAAGTAGGACAAGAACCACCTTTGTTGTGGTAGCCACAGACCCAATAGTGTTTTCCTGCGCTAATAGTCCTTCGGAAGTAGCTGCCACATCCTTTGCAAATTATTTTCTGCCTGAAAAGATGGTTTTGCTTTGGCTTTCCCACTAACTGCGGCCTTTTGGAACGATATAGCGTTTGTACACGTTCAAATGTTGTACGATCAATAATAGGGGAGTGTGTGTTTTCAACATAGTACATGGGCTGTTCACCATGATTATATTTCCGCTCTCTGGGAAAGGACTCTGTGGAGTACCTCTTTTGCAGTAGAGCATCGCCTATATATTTTTCGTTTTGTAGTATGTATTGTACAGCTCGGACACCCCAGCGCTCGGTGCCTTCCTGTAGCCGGATTCCGTCTTTAATTACTTTACTGGCTATTTCCGTTGTGCTCCAGCCTGACAGAAATAGGCTGTATATTTCTTGGACAATAGCTGCCTCTCTGGGTTCGATAACCAGATTATTATTGATAAGGCGATAGCCAAATGGTGCTTTGCAGGTTATGAATTCGCCAGATACCATCCGCTTTTGGTAACTCCACCGCATATTCTTTGAGATGGACTCACTCTCAGCCTGGGCGCAAGATGCAATCACGGCTGTCAGCATTTCGCTGGACACCATTTTGGTATCGATGTTGTGTTCCT
>CAZJCA010000115.1:0-2877 GCA_964544505.1 uncultured Oscillospiraceae bacterium
CCAGCCCCTCCCCGTTCTTCGCCCATCCTTTGCTCTGCTTTCGAGAGCATAACAAATGTGCCTATCGGCAAGTTTTCGAAATCGAAGAAAATTTTTTCTTGAATTCTTGCCGATAATTTCGAGAGCGCAACAAATGTTTAGCAGCTACTGGTACGGTGGCGTAAACATTTGGCATCGGCATCGAATCGGGAGCAAATGCAAAAAAGAGGATCTGGGGCGCTGTCAGTCCCTATTTCTCGCATTTTTCCGACAATAAGCTGTCGCAAATAGCCTTCCGAAAAATTTTTCTAAAAATTTCCTCCCATCCTGTCAGAAATCGTCGAGTTTTAGTGTATAATATTTTGGAAGCACATGTTGCTACCATCGTTTCGTTGAGTTAGCTACGGATTTGTCATAATACTAGTAGATCGATTTTCAGACGCTTTGGAGGAAATGAAAATGGAAACCAAAGACTTTGAAATGAGATCAATCTATTTTACAGAAAAGGAAGTAAACGACATGAAGAAAATTCTTGAGAACAAGAAGCTGATGGCTGGCTGTATTGCCGGCATCGTAGCAATCGCAGTCCTGGTACTGGTCATTGTTCTGGCAGCTGGCGGAAACAGCGGGAACGGTGGCAGCACTGGTACGAACAGCTCTGTGCCCGGTGTGACCGACGGCACGCAAAAGCCCAGTATCGATCCGACTGATACTCTGCCTGATGAGAGCACTGGTGCGACCGATCCTACTGAGAGCACTGGTGGTGCGGATGAGACCGACCCCACGGAAACGGTAGAACCCACTGACCCCACTGAGACTACCCCTCCTGAAACTGAGCCGGTCACGGAACCTTCTACGGAGCCGGAGGAAACCTGGATCCCCACTGAAGATCCCAACGCAAAGCCTACCGAGGGCGAAACATTTGACTTCGGCAACGTAACCCCTGACAATCTTACTTACGAAGAGTGGAGCACGTGGAGCTGGGAAAAGCAAGGTGCGTTTCTCGGTCCCAACGGCTACAAGGGCGGTATGTCTAAGTGGACAGACGAAGAGTATCATAACTTCGCTTGCATGGAAAACAATAATTATGATTGTGGTTACGAAGGGCACTGGTGTGTCAATGATCGTGATCACGCTTATGCAATGGCTCAAATCAACAAGGGTTGTGAGCATTGCGGTAAGCATGATTGCCCGTCCCTGTTCTCCCATGGCACGGATGGTAGCTGGAAGTACGACCACACCCTCTGCCCGGAGTATGATGTGAAGAAGGATGAAACCATGTATTGCAAGGAGTGTGGATTACCGACAATTATGGGCGGTAAAATTGGTGAAGAATGTTGTCAGCACGCAATCATTGCAGATTATGTGTGTAGTCACTGTGGTGAGCAGATCCACTATGGTGAACATCATCATTGCATTAAAAAGCATTAAGTGAACAAGATAAGGGAAGCATTTGCTTCCCTTATTCTTTTGCCGTTTGGAGCGCTTTCTCCAAGCGGTTTTTTCTTTGCTTTTTGCGTTCAATCCGTCCTTGGGGAATTTTTTCATTTTTTAGCTGATGCTTCAGTCATAATATAGATAGAGGGTTTTGCGTTTGGAAAAAGGGAACGAACCGCCCTCTTGAACATATACGCCAAGGCGCTGCGTAAGCAGCCATACACAGCAAACAACCATCCAATTTTTTATCTTATACAAAAAGGAGGAATCAAACATGAGAAAGACGTTTTCTTGGCGGAAGGTCTTGATTTTGGTTTTGGCACTGGTTACAGTGCTATCGGTCACGACGCCAGCATTGGCAGATGGATACCAATGGTTTGGTAATCACGCAGACGGTTCTGCTTCCACAGGTACCGCAACCGGTGGCTACTCCATCATATTCGGTACCCCTGGCAAATGCGTTATCGGTTATCGTTTTGCGCTGATCGATAAATATGGCGGTTACGTGAACAGTGTAGAAAAGAATGTGGAAGACGTGTTTTTGAACAGGTTTAGCAGCTACATCGGCTCTTATCATCGTGGCTTGGCTGTCGGCTACTATTATCCATTCAGCCGAAGCATGTATTATTACGAAGACACTCAGGTTGATGAGGACCCCGACTGGGAGCGGACCGAAGTTGCGACATCTTTGAAGGATGACAACACCACTCTGGAATCCAGCTGTGGGTTCGGCACCTCGCTTCCATCCGGTGATGTAGACTACGCCTCGGAATTTGCCAAATGGAGTGCTATTGAAGAAAATGCAAAGGCCATTAGTACACTTCTTGGCTCGACCTATGCTGCTGTAAAGGACAACAAGTGGACCATCACAGTTGAGCCAATCTTCGGCTTTACTGTCAACAAGGTTCATGTAGCATGGACCGTTGCAGACCTTGCTGCATGGGGCAAGGTGTACTTTGGCGGCTGGACAATCCCAACAGGCGGCGATGGCACCTTTGGCTACATTGCCAATAAAACCAATAAGGACTTTCCGAACCTGATATATGTCAGCGATTCCAGCGTGTTGGGCTACTGGTCAAGTACGGCAACCGCCTTGTCTTCGAAAGCAAATTTTGACACCCTGTATGATCGTGCATACGGCACCGGTGTTCTGGTTGCGAATGGCAGCCCGGTCAGCGGCGGAGGAACTACCACCCCCACCAACCCCACCTACACCATCACCTACGACCCCAACGGCGGTACGCTGTCGGGTAGTAGCACCCAGAGTTACACAAAGACCACCAATGTGACTTTGCAGGGAGAAGCAAAAAAACCCGGCTATACGTTTTCCGGTTGGAAGCCCAATTACAACGCGTCCAATAGCTGGGACTCCACCAAAAAGTATTCCGCAGGTGCCAACTGTGGCACCGGTAACTACGGCGATGTGACAATGGTAGCACAGTGGACATCCAGCAGTTCAAG
>CAZJCA010000116.1:0-2773 GCA_964544505.1 uncultured Oscillospiraceae bacterium
TCCGTAGGGAGCGTTGCTGTCCACATACTCACCCAACTCCATGCGCTTGACAATAGAGAGCCGTTGATTCATTGAGATAGATTGTGATTCCTCCTGTGCCAGAGCAGAGAAGGTATTAAGAAGCATCTCATCGCCCATAGACAGCGTTGAGATGCCTTCCTTTTCGAATTGGACACCCACGCCGAGTAACTTGAGTTTACGTACATAGGCCAGAGCATCTTTTGTATTTCGAGCGAATCGAGAGATCGATTTGGTGACGATGAGGTCGATCTGCTTGCGTTCACACATACGGATCATGCGCTGAAACTCACTGCGATTATCGCTTTTCATGCCAGTCAGACCTTCATCGGCAAAGATATCTACCAGTTCCCATTCCTCGTGTGTTCCGATGAGCTTTTTATAAGCACGAATCTGTGCGGCATAAGAGTTGAGTTGAGTTGATCGGCGGAGTTGGAAGACACCCGGCAGTAAGCGGCGACCTGTATTTTTTTTACTCCCTGTCTTGTGATAGGGGCGATAAGTCTTACTTCAGGCATTGTGGTGTCCTCCTTCCTTGATTTTGGTTGGTATCATATTATGATACCAACCACTTTAGGTAAGCACATTATACCGACAAGCGTTTTGAATAGCTAACAAAATATTTGAGAAATCAGGAAAATTGACCTATTACACAAATTCTGCTGAACAGATCCTGCTACTGCCGCGTGAAACGAACCGTTGACTTTATATCACTTTGGTGATATAATCCGAGTGAAATTGTATGGGAGGTGGAGAAGATGGAGAAACTATTGACACTGTACCACGGCTCTGAACAAATCGTGGAGGAGCCTGTCTTCGGGAAGGGAAGAGAAAACAACGATTTCGGTTTGGGGCTCTACTGCACAGAAAGCCCGGAGCTTGCAAAGGAATGGGCCGTTTCTTCTCTCCGTAACGGTTTTTCCAATCGATACACGCTGGACACGGAATTTCTGAAGGTATTAAATCTGAACAGTCCTGACTTTACGATCTTGAACTGGATCGCCGTCCTGGTCGAGCATCGCCTGTTCTCCATCAAGACACCGGTGGCAAATCGAGCAAAGCGATATTTGATCGACAACTTCGGTGTCAATGTGAATGCATACGATCTGATCACCGGCTACCGGGCGGATGACTCTTATTTTGACTATGCGGAGTCCTTTTTGAATAATGGTATTTCTGTAGAACAGCTTGCCCGCGCCATGCGTTTGGGGAAGCTGGGTGAACAGATCGTTATCAAATCCAAGTTTGCCTTTTCCAAGCTGCGGTACGAAGGCTTCGACATTGCGGAGAAGGAACAGTATTATGTTCTTCGAAAAGCCAGAGATGACGAGGCGAACCGTCTGTACTTCAAACTGCTTGAGGAAGAAAGCGATGGCCTGTATATTCAAGACATTATGAGGGGAGGCATCAAAAACGATGATCCACGCATACCGGGAAATCTATCTAAATAATGTGCAGTCCGCGTTAGGCGACGCATTCGACTATGCAATCAACACCTGCGGCATCCCCGGCGAGAGCTTTGCGAAGATGTTTGTCGCCGGTTCGGTCAGCAGACGGATAGAGAACGGTGAACCTGCCTGTCTCAGCGGAAAAAGCGGCATTGAGCTTGCGGTGGAGATCATAGAAGAAGCCACCGGCAAAACGCCATGCGTAGAGCAGGAAATCCACTTTGCGCGCTCCTGTGAATACTGGATCGGTTGGGCTGTCGCGTATTATCAGTGGTACTCCGGCAGGAAGTACAGCGATATCTTCAAGGTGCTGTCCTTTGCCGATTTACAGAAAATGTACGAGACGCTCCACGAAGCAGACATTACCAAGTTCGTGGACATCACAGATCAGCGCATCAGGGAGTATTTCCCCGATACCAATCTGAAGCGCATCCGCATGGCTTATGGCTGTACACAGGCAGAGCTGGCTGAACGCTCGGGAGTCAGTCTGCGTTCTATCCAGATGTATGAGCAGCGAAACAAGGACATCAACAAAGCCGGGGCAGCCTCCGTTTACAGTCTTGCAAAAATTCTGGGCTGTACTGTTGAGGAACTGCTGGAGCGATAAACCGGTCTACTGCGCCAGCACAATGTCCGCATCGGTGAGCTTTCTGTAGTATTTCTTTGCTCTGTCGTATTCCTTTTCCGTGATGAGTTCCTGTGAAAGAAGGTCTCTCAACATGTCTACGATAAACAGGAAATTGGCGTTTTTTGTGTTTTTGAGTGACAGCATCATGCTACCTCCTTTATCGATGTTTTTTTGTATTTCAGGAGAAATGAAATGAACGAACCAAGCAGAGAAGAACTGAATGTTTTCAGAGACGATTTTAAATGTGCCGATTGCGGAGGTATTTTGGAGATCATGAATATCCATGACAATACCGATGGCGATGGTGGCATGAATGTCATGGCGCACTGCTGGCAATGCGATCAGACCTATGTCTGGACACATCCGGCAAGCGGAGCATGCAGAGGCTTCCAAAAGTATTACCATGGCTGATAGCACAAATACGAGAGCGCCTATTCGCTCTCGTATTTCTATTATCAGAAAACATAGGCGGGAACCGTCCTTCGGTTTGCTTTTCTGGGCATAGGACGGCTCCCGCCGTTTTTTGTTGAGATGATCCTATTTGACACTACTCCCCGGATCATGGGCGGCAACTTGAACTGTGCTGGCGCACATCACGGGAGTTTCACCCCTCCGAGGATCTCTCGGAGCTGCGTACAGGAGTATCATTGTGGGCTGACGGGATCATGGCGGGGACAGC
>CAZJCA010000117.1:0-2765 GCA_964544505.1 uncultured Oscillospiraceae bacterium
ACTCGTCGGGGTTGATGCCCTTGAAGCCTTCCTTGCCGGTGATGCCCTTAACGGCTTCCTGAACCGCAGGGATACGGGTAGAACCGCCCACCAGCAGCACCTTATCCAGATCGCTGGCCTTCAGGCCTGCATCGGACATGGACTGACGGACGGGCTTCATGGTACGCTCCACCAGATCTGCGGTCAGTTCGTTGAACTTTGCACGGGTCAGGGTCACATCCATGTGCTTGGGGCCGGTAGCATCGGCGGTAATATAAGGCAGGTTGACGGTGGTGGAGGTCATGCCGGACAGCTCGATCTTTGCCTTCTCGGCAGCTTCCTTCAGGCGCTGCATAGCCATCTTGTCGTTACGCAGGTCAATGCCCTCAGCCTTCTTGAACTCTTCCACCAGATAATCCATGATCCGCTGGTCGAAGTCGTCGCCGCCCAGACGGGTGTCGCCTGCGGTAGCCAGAACTTCTACGATGCCGTCGCCGATCTCCAGAATGGAAACATCGAAGGTACCGCCGCCCAGGTCATAGACCATGATCTTCTGCTCCTGCTCCTTGTCCAGGCCGTAGGCCAGAGCAGCAGCGGTAGGCTCGTTGATGATACGCTTGACTTCCAGACCGGCGATCTTGCCTGCATCCTTGGTGGCCTGACGCTGGGCATCGGAGAAGTAAGCGGGAACGGTGATGACGGCCTCGGAAACGGTCTGACCCAGATAAGCCTCGGCATCGGCCTTCAGCTTTGCCAGAGTCATAGCGGAAATTTCCTGAGGGGTGTAGTTCTTGCCGTCGATGGCAACATGATAGTTTTCACCCATGTGGCGCTTGATAGAAGCAACGGTGCGGTCAGCGTTGGTGACTGCCTGACGCTTTGCCACCTGACCCACCATACGCTCGCCGGTCTTGGAGAAAGCCACCACAGAGGGTGTGGTTCTGCCGCCTTCGGCGTTGGCGATAACAACAGGCTCGCCGCCTTCCAGAACGGCAACACAAGAGTTGGTTGTACCCAAATCGATACCAATGATCTTAGACATAATTTTTATCCTCCTATATGATAAAAGTTCAGTTTTTACAATTTTAGTTTGCCACCTGCACCATGGCAAAGCGGACGATCTTATCGCCGATCTTGAAGCCCTTCTGGAACACCATGGAGATCACATTCTCTCCAAGGCTTTCGTCCTCGTTGTGCATGATGGCGTTGTGCAGTTCAGGATCAAAGCTGTCCCCTACCGCACCGAAGACTTCCACGCCCAGACCGGTGAAAATTTTCATCAGCTCGTTCATGGTCATTTCCACGCCTTTTTTGTAGGCTTCATCTTCTGTGGGCTGGTTCAGCGCTCTGTCCAGATTGTCGTAGATGGGCAGCATCTTTGCCACGGTGTCGGCCTTGCCGTTGCCGTAGGATGCATCCTTTTCCTTGATGGTGCGCTTGCGGAAGTTGTCGAACTCCGCAGCCAGGCGCAAATACTGGTCATGCTCTGCGTTATATTTTTCTTCCCATGGATTTGTTTCCGGAGCAGTGGTTTCCTCCACCACTTCCTCCTTCACTTCTTCCACAGATGCTTCTTGCTGTTTTTCTTTTTTCGCCACGATCATTACTCCTTATTTTCAGGTTCGGGAAGCTGGGGCTGTTCCGGCTTGGAGAACATTTTGCTCAGGCTTTCAGCAAAATAACTCAGTCTTGCCGTCACCTTGGCATAGTCCATTCGGGTGGGGCCAACCACACCGATCATGCCCTGCATTCCGTCGCCAATGTCGAATTTCGTCATTACAACAGATGTATCTTTCAATTCCTGGGCCACATTTTCCGGACCAACCAGCACCTTCGTGCCGTTTTCATTGATGAGGGCAGGCAGATTACTCAGCGCCTCTTCATCCAAAGATGTGATGACCCGCTGGGCTTTATCCACATCCCGGTATTCCGGCTGGGACAGCAGCCGCATCTGGCCAGCCATGGCCATGTTGGTGCTGCCCTTGCCCCGGAGGGCATCGGTGGCAAAATCCACCACCACAGGAACCAATGTCGATGCATTTCCGGCAGAACGGATGACTTTTTCCATCAGCTCCGAAGTAAATTCTTCGTAAGAAATATCGGTCATGGAGGCATTGAGCACAGCGCTCAAAAGCTTCAGATCCGTTTCATCCACATTCACCGGCAGCTTGATCAGTTTATTGAGCACTTCGTCGGTGGAAAGCATCAGCACCAGAATGATGCTGCCTGGCCCTGCCATAATGAGATCAAAATGCTTGACGGTGGCGCCGCTGTTGCGAGCCGCCATGGAGATGGCCGGAAGATCGGTGGCCTGAGAAACCAGCTTTGCCACACGCTCCACCAGTTTATCCACCTGCTGCATCTTCTCATCGAAGGATGCGTTGATCTTGTTGGTCTCGTCCATGCTCAGGCGGTAGTCCGCCATCAGCTCATCCACATACAGCCGATAGCCGGCCGGGGATGGGATACGGCCTGCACTGGTGTGGGGCTGTTCCAAATAACCCATGGCCGTCAGATCCGCCATTTCGTTGCGGATGGTGGCAGGAGAAAAATTCATATCCGGCAATTCTGCGATTGCCTTGGAGCCTACCGGCTCTGCGGTGCGGATATACAGGTCTACGATACAGCGCAGCACCTTCTTTTTCCGTTCAGTCAGTTCCATGGGGCTCCTCCGTTTCGGGTTTTAGCACTCTTTATCTTTGAGTGCTAAGCACATTATACCACCGAGTGCTAAAAAGTCAATAGGAAGAAATATAAATTATTTTTGAACGGAATTTTTATTTTAT
>CAZJCA010000118.1:0-2615 GCA_964544505.1 uncultured Oscillospiraceae bacterium
GCCTTTGCTGGCGATTTTGGTGGTCTTTGGCGGCTTTATGGGCTTTGATCTGGATAAGAGTGAAAGCTGGACACTCATTTTTACCATTATCGGTATCGTGGTCACAGCCATCGGCCTGCTGGGAATCGTTCTGATTGAAGATCCGGCGGTGAAGAATGTAGATAATCAGAAGTATTTTGCCAACATTTTCTACGGTTTCCGTCCCGGTGTGGTGCGGAATAACAAGCTACTGTATGTAATTTTGGGCGCAATGGCGGTTTTTAATATTTCTTTGCAGGTGTTTATGCCGTATTTGATTTTGTACTACGAAAAGTCCCTGCAAATGGAAAACTATGTGCTTGTGATGGCACCTGCCATCATTTTGGCGGCAGTATTTACGCTGTTCTATGGCAGAGTTTATGACAAAGCCGGACTGCAAAAGGCTGTGATCCCCACGATCCTGATTTTGATGGCAGGCTATGTGATCCTGATTTTTGCAAGGGGGACGACGCTGGTGTTCCTGGGTTCTCTTTTGATGATGTGCGGCAATCTGGGTGGCGGTGCTATCTTCGGTGCAGCCATCCGGGACTATACCCCCAAGGGAAAGGCCGGAATGTTCCAGGGACTTCGTATTTTCTGCTGTGTGATGATCCCCGGTATCCTTGGCCCGGCCATTGGTGCAGCGGTGCTGAAAAACGCAGATACCATCATCAATAGTGACGGTACAACTTCCTTTATTCCCAATGCCAATATTTTTATTGCCGCACTGGCAGTGACGGCGGCGCTGTGGATGGTACTGTTGCTGCTGTTTAGAATGCTGAAGGGGGAGAGAAAACATGCTGATTGATCTTTTAACAAAGAGGGGAGAAGAAATCCTGAAAAGTGAGGATATCCCCTGGCAGGAATATCCTCGTCCACAAATGCGACGGGATAGCTTCCTAAACCTCAATGGTGACTGGGAGTTTGCCGTGCGCAAAAACCGTTTCCCATCGAAATACAATAGAACCATTCGTCTGCCTTTCTGCCCGGAATCCATACTGTCCGGCGTAGGGAGACACTTCCCGGAGGGCAGCGCTTTGTGCTACCGCCGATTTGTGACACTTCCGGAGGGATTTGTCCGTGGCCGGGTGCTGCTGCACATTGGCGCAGCAGATCAAATTGTACAATGCTTCGTCAATAATAAAAAAGTTGGTGAGCACTTCGGCGGCTATGAGCATATTTGCTTGGATATCACCGATGCTCTGACGGATGGGGAGAACGAAATCAGGTTTCGCTGCTTTGACGATTTGAATAACCATTTGCATCCTTACGGAAAACAGGTCTTGCCCTCCAAACGGGGCGGAATGTGGTACACCCCTGTTTCCGGCATCTGGCAAAGTGTATGGCTGGAGAGTGTGCCGCAGCAGTATATTCAAAACCTCCGCATTGAAAACCGCGGTAGCGCTGTCACCATTCAAATCCAGCCGAAATTGGAGGGGCAACTGACGGTTGCGGATCTTGGAACATTCCCTTTAAAAGACGGAAAAGTGACAATTCAACCGGAAAAACCTCATTTTTGGAGCCCGGAAGATCCATACCTCTATAACTTTACACTGGAAGCCGGGGACGATCGGATCGAAAGTTATTTTGCCATCCGCAGCTTGGAGATCAAAGAAGTGGCAGGAAAGAAACGGCTTTGCCTCAATGGGAAGCCCTACTTTTTCCATGGCTTGCTAGACCAGGGCTACTGGCCGGATGGCCTGTTTACGCCCGCAACTGCCGGTTGCTATGCTGATGACATTCTCGCTATGAAGAAACTGGGCTTCAATACGCTGCGCAAGCACATCAAAGTGGAGCCAGATGAATTTTACTATCAGTGCGACAAGCTGGGCATGATCGTCTTTCAGGATATGGTCAATAACGGCGACTACAATTTCTTCCGTGATACAGCACTGCCAACGATTGGCATTCAAAAACTGGATGATCGGAATTTGCACGCAGATGACAATGTGCGCCAGGCGTTTCTGGATGGCATGGAAGCCACCGTCCGTCAGCTGTGGAACTTCCCCTGCATTTGCTACTGGACGATTTTTAATGAAGGTTGGGGTCAATTTGACAGTGATCGGGTTTACGAGATCCTGCGCAAATTAGACGATACTCGTTTCATCGACTCCACTTCCGGCTGGTTCCGCCGGGAAAAGACCGATGTGGACAGCCGCCATGTGTATTTCAAAAAGGTGCGTCTGAAAGCAGAGGACAAGCCGTTGGTTCTGTCGGAATTCGGCGGTTACAGCTACAAAATGGAGGGACACAGTTTTAATACAGACCAGACCTATGGCTACGGAAAGTTTACTGACCAACAGGAGTATACCGCTGCTGTGGAGAAACTTTATCGGGAGCAGGTGCTGCCTACCGTAAAGAAGGGGCTGTGTGCCGCCATCTATACCCAGGTGTCTGATGTGGAGGACGAAACCAACGGACTGCTGACCTATGACCGTAAGATCTGCAAGCTGGATGAAAAAACCATGTGCGCGGTTGCCAGTTCTTTGCAAAGGGCTTTAGATGAATAAAAAATACAGCCTGTGGCGAGTGCCACAGGCTGTTGCCATGTTCGGTTCAGGGCTTCTTTACTGTCAGAATCATGCCCAAGGCGAGAG
>CAZJCA010000119.1:0-2598 GCA_964544505.1 uncultured Oscillospiraceae bacterium
TTGTGAAGATGCCGAGTTGCATTTGGTTAAACGATTTGTGAGGAAATAGTATGGAAAGATTGCATCCGTCGATGAATACTGGGGCGATGATGGCGTAGCTCCCCAATGGCGACAGGATAAGCATATCGGAACGAAAATCAAGGAGTAACCATGAAGAAAAGTATCTACTATGGGTACATAGTAAAAGGTGATCTGCGTGGCGCAATCACCTGCATAAAGCAGTTCCCAGAGCAGACCAACCTCTACAATCGCTTCATGGATGTATATGAGCATGAGCAGTACATGACCTATGAAGTTGACGCAGAGCTAAACAACATTCTGACTGCCTATCAGCAATATTACCGGGATGCGTTTTACCTCTGCATTGGACAAGAACAGGCTGCGGATAAGTTGAGAGATCGACTGGCGGTTCTGTTAGGCATCAAGGATAATATCATTGCTCTTTGCGATATAGAACAGAACCAGCTGGTGAAGTTGTTTATGAACCGTGGATTACACTTCATGGGCGGCAAGACCAGCGGCTATTATGGCCCCTATATCTGGCGAACTACGGAAATGGTATCATATGATGTGGAATTACCAGATGGCATCCAGACCTATACAGTGAAGCTCCTCGATGGTTTCATTGCCCGAAGCTGGATTGATTACCTCTCTTTTGGCGAGATCGGCCCCGGAGGATGGGCAGACGATGACGGTTACATCAACTGTGTGAAATCTGCATGGGACTTGGAAAGTGAGAGTTTCCGTGTGTCGCTTTTGAAGCATGAAGCTCAACACGCAAAAGATCTGGAAAAGGACAAGGATATGTCCTCTGAGGATCTGGAGTACCGGGCAAAGTTGGTGGAACTGATTTATTCCAGCGAGAGGAATCTGCTGCTGGGATTTGCCCAAGAAGCCGATAACTCCGACAAGAGCAACGGTCATGCGATGGCATCATATCGAATTACTAAAGGTTTTGCAGATACGCTTGGTGTTAAAGAGATTGACCCCGCTGCCCTAAAAATAGCTCAAATTCAAGAGGTTGCCAAAAGACTATTCGTGGACAGTAAAACGGATTAGCCAATATTGAAAAAACAATGCGGAAGCGTCATAGCTCCCGCATTGCAGCTTTTTATATACTTTGGCAAAAAGACCCCTTGACAAATCTCGTCTTGCAATCCGATCCTTGCTGTATGGAGCGGCAAAGGCGTTTCCATCAAAGGCACCGACAAAGAAAATCAATGCGACATCCACAGATTGCTCGTATGCCAACTTGCTTTTTATTTTAGATAAATACTGGTGAATTGCTTGAATGTCAGGGGACCATTGCTCCAAAAACGGAATGACATTCTCGTAATTTTCCCATGCCGCTTCGAACTGCTGCCTGGCAAGCAGCTCGCCTTCTTCTCCGGGAGGAACTGCTGCAAAACCATAATGCTTTTTCCATAATTCAAAACGGGTTTCACAGTCACACCCCTTAGCCTTTTTATAAAAATCCAGAAATTTGGGTACTAAATTGATAATTTCAATGTTGTCCTGCATCATTTGATATGCGCTCCTTTGGCACAAGGGTTTGCCGGAGAATATCTCCGGCGTTGGGTGGACCTGGGTCACATGACCAGCCCAGAATCAGATGGGTTTCGTGTCTCCATCCAGACAGATTATAGAATAAAACACAGAGTTCGATTTGTCAAGGAAATGACCAAAATCATAACCAAAACGCATGTATGTGCTAAAATGATGTGAACCAAATAAAGATGATGGTCGGCATCCGTGGCCTGATGAACGATTTCTATGCCAGGGATATCGGCAACAAGATCCGTCACGGCTACCGGGAGAAACAAAAGGCAGGAATCGTGGTTACACCGCCCTTTGGCTACTGGAAAGACCGAAATACAGGCTGTGTGTATCAGCACCCGGATGCGGCAGAAACAGTACGGCTGATTTTCGAATTGTATCTGCAAGGCTGCGGACAAAAAGATATCGCCCGCAGGCTGAACCGTCTGGGGCGAAAGACACCGGCACAGCTCCGGGCGGAGCGATACGGAGAAGAATTCTATTTCTCCCGAAAGTCCAAAACCGGGCAGTTCGTATGGTCATATGTCAGTGTGAAGAATGTGCTGGTGGAGGAAGGCTATACCGGAGTTCTAATCAACCACCGAACAGAAACCAACTGTGGCAAAGTGAAACGCATCGGTCATGATTGTTGGATACGGCATGAAGACTTCTATCCGGCGATCATCACCAAAGAGGAATGGCAGCAGACCCAGGAATTACTAAAGCAAAATGCCAGACCCGCCAACGGCAACCGAGCATCTCACCGATATGCCGGACTGCTTACCTGCGGGGACTGTGGTAACCCCTTTGTACCCAAGACCCGCTACTGGAACGGTAACCGCCGGGTAGAGTATGTTTGCAAGGGTTACCACGGTCACGGCAAGGAATTCTGTTCCTCCCATCGCATCTACGAAGAAACGATAGATACCAAGGTGCTGGAATATGCCGAATTACTTCACCAATGCTGGCAGACCGAGCAGGCGGAACTTCGCCGCCTGAATAAGTTATGGTCGCTGCGGCAACCGATGATCGAAGCCAGAATTGCAGAACTTCGGGAGGAGA
>CAZJCA010000120.1:0-2576 GCA_964544505.1 uncultured Oscillospiraceae bacterium
TAGAAAATGCCGCCCGGGAACAGTCCCAGACGGCATATACGGAGCAATATGATTCTTTGACAGCGAGGTACGAAGCTTTACAGGCCCAGCACGATGCCTTGCAACAAGAAAAGAAGCAGAGAGAAATCCAGGCCGATGCCATAAGCGGCTGCCTGTTTGCGCTACAGGAACTGGACCTGCTACGAGTCCAATTCTCCGAGGCTCTGTGGAATGCAACAGTGGAACGTGTGACGGTGTATGCAGACGAGCGGTTGGTGTTTCGGTTTAAGAATGGGGCTGAAATAACTGTCAAAGCATAATTCTGCTTTTGTTAGTTCTACCTTTGCACGGGTTCTTCTGTTCCAATGTATATATCAGTTTCTTATCCCAAGTTTTATATTATTTTTTGTTGAAATTTTTGCCATATCCCTCTATAATTATTAAGTGTTAATATAATTGTTCGGGGTGATTATATGGACTTTGAAGCAAATGGTGTGTTGCCAGCTGGAATTCATACATACATGATTTATAGTCCAATAAACCGGACATATTACTGCGTCATAGGCACAAATTATTATGCGTTCCAATTCCCTGCAGAAGCTGACCACCTCTCATCGGAAGTACCGCCTTCAACAGCCGCGGCAAACGGCTTGGTAAGGAAAATCTGAATGGTTTTCAACACCGTGCTGTAATCATCGGTCTTAATATCCGTTTTCCGGCAGAATGCCCGCCATTTTTTCTGCATAGCATCGTCACCGTCAAAAGCTATGATCTGCTCAAACTGCGCCACTGTAAAAGTATGATTGCGATTGGCAAAGGTCTTTCTCAGAGCCTCCGTCAGCACCACTCCATCAAAGTCGAACTTGTTGGCCAGATAATAAATATCGTAGTAGTCCTTCATGCGGCTGGAAAATTCCATCAGATTCAGAATGGCATCCAACTTTTCCGCAATAGTGGTTTCCAGGGAATATGTATTTACTGTTGGCGCATCAAAACCATCCAGCTGGGTGGGAATTTTCCGTTTCTCCTGCTTTGGGACGATAACATCACCGATACCGATATCAATGCCAAAGGGAGTGCGGGTATTCTTGATCCTGGCCACTACCACCGCACCAACACCGGCATATTTCTTGGTCACAGCAATCGGTGCGACGTTTTTTATCTCAAAGATCACAAAATCATTTTCGGTGGGGATGGCAATAATCTCTTCCAGAACGGCTTTTACCCGCTCCGGGGTATTGGGAACTCTGCGAAGAAGAAAGTCCGCATCTGCAGTTACACGGCTGTCAAAATTCGTAACTGCATATAGAAGCAGTCCGCCTTTCAGCACAAAGTTTTCGGCATATCTGGATTTTTCCAGGCGGCGAAGAAATTCTTCCTGGCAAAACAACTGTAAACACAGCTGATGACTTCTTCCGCTTGCCGCCGCCTTATTCTTCAGTCTTGCCAGTACGGATGCAGCCATATCAGCCATTGAGAAGCACCTCCATCAGTTCAATTACTTTTTTATAGACACGCAGCTTTTTGGCGTATATGGAAAGGTTGTTCAGGTTCTTTTGAGGATCGTTTGCATAGGCATTCAGCGCCTTGGAGAATAGTTCCGTGTCCAGCCGGGAACGATATTTGAAGCAATCGCAGATTGTACGCTCTCGGTCATATACTGGGAGTGTGACACCGTGGAAGTCCCCCGCAGTTATGCCCAGTTCATACAGATCCTGCTGGACAAAATAGGTTTGTACCGGCAGAACATCCACATCAAGCTTTGCTCTGGATACAGAGCGAGGCACAGCAATGGACCATTTGCGTGGTGCGAAATCACTGTATCTATAGTGGAACAGCGCTGATTCCACACATACAATGCCCTGGGGAATCAGTGTTGCCAGCATCTGCTCCTCAGACACTTCACTTTGCTCTGCCATCCGATAATAGCCATGGCGCACACGGTCCAGATATCCTGCATTGCACAGACTAACAACATCGACTGCACGGATTCCGGCCGCTACAAAATCAGCGGATTTCGCAATGCCGCCCTTGCTCTCGATTACATTCCTTGCGGCTGCACGAAGATCCACGCAATCACCTACTTTCAACATAAAATTCGCTCACACTTTAAGCCTCTGTGTGTTCTTATTTTATTATATCCATCCACCGACAAAAAAGCAACTAAAATTCACGCACACTTATTAAATAATTGTGTGCGTGGATAAAATCAAAATTAATATAAATTCCGCACGGTGGCAAATCGTGCGGAATTTATATCATATACAGTTTTCTTCGTAGTCCCAGTCCTCAGTATAAGCCTTGTGATCTTCCAGCCATTCCAGAAATTGCTCCGCTGAGATGCTGCCGGATTGATAATTCTGACGCCAGCGGTTCATAGCTATCTGCCATTCTTTGAATTCATGCGCAATATCCCAATTATCTGGATTCCGATGTTTCCGCATCCGCCGGGCACTTTCAATCTGTTTCAATGTCTTTTTAACAACATCTGCATTGACACTTGCCGCAAAAGTACGTTTGGGGCCATCTTCTCTGCAGGTTCTCTTTTGGTTGTACGGACTCATCCTGGTGCAGTATTCCGCATCGGAACGAAGATA
>CAZJCA010000121.1:0-2473 GCA_964544505.1 uncultured Oscillospiraceae bacterium
ATGAATCACACATATATGCGTGGTGAAATGTACCATGCAGATCTGGGTCAGGGCATTGGCTCCGAGCAGGAAGGGCATCGTCCTGTCCTCATCATCCAGAATAATGTGGGCAATAAGCACAGTCCAACGGTTATCGTCGCTGCCGTTACGAGCCGAAATGACGCAAAAGCCAAACTCCCCACCCACTATTACTTAGACGCTGTGAGTGGCCTGGAGGTTCCGTCCATTGTTCTTCTTGAACAACTCCGCACCGTTGATAAGAAGCGTCTGTCCAGCTATATCGGAAAGCTGGAGGAAAAACACATCTGGGGAATCAACCGGGCTCTGGCTGTCAGCGTCGGTCTGATTGAGCCGATGCCCAAAAGCTTAACAATCTGCCTCTGCCGCACCTGTGCCAACAATTTCTATGGCACAGGTGCTTATTATTTGAAACGAACAAATCCCATTGAGGTTGAGAAGGGTATCTGCACCTATTGCAACCATCGGATGGGACTTGATTACCAAGTCATTCCCAGAAAAATCTAAAAGGAGGAGAAACTCATGCAGGAGCAAAGATATACCGATGTCCTCAAAATCAAAGATGCGGTTGCCCGCGCAAAGGAAAACGGTATGGACATCAGCGAATATACTTTGCGGCGAGCCATTCGCTCTGGGCAGCTTCCTTGTCGGATCATCGGAAAAACCTATTTGATTTCGTGGCAGAATCTCCTCAACTGGGCAACCTGTGCCGATGGGTGCGACAATCCTTCTTCCCTCGCACCATCTGCTGTCAACTGTACGAAGCGATAATTCGCACATTAGCCTCAAATGATTCTTTCGGTTATCATATCGCCAAGATCATTTGAAAGGAGAACCAAGTATGCCTTACATTGAACCACGCCGCAGTAGCGGCGGTACCATTACAAGCTACAAAATCGTTGTATCCGATGGATATGACTGCACCGGCAAGCAGATCCGCCGCCGCTGCATCTGGACACCTCCCAGGCCGGGAATGACCGAACGCCAGATGGAGAAGGAAGTCACAGCCGCAGCATATAAGTTTGAGGAACAAATTAACAATGGCTATCGACTGGATAATACCCAGAGTTTTGCCGAATACGCCCAGTATGTTATCGACCTAAAGGAACAAATTGGCATCAAGCCGACTACGATTGACCGATACATTGAACTTCTGAAACGGATTCTTCCTGTGTTCGGACACATGGAAATCGGCAAGATTCGCCCGCAGCATCTCAACCAGTTTTATAAGGATCTCAAAGAAAAGGATGGCCGTTTAGATACATCCAAAGCAACCGCAAAACGGGCACTGAAAACCACAATCAGCGAGCTGGGTATTTCCAAAGCCAAGTTATCCAGAGATTCCGGCATCTCCGCAACAACCGTTGGTGTTGCAATCCGTGGTGACGCTGTTGCCGTTGAAACCGCAGAAGCAATCTCCAAAGCATTGGAAGGCGAGTTTAGCGATTTCTTCAAACTGCAAGAGAGCAAGGTTCCTTTGTCTGATAAGACGATTCTGGAGCATCACAGGCTCATTTCAACCATTCTTGCCCAGGCAGAAAAGGAAATGCTGCTGCCATATAATCCTGCTGCCAAAGCAACGCCACCCAGAGCAAAGAAGGCCAAACCCGATTACTACCAGCCTGATGAAATCGATGATATTCTCGCAGCGTTGGAGAAAGCCCCTTTGAAATGGCAAACCATCACTTATCTCCTGATTGATACCGGTGCCCGCCGCGGTGAAATCATGGGACTCAAATGGGAGAATCTGAATCTGGATACCGGATTAGTAATCATCGACCACGCTCTGCTTTATACGAAGTCCAAGGGTGTTTTTGAGGGTGACACCAAAACAGATAATACGCGCGCAATGGTCCTGGCACCACAGACGATGACGCTTCTGAAAAAATGGCACACTGAATATCTCAGGCTTAAAATGAAAAATGGGGATCGATGGATCAACAATGGCTACATCTTCACACAGGACGATGGTCGTCCAATGCACCCGGACAGCATTACGGACTGGCTGGGAGAATTCAGCAAGAAGCACGATCTTCCCCACATTCACCCCCACGCATTCCGGCATACAGCGGCATCCACGATGATCGCCAATGGCGTGGACATTGTTACCACAGCAGGTGAGCTGGGCCATGCAAGTCCTTCGACAACTGCCAACATCTACGCACATCAGATCGCAGTGGCGAAAGCCAAAGCCGCCAATGTCCGTGCCGGTGTATTTTCCGGGCGGGATTCCAAACCGAAAAAGAAAAGAGCATAATCCTCTTGTCAGAGAATTACGCTCAGCATCGAATTTCAAAATGTCCCAAAAAGTTCGGTTTTCCCGGTTTTTGATTTTTGGCTCATTTCCAATAAACCCCAAAATAAACCCCACGGATTTTGGACGTTCCAAAAAACGCTTTCAAAAGTTAGAAAAACACCGGATTTCGATTTGAAATCCGGTGTTTTTATGGTTGCG
>CAZJCA010000122.1:0-2449 GCA_964544505.1 uncultured Oscillospiraceae bacterium
AACGGAGGTACATGATGGCAAGGCTCATTCTCAAATCCCCCTATCTCAAGCCCGGTGGTCAGCGCTCTCCCGGTGGTTATCTCAAATACATCGCCACCCGTGACGGTGTGGAAATGGCCGAGGATACCAGCGGACATCTGCCTGTCACCGCCCGGCAGAAGAAAGAGATCTCCGCCCTTCTCAAAGAACACCCCGACAGCCGGGACAGTCTGGAATATCTGGATTTCCAAGAAAATCCCACACGCAAGAACGCCGAGGAATTTCTCCGGGTGATCCACGATTTTCACGCAGATACGCCTCAAAGAGATGGATACCTTCGCTACATCGGGCAGCGGCCGGGCAGCAATGGTCTGTTCACCGACGAAGGTGTTCCTATCGTTATTTCTGCTGTTCAGAAAGAGATGAATGAGCACAAGGGAAATATCTGGACACACATCATTTCCCTCCATCGGGAAGATGCCCAGCGATTAGGCTATGACTGTGCAGAAAGCTGGATGCATCTGCTTCGCTCCCAACGCAATCAGATCGCTCAACAGATGAAGATCGCTCCGGAGAATTTTCGCTGGTATGCCGCCTTCCACAACGAAGGCCACCATCCCCATGTTCATATGATGGCTTACTCAGTCGATCCTCACGAGGCGTATCTATCCAGAAAAGGCATTGAAAACATAAAATCTGCCTTGGCACAGGAGATATTCCGTCAGGACTTGCTCCACATTTACCAGAAACAGACGGATATCCGAGATGAACTACGGCAGGAAAGCCGTGACCGCCTCGGTGAAATTCCGGAAAGCATGAAGGGCGGCACATTGGAGAACCCTCAACTGGAACAGATGCTATTGCAGTTGTCTCACAGGCTCTCCATGATCAAAGGCAAAAAGCAGTACGGCTATCTCAATGCCACTACGAAAAAGCTGGTAGACGACATCGTCAGGGAGCTATGCCGGGACAGCCGCATTCAGGCGCTTTACGAGCTGTGGTATGAGCAGAAAGAGGATGTGCTTCGCACCTATACCGACAAGATGCCTCAACGGATCCCACTGGAACAGCAAAAGGAATTCAAGTCCATCCGCAATGCTGTGGTGCAGGCGGCACAACAGCTATCCCCTACCCAGGAGGAAACGCCACTGTCAGACCCGTTGTCGCCTTGTGTGGACTTTGTTGAAAGCAGCAAGGAAACCGCACCCGAAAGCGCCCAAAGCCAGCCTGTGGCCAGCGGAGAACAGAGCCGATCGCAGACCACTTCGGTGGCTCTGGGATTACTGCGGATTTTTGCCAATATGATCCACGAAGATGCCGGACGGCATATCCGCCGTCAGGACTTCCTCGACCGAAAGCAGCGGCAGAAAACAGCCGAAAAGAAGATGGCACAGGGACAGCGTATCAGCCACGATGAGCCGGACAATGTCATGACCCAGACCATGTAAGGAAAGCCAAGTAAGAACCACCCAATGAATATACCCGTCAGACGGTAACGAAAGCTGTCGTCTGACGGGTGCTAACAAAACAAAATGAACAAGAAAACAGCCGGATTTTTGTCCGGTTTCGTGAATGGATATTTGCCCACACCTGTGGTAGTGTGTTGGGCTGAATAGGAGGTGCATTTATGGCAAAGAGAAGATCCAACGGCGAAGGCAACATTAGAAAACGCAAAGATGGTCGCTGGGAAGGTCGGTACACCGCTGGACTTGACCCGATCAGCGGCAAGCAGGTGTTCAAGAATGTCCTTGGCAAAACTCAATCCGAGGTGAAAGAAAAGCTCAAAAAGGCTTTAGAGGAAAACCAGAAAATTGACTTCACCAAAACAGGCAAGTACACCGTCACCCAATGGATGAACGAATGGTATGAGAATGTGGCAAAGATCAAGGTTCGGGCATCGTCCCACCAGACATATCGGGGTTACATCGACAACCACATCACGCCGAATATCGGAAAACTGCCCCTGGAAAAGCTGACCACCATGGATTTGCAAAAGTTCTACCGCAAGCTGATGACCAAAGGGCGAGTTGAAAGAATAGAATCTAAAGATCAGCCAAAAGGATTAAGCGCAAAAACCGTCAGAAATATCAATCAGGTCATATCCTCGGCCATGGACTTCGCCGTGGCACAGCGGATTATATCGGTGAATCCCTGCAAGGCGGTGGCGTTACCAAAGGTGGAGCACAAGGAAATGCAGACCATTCCGGCTGAACAGCTCCAAGCCTTCCTCACCGAAGCCAGAGCCAGCGGCGTGTACGAAATGTACTACATCGAGCTGGCAACAGGCTTGCGCCGAGGCGAACTGCTGGGGCTGAAATGGTCGGACATTGACTGGAAAAACGGCATTATAAAGGTCAAGCGACAAATCGCCAGAGTGGACGGCAAGGTCACCGAAGCCCCCTTAAAAACGAAAAACTCCTACCGCACGGTGACGATCTCGCCACAGGCGGTAGAAGTTCTGAAACAGCAG
>CAZJCA010000123.1:0-2417 GCA_964544505.1 uncultured Oscillospiraceae bacterium
CCCACCAAGACCGCCGTCTGCATCCTGGCAGACAAGGAGGAGATCGGCAGCGTGGGCATTTCCGGTATGCAGAGCCACTATTTTGAGCATTTCATGGGCAATCTGTGCGATGCTCAGGGGGTGAAGCTGGAGGATTGCTTTGCCAATTCCTTCTGCCTCAGCGCCGATGTTTCCAATGCCTTCGACCCCAACTGGCCCGAGACCTGCGACAAGCGGAATAACTCCCAGCTGAACTACGGCATTTCCATCTGCAAGTATACCGGCTCCCGTGGCAAGGGCGGCGCTTCCGACGCTTCCGCCGAAGCCATGGGCCACATCCGCTCCACCTTTGACGGCAGCAACGTGATCTGGCAGATCGCCACGCTGGGCAAGGTGGATCAGGGCGGCGGCGGCACCGTGGCCGCGTACATGGCAAACCGGAACATCGTCACTGTGGATGCCGGTGTGCCCGTTCTGAGTATGCACGCACCTCTGGAGCTGGTTTCCAAGCTGGACTGCTACGAAACCATGCTGGCCTGCAAGGCTATTTACCTGGCATAAACAGGAAAGGCACCCTCCTGAGAGGGTGCCTCAGTGTGTCAAAGAACCCGGTTTTGCGCTGGCGCGGGAGCGCCCAAGGCTTCCCCCGGGGGGAAGGCTTTGCGGCTGCGCCGCTTCCACAAAAAGACTTTTTTGACAGTCTGAGGGGCTCGTTCTTGCGAACGAGCCCCTCAGCTTATTATCCCATGATGCCGAGCATTTTCTGCATCACTCTATTATTAACTTCCAAATAATATTTGAGTTCTTCAGAATTGAGATCTCCATCGTCCCACTTATCGAAAGACTCGTCCACTTCGACAGCTTTGGTCATCATGTTGCTGTATTTCAGCAACAGCGTTATGTCGGAAGGGTTTTCTTTATACTCTGCCATAAACCCACAGTACTCATCGTAAAACGCTTCGTAGGCATCCATTGCAGCCTGAAACTCAGGGCGTATGCCATCAACCAGTTCTTCGACGCCTTCTGTTTCAGCGATCGTGTTGTCAACGGGATCTGCTGTCTCGTCCGGCTGTGTGGTGTCGGTATGCGTATCGGGCGATGTCGGAATCTCACCATTGCCGGACGGTTCGTCCGTCGATGGTTTCTCGCTGACGGAGCTGTTGGATTCCGTGGCTTGGACGGATGGCCGTTCTGCGCCGCAGGCAGCCAGCGAGAGCAGAATGGTAAATGCCAGAAGCAGTGTGATAGTCTTTTTCATGTTCTGTTCCTCCCAGTTATATTTGCACTCTCATCATCAGAAATGTGAGAGTTATGCATGTATGTCTCCGGATGGTCGATCACATATTGGATCACGGCTCTTCCGTGTGCAGTGGAAAGGTTCTCTGTGATTTCTTGGGCAATGGTTCCTTCTCCCAGCGTGCTCATAAACAACCCCAGGATAAACGGCACGCCATTAACGCCAAGGTACTCATTGGCCAGTTCAAAGACTTTCCGGATGGCGTTGGCACCTGCCGGAGTTCTTAAAAGTGTGTCGTCCAGCCCGCTCAACGCAGATATCTGTTCGGCAAGTTCTTCCGCAATAGCCTCGCCACGACCGCTTTGTATTTCGCAAGAAGGGGGATTTGCTGAGGCTTCCCTACGAAGTGCCAAAAGCGTTCTCCCTAAGTCATCCAGGGACATTCCCCGAAGAGCGCCGTTGACACCATTTTTCGTTCCGGCAAGGGTGAGGTATTCCAGGGCGGCAATGTGGCGTTCAATCTGTGCTTGCTTTTCCCGTTCCAGAGAAAGCAGTGTTTCTAAGACGAGATTGCTATCATAGTTTTGGGATAGCATAATGTCCTTGATCTCATCACGCTTCAGTCCCAGCTGATAGTATAAGGCAATCTGCTGCAGTTTCTCGATGGCCGGATCATCATATAGCTTATAGCCGTCATACCCCTCTACCGAGTAATTCGCATAAGCCACGGCGGGGACGACCTTTTCGTGATGGAAGTAATACAGGTGCTTCCGCGTGAGCCCGGTCAGTGCACACACCTCTTTGACTGTCTTATACTTGTTCATAGTTGACATCCCTCGACCACAGTATAGGGCGTTCTCCAAGAACGCTTCAAGGTGAGGAAATACCGATTCTGTCAGCAGCACACGACCAATCCGTGTCGCATCCGGATAGTCCTGCAATTCGTGCAAATCCATAATTTGCCTCCTATTTTGTAGTGGCATTCAGCCCTACAACAGGAGATGTTTTCTTTGCGAGGGTCACCAAGCCGCCATGCAAAAAACAGCTACGCAGGTGCAACACCTGTGTAGCTGTCTTGGTGGAACCGGCTGGGATCGAACCAGCGACGCATAGATTTTCAGTCTATCGCTCTACCAACTGAGCTACGGATCCAAATATTGATGCCATGGTGATCCCTACGGGACTCGAACCCGTATTTCCA
>CAZJCA010000124.1:0-2287 GCA_964544505.1 uncultured Oscillospiraceae bacterium
ACCAGCATGCCCATCAAGGTGGCCATGTCCGGTGGTGTGCCCATCATCTTCGCATCCTCTATTTGCACCATGCCTGCAACTGTCTGCGTGTTCTTCGGCTGGACTAAGAACTGGGCTTATCTGCATCTGTTCCAGACTACTTCCTGGTTCTATATGCTGTGCTACGGTCTGATGATCTTCTTCTTCAGCTGGTTCTACTCCACCATTCAGTATGACCCTGTGGAGATCTCCAACAATCTGAAGGGCAACGGCGGCTTCATTCCTGGCTTCCGTCCCGGCAAGCCTACCGCTGACTTCATTAAGAAAGTCATCGGCAAGCTGGTTGTTTTCGGTGCTGTGTATCTGGCAGTTGTAGCTCTGTTGCCTATGGTGGGTGGTAACCTGCTGGCAAGCAACATTGCAATCGGCGGTACTTCCATCATCATTCTTGTGAGTGTTGCACTGGAGACCGTGAAGGCTCTGGAAGCACAGATGCTGATGCGTCACTATAAGGGTTTCCTGGATTAATCCGGGAGGTGGCAGGATGAATCTGATCCTACTGGGCGCTCCCGGCGCCGGCAAGGGGACACAAGCAGAGCTTCTCTGTGAGAAACTCTCCATCCCCGCCATATCTACCGGGAATATGCTCCGAGAGGCCATGAAAAATGGCTCTGCTCTGGGCAGTGAAGTACGCGAGATCATGGACAGTGGAAGACTGGTTCCCGACAAGACCATCATGGCGCTTGTCGCCGAGAGAATTGCTCGGGATGACTGCAAAAACGGCTTTATCCTGGACGGGGTGCCTCGCACCCTGTCCCAGGCAAAGGCACTGGATGCAGCCGGAATCGCCATTGACTATGTGATTTCTATTGAGATTGACGATGATGTGATCGAAAAGCGGATGACCGGACGCCGGGTTTGCCCCAGCTGCGGTGCCAGCTTCCACATCGAAAACAATCGCCCAAAAACCGAGGGTATCTGTGATAACTGCGGTGAAAAGTTGATCGTTCGGGACGATGATGCCCCTGAAACGGTTCGTAACCGCTTGAAGCTTTATCACGAAAAGACAGAACTGCTGAAAGACTACTATGCCCAGCAGGGCAAACTGCGTCTGGTGCAGGGAAATCAGTCGATTATGGATACCAATCGTGATATTTTGGTGGCAATAGGGGACAAGGCATGATCACAATTAAAAATGGACATGACATTGAGGCGATGCGCCAGGCTTGTAGAATTACCGCGGCAGCCCGTGCTTTGGCAGGGGAAATGGTAAGACCCGGCGTGCGCACCAAAGAGATTGACAAAGCTGTTCACGATTTTATCGTATCTCAGGGCGCGAAACCGTCGTTCCTGAATTATAACGGCTTTCCCGCAAGTGCCTGTATATCCGTCAACGGCACGGTGATCCACGGAATTCCTGGCAACTACGCCTTGAAAGAAGGGGACATCGTCAGTGTTGATGTGGGCGCTTTCTATAAGGGGTTCCATGGAGATTGTGCAGCGACTTTCCCCTGCGGCACCATCGGTGCCGAGGCTGAAAAGCTGATTGCCGTAACAAAGCAGAGCTTTTTTGAAGGCATCCGCTTTGCTACTCCGGGACACCGTGTGTCCGACATCTCCCACGCCATTCAGACGTATGTGGAGTCTAACGGTTTCTCAGTTGTGCGTGCCTTCGTAGGTCACGGCGTTGGCGCACATCTGCACGAAGATCCGGAAGTGCCCAATTACGGCGCACCGGGTCGTGGGCCGAGACTTCTTCCCGGCATGACCATTGCGGTAGAACCCATGGTCAATGAAGGCACCTATGATGTCCGCGTCCTGAAGGATGGCTGGACAACGGTGACTGCCGATGGAAAGCTCAGTGCTCATTATGAAAATACTGTACTCATCACCGACGGCGAGCCGGAAATACTCACCGTCACAGAAGGACTTTAACTATGGCTCCAGATCTACCGGATGTTTTCATTGCGGATGTGGTGATCGCCACAGCCGGCCGGGAAGAGGGGCAACTGTTCTATGTGATCAATACGGAACAGGAGTTTCTGTACCTGGTAAACGGAAAAGACCGCACACTGGAAAAACCTAAGCGTAAAAAGCGCAAGCATACGCAAAAGGTCCTTCGCTCTGAGACCAGAGTCGCCGAAAAGCTTCGGCTGGGCGACAAAGTGCTCAACAGCGAATTACGAAGAGACCTGGCTGCGTTCAGCCGGGATATGCAAAGTCACAACCTGGGAGGTTTCTAACTTGGCAAAAGACGACGTAATCGAGATTGAGGGCATCGTAACCGATGCACTGCCGAATGCTATGT
>CAZJCA010000125.1:0-2147 GCA_964544505.1 uncultured Oscillospiraceae bacterium
GCTGCTGGAGCGTTCCCCCGGGCGCGAGGCCTATCCCGGCGATGTATTCTACCTTCATTCCCGTCTTCTGGAACGGGCGGCACAGCTGTCCGATAAGCTGGGCGGCGGTAGTTTGACCGCTTTGCCCATTATCGAGACACAGGCAGGCGATGTCTCTGCCTACATTCCCACCAATGTCATCTCCATCACCGATGGTCAGATTTTCCTGGAAACAGAGCTTTATAACGCTGGCATTATGCCTGCTGTCAACCCCGGTATTTCCGTGTCCCGTGTGGGCGGCGACGCTCAGATCAAGGCCATGAAAAAAGTTGCCGGTTCTTTGAAGCTGCTGTACTCCCAGTACCGGGAGCTGCAAAGCTTTGCCCAGTTTGGCTCTGATCTGGATGCAGACACCAAGGCTCGTCTTGCTTTGGGCGAACGGATCGTTGCCGTATTGAAGCAGAGCAACAACGCCCCCAAGGAAGTTGCCCAGCAGGTGTGCATCATCTACGCCGTCACCAAGGGCTATCTGACAAATACTCCTGTGGAACAGGTGCCCTCTTTTGAGCAGCAGCTGGAAACCATTATGGAAAGCCGCTATTTTGATGTGCTGGAGTCCATCCGTTCCACCGGAAAATTGGAGCCGGAAGCTGAGGAGCGCTTGAAAGAAGCCATCACTTCCCTGCTGCCCCAGACGCAGGTGTGAAGGAGGTAAAAGCACATGGCAGGTGTATCCTCCAAAGAGATCAAGACACGCATCCGCAGTATGAAGTCCACCCGGCAGATCACCAAGGCCATGGAAATGGTGGCCTCCTCGAAACTGCGCCGGGCACAGGCACAGATGCTGACCTCCCGTCCCTACTTTGAAACCCTGTATGAAACCGTGCAGAATATCGCCGATACAAGCAGCGACCTGGACTCCCCTTATTTGAAGGGTCAGCCGGGGAAAAAATCCCTGTTTGTGGTGGTAGCCGGTGACAGAGGTCTTGCCGGCGGTTACAACAGCAATATTCTGAAAATGGCCACCGCTGCCATGGATGGCAAGGATGCCGTGGTGTTGCCCATTGGCAAAAAAGCCACGGAGTTCTTTAAAAGCAAAGGGTATTCCCTTTTCTCCACCACCGAAATGACCACAGAAGAAATCACCGCTTCCCATTGCTTTACAATCGCAAAGCAGCTTTGTAAGGCATATCTCGGCGGCGAATACAGTGATATCCAGGTCGGATACACCAATTTTGTGTCTGTTCTTTCCCAAGAGCCATCCATTTTGCAGGTGCTGCCCCTTCTGCGGCAGGAAGTGGATCACCGAGAAACTTCCGATATCATTTACGAGCCGGACAGCACTACCGTTTTTGAAACCATTATCCCCGAATATGTAGGCGGCATTCTCTACGGTGTCCTGTGTGAAAGTCGTGCAGCCGAACAGGCAGCACGCCGCACCGCCATGGACTCCGCCACGCAAAACGCCGACGATATGATCAGCGAACTGAACCTGAAGTACAACCAGGCCCGTCAGGCCGCTATTACCCAGGAAATCACCGAGATCGTCGCCGGTGCTTAAGAAATAAGCAAGGAGTTGAATCCTATGTCTAAAAATACAGGAACCGTGGTTCAGGTTATGGGCCCGGTTCTGGATATCCGCTTCCCTGATGGAAAACTTCCCCAGCTGCTGGCTGCCATCGAAGTGCAAGTGGGCGATCGTACCATCGTTGCTGAGGTCGCTCAGCACATTGGCGACAATGTGGTGCGCTGTATCGCCATGAGCTCTACCGACGGCTTGCAGCGTGGCATTGAAGCCATTGACACCGGCGCTCCAATCTCCGTACCTGTGGGCGATGGTTGCTTGGGTCGTGTATTTAATCTGTTAGGCCAGCCTATCGATGAAAAAAGCCCCCCGGAAGCTGCTGAAAAGTGGCCCATTCACCGTCCTGCCCCGGCATACGACGAGCAACAGCCTGCTACGGAACTGCTGGAAACCGGTATTAAGGTCATTGACCTGATCTGTCCCTACGCCAAGGGTGGTAAGATCGGTCTGTTCGGCGGTGCAGGCGTTGGTAAGACCGTTCTGATTCAGGAATTGATCTATAACATCGCAACTGCTCACAATGGCTATTCCGTGTTCACCGGCGTCGGCGAGCGTACCCGTGAGGGCAACGACCTGTACAACG
>CAZJCA010000126.1:0-2120 GCA_964544505.1 uncultured Oscillospiraceae bacterium
TACTGGATGTGGCCCGGCCCTTATGGTGAGTGGGGAAGCCGGAAGCAGCTGCTGAGCAGTCTGGATCAGAGCCTGAAGCGGATGGGGCTTGACTATGTGGACATTTTCTATCACCACCGTCCCGACCCGGACACCCCTCTGGAAGAAACCATGGGTGCGCTGGCTACGGCTGTTCAGTCCGGCAAGGCGCTGTATGTGGGCCTTTCCAATTATGACGGCCCTCGGCTGGAACAGGCTGCGGCAATTTTGACGGAAATGCGTGTTCCTTTCGTCATCAATCAGAACCGCTATTCCATTTTTGACCGTACCATTGAAAACAACGGCCTGAAAGAAACCGCTGCCAAGCTGGGGAAGGGCATCATTGCTTTCTCGCCTCTGGCACAGGGGCTGCTGACCGACCGCTACTTAAAGGGCATCCCCGCTGACAGCCGGGTAATGACCGATGGCCGATTCCTGAAGGAAAATGCGCTGACCGAGCAGCGACTGAACCAGATCCGCCAGCTAAACGATTTGGCTGCTCAGCGTGGTCAGACCTTGGCACAGATGGCGCTGAGCTGGATCTTGCGGGATGGCATCGTCACCAGCGTTTTGGCTGGCGCATCCAAACCGGAACAGGTGCTGGATAATATCAAGGCCGCAGAAAATACAAAGTTTACCACCGATGAACTGGCGTTGATCGAGCAAATCAGCCTGTAATGAAAAAACAGCCCCGGAGAGCCAGTGAAATCCTGGTTCTCCGGGGCTTGTTAAATGTGCTCTTGATCGTTTGACTGTATTTCTCAAATCAATATCGATCGTCTTTTCAAATGTTCATCGTTTTTCAGATAAGATGATGGATTCTCCATCATTGCAAATCTTCCACTGCTGACGGTCTTTGATCATATATGCTTCCCCATACAGCGTGGTCTTTCCGTCCTCAATCAGAATATAGCTTCCGTCATTCAAGGCAAGAAACGCATGCCCGACACTGTCTGCATAGGTAATGTCCTCGATTAGACGCATACCGTCCAGATAGTCGTCTTTCAGCTTCTGAAAGTGGGGAAAGATGTTGATATCTGTCAGCCCCAGCCCCGGGAGCCACCGCTGATAGGATGGATCGATGGCTTCGCCCTCAAACTCCGGGCCAGCATAGACGGTGCCGGCACAATTCATGGAACCTGCACTCCACGCAACAACAATTCCATGGTAACCCTGCAACCGCTCCTTTAACCGAAGCTGGTTCAGAAAACGGTTTTGTGTCGGCACATGACCGCCCGGCAGGATCAGCACATCCATGCTTTCCAAAGTATCCACTGCACCACCGTTTCTGCCATCGCACTTGTCAATGCCGGAAATCGAAAGGCCGCTCATGGGAAGGGACTTTTCAAGACAGGAACAAACCTCGTCATTCTTTTTGTGATCATTGGGATCGGCACAGATGATCAGTACCTTTGCGTTCGGTGTCCAGATGGCTCTCAGATTGTCCAACAGGCCGTTGCGCTGAATTAAAACGGAGGGGACTCGCACGCCGTTTACTTTGCTGGAACCGCCTAATGCGCTTGTTAACATTACTTTCATATTGCTACCTCTCAATTATAAATCATCTTAAGTTCTGCATTCGGTGTACCAGGAATTTGACCTGTATCGGTCACTTGCGATTTCTGTTATTCGGAATAATACCTTATCACTTGCTTGTTTTATAAAATACAAAGCAGTTCCGGTAGCTTGTTGACTTGATAATCTGCAAAGCCCTCGCCAAGTGATGTGTCCTGATATTGAGCAAGACCATTCTTGATCCAAACGGTTTTCATTCCCAATGCTTCGGCAGGAACAATATCGTTGTCCAACCGATCACCGACCATCACACTTTCTTCGGCGCAACACCCTGCAAGTGCAAATGCTTTTTCAAAAATCTCTTTGTCCGGTTTGGCGTATCCGATTTCTGCGGATGCCGCAATCACCTCAAAGAATTTCCGTAAGCCCCAAGCCTCCAAGCGTTCAGCCGTTCCAAAATTCTGATTTGCGATGATACCAAGGCGATAGCCCTTATCACAGAGAGCTGCCAATGTGCTATGTACATCGGAATATGGCACTTCATCTTCCGAGTGCCACGGTGTTTTCGTCAAGCCGAAGTGTTTGAT
>CAZJCA010000127.1:0-2076 GCA_964544505.1 uncultured Oscillospiraceae bacterium
CTCGGCTTCCTCTGCCGTACCACCCTTGCCGTGTATGTATAAAACCAAAGTGTTGTTCTTCATCTCATTTGTTCCTCAACCTGAAAATACTTTGATACAGCAGCACCAGAGCGTTGCAGCCCAGGGCCACCGGCAGTGTCCATGTCTTTTCGTAGCCAAATATGGCAAGGCATAAGAAATTCAGCCCGGCAACCCCAAGGGCGGTGAACGCAATCATAAGTAGCATCATGCACAGTACGCTCAGAAACAAACGGTTCATCCACTTGGTCACTTTTCATTTCCTCCATTGACGATTTTCGCATAAACATCTTCCGGTATCATGGATGAGTCAATTTGTTCCAACAACTCCGTTTTTCCCCTTTTGCCATTTGAACTGCATCATTATTGTCGTGGCGATACCAATGTCGTCCCTCTTAATAAAATACCCGTTCTAAAACAAGCATTCTAAAACGTTAATTTTATTATATGCTTTTCTCCGATAAAGTCAATGGGTTTCTGAAAAAAGCGAACCACAAAACTGCCGTGCCGGGACAAAAGATGTGCCGAAAATGGCACTTGCTTTTTTTTCATTCCTGGTGTAGCATAAAGATAAACTCTTTATAAAAGCAGGAAAGGAATGGAATAGTATGCGTACGGAGCCTGCCAACAATATGGATGTGAAGCGTAGAAACCGGAGCAACACCCTGCGGTGTCTGCTGCAATGCGAGAAGATCTCTCAGCCCGAGCTGGCCCAAAAGCTGAATCTCAGCTGGCCCACGGTGCTGCAAAATGTGAAGGAGCTTTCCGCCCTGGGACTGGTGCAGGAGGTGGGCTCCTACGAATCCACCGGGGGACGAAAGGCCAAGGCCTATGCCCCGGTGCTGGATGCCCGTCTGGCTGCTGGGCTGGACATCACTCAGAACCATGTGGGCCTGGTACTGGTGGATCTTTCCGGCCAGATACTGCGCTACACCCGGCAAAAGCGGGTATTTTCCCTGGCAGATGATTACCTGGATGGTTTGGGAGAGCTGCTTTCTCAGTTTCTCCAGGAAGAAGAGGGAGAAAAACTGCTGGGTGTGGGCATTTCCCTACCCGGCATCGTCAGTGACACGGGGGATCGTCTGCTTTATTCCCATGCGCTGAACATTTATGATGTGAAGACCGAATTGTTCAGCCGGAATATCCCTTACCCCTGCGTATTTCTCAATGATGCCAATGCCGGCGGCCTTGCGGAGCTTTGGAAGAAACCGGCTACGGAGAATCTGGTGTATTTATCCCTGAGCAACACCGTGGGTGGTGCCATCATCTCCTCCGGAAAGCTTTACACCGGTGCCAACCTGCGCTCAGGAGAGTTTGGTCACATGACCTTGGTTCCAAACGGGCGAAAGTGCTACTGCGGCAAGGTGGGCTGCGCCGATGCCTATCTTTCGGCAAAAGTTCTGTCCTCCCACACCGATGGCAACCTGGCGCAATTTTTTGAACGTCTCCGGGAGAAGGATGCCAAAGTCATGGATATTTGGGAAGAATACCTGGGGTATTTGGCTGTGCTGGTCAACAATCTGCGGATGGCCTTTGACTGCGATATCATTGCAGGCGGCTATGTGGGGCCGTTTTTGGAGGAGTTCGGCGGTGCGCTTGGTGACGCGCTTCGGCAGCGCAACACCTTCCAGCCGGACTCCGGCTATCGAAAGCCCTGCTCTTTCCGCCTGGAAGCGGCAGCGGTGGGGGCGGCGCTGCTGCAAGTGGAGCATTTTCTGGCTACAATTTAAACCATGTGGGCAGCTGCCAATGGCGGCTGCCCGCTTTTTTGCATAAAAACGAGGGCTCTAAATTAGCTGTTCCGCCGAAATTCACTTTCCCTATTGACATTTGCGGTGTCGGTGTGCTTTAATATAGCTACTTAATAAAACACTTTATAAAAGTAACTTTCAGGAGGTAGCATTATGAACGCAGACATGAAGGTAGCCATTATGGAAGGTATCGGAAAAATGGGATACACCCGCCGTCCCATCCCCACCCCCAGGGACAACGAAGTGCTGGTGAAGCTGGAATATGTGGGCATTTGCGGCAGCGATATGCACTACTACGAAACCGGCG
>CAZJCA010000128.1:0-2046 GCA_964544505.1 uncultured Oscillospiraceae bacterium
GCCAGCGCATCGTCGCCGGAGGTGGCACCGCCCACCCGGACACAAAGGCCTGCGCCGATGCCGATGAACAGCGCACCGATAATGGATGCCAGCAACGGCAAATTTGCAATGCCTGGCCACAGAGGCGGAAATCGCTCGCAGATGGCGTAGCAGATGGAATATCCGGCGGTAGCCACCACAGAATAGCCGATGAACTCTTTACCCAATGTTCGCCAGCCCAAGATGTAGCAAGCGCCGTTAAGGATGACGCTGGAAATGGCAGGAGACAGGCTCAGCCAGTGATCCAGCAGCAAAATCAATCCGAAAATGCCGCCCTCCGTCACGCCGGAGAGGGCGTGGATGTTGTACATACCGAATGCCTGGAATGCCGCTGAAAAAAAGGCGACCAGGCAATATTTCATTTTTAATCGAGGCATAGAAACTCCTTGTGTTTATTTTTTATAAATTACCCGATACCGGCTTTCTCCGCCGGGAGGGTCCAAGGAGTTGGTGGCAAACAGGGCGTGCAGGTCGGTGGAACGGGCTTCCAGATCCCAGTAGGGGTGGTCAACACGCTGTCCGGCGTTGATAAACACGCCTTGGCTTTTTGCGTTTTTCAGCACCTGACGACCTTTATCCGTAAAGGCCAGCACCCGGGTGTAAGGTGGCTTTTGCATAAGATCATCAGCAGTGATGCCAAGAAATGCACACATGGCCATCCGATCTAAGCGGCTTCTGGTGTATCGCTTGGACTTGGTGGCGGAGAGGATCTCTTCCAAAGTTGGTTCTTTGCGGCAGGCGTGCATGAACTTTCGCCACAGGCCTTCACTGCCGTAGGGGAGCGCTTCAAATTCTTCGTCTGTCATGGTGCGAAGGCGGTAAAGCATGGCTTTTTCACCGCTTTTCAGGCAATAGCGGGTTGCGTCCGCAACCGTTGGCTGTGCCCTTTCGGGCACAAAGCTGAGCCAATTTTCGCCTTTTTCCATCCGTAGCCGCAGGGAAGTGGCGGAAGGATTGTTTTTATCCACTTCCGTATCATGATAGCTTCCCTGACGCACAATAGGCATGGGGATCATGGCAGAATTCTGGGCAAGAATAGCCTTGCAGTATTCCACAGCCAAAATATTGTTGGGCGTCTGCAAAAGTGTTCCATCCAGACCCATTTCGGCCAATGCGGACTGTCGGGCAGCAGGAAAAGATAGCCCCAGATCCAGCTGTTGACGCAAAGCCGGGGAGAAGTCCGGGGACAGGAGGGTTTGAGCGGTGCGCATAAGCGCCTGCTGGTCGTCGGTTTCCGCACCAAAGCATAAGCTGTCGCACAATTGGCTAAGGATGCGCACGCCGCCGGCGGCAAAACCCTCTGCCGAGGACAGGGCATAGGTGATGGGCAGTTCCAGAACCAGATCAGCGCCGCACTCTACAGCAGCTTGCGCCCGTACCATTTTGTCAAAGATGGCAGGGTAGCCTCGCTGCACGAAGTTACCACTCATCAGGCAAACGATGGCACCGTCATCTCCAATTTGACTGCGGACGAAAGACAGTTGCTTTTGGTGTCCCAGATGCAGGGGATTGTATTCACAGATAATTCCTGTAATATGCAAAATTAGCCCTCCTTTCTGAAAAAATGTGGAAAAAGGGGTTGAGAAATTCTAAGAAATAATGTACAATAAACTTGTTATGGATATACTACCACACAAAGGCAAAAAATGAAACAATTATTTTAGGAGGATTCATTACAAATGAATGTACTGGTTATCAACGCTGGTAGCTCTTCTCTGAAGTATCAGCTCATGAACCCCGAAACCGGCGATGTGTCCGCGAAGGGCCTGTGCGAGCGTATTTATATCGACGGTCGCCTGACCCATAAGGTTGGCGACAACAAGGTGGTCAAGGAGATCCCCATGCCCACTCACTCCGAGGCCATCGAGGCTGTTCTGAATATTCTGGTTGATCCCGAGTACGGCGTTATTAAGTCCGTTGACGAGATCGATGCTGTCGGTCACCGTGTGCTCCACGGCGGCATGGAGTTCTCCGACTCCTGCATCATCAATGACGAGGTCATCAAGG
>CAZJCA010000129.1:0-2021 GCA_964544505.1 uncultured Oscillospiraceae bacterium
CAAACAAGCTCCCGATCAGGCTGATAATATACAGCACTGTGGGAATTGCGATGGGTAGATAAATAAATACGAAAATGCTCCAGAACAGAATGTTGCGGATGACAAGAGTGTGCCGGATTTTATCGTAGCTTTCCAAATTCATGTTGTGATCAAATTCTGCCATGAGCTTTTTGGGGCCGACCATTGTTTTTCTGTAAGCGAAGAACGGTCCGGCGAAGGCACCGCCAAAGAGGGCGAGTGTGCCGAGCAGAGCCAGAATGAGCAATAGGGATGCTCCGATAACAGACAAATAATCCTTAAAGCTGAGACATTCTGTGGCTCCACTGAAAACAGACGAAAATAGCTTGTCAATAAGCTGCTTGTAACTATGGAACATCGTTACTTCACCTTCTTTTCCTGTGCAGAAAGGTCAGCTATTTTATTGATTTTGTCAATTCTCTTTAGTTCCTTTGGGGTAAACAGCTGCCGGTTTTCTGTCAATTTCCAAACAGTAGCATATAGTTGATACTGTTCATCCGATGTAGAGCAACCCATGGGACGATGCTTCTCAAAGAAGATGGTTTCTATTTCTACTGCAAGATAAGTATGCCGTAACATCTTTTTGAGGATCCGCAGCATCGTATAGGAAGACCGCTGATCGTTCTGGGAAGCCGCTTTTTGGAGCTTTTTTGTGTAGTAGATGAAGGTTTTCTCCCGAACCTTTTCTCCAATAGACAGGACATGACCTATTGCCATTAAGATCATCGTGATACAAAACCCGAAAAAGAGTATTTTGAACATACGCTCCTCCATCAGGTCTGTGCCTTTGAGGGACGCTTATAAACCAGCCGTCCGTTTTCCTCTACGATGTAGGGGGAAGTCGTCAAAGGCTTCAAATCCCGCTTTTGCAGGAATTCCAGAGCCATGTTGATGCTGTCTGTGGCGGCGTTTCCGACATTGAGATAGTCCAGAATGGGACGGCAGTTATCCATGGCGGTTCTCATGGTATCGGAGTGGCGGATCTTGGTATCATACCGCCGGATGTCATAGGCTTCGCACAGCTCGTCGATGATCTTTGCCATGTTTCGGTCGGAGCCGGCCTTTTCCGAATACTTGACCATAAGCATACCGTCAAAGCCTACATTGGTCTTATAATACTGGTGGGTATTGGCGATAGAGCCAAGGAACATTTGCAGACCATTGATAGAAGCAGCAGCCAACTCACAGGGTACGATAACTGCATCTGCAGCAATGATTGCGTTGGTGATAAGGATGTTGTCGGAAGGGGCGGAGTCGATAATAACGAAATCGAAATACTCGCTGGGGTTGAACCGCTTGTCATTACGAAGCAGGGCGGTCAGCATATACTCAGCACCCCGGACACTCAGCCAGCGGTTGGCGATCTGGGTAAGGCTCTTGCTTTCTACTGGGGCGGACAGGTCTCCACCAAGGTCAGGCACATCCTTGATAGAAGGAGCCACATAGCCGAAGGGGGTCTTTACAAGGATCTCCGACAGGGGAATGCGCTTGTCAAAAACATCGTACAGGGACAGAGCCGGGTTTTCCGGCAGGGCAGCGCAAGACAGGTTCGCAGAGGGGTCAAGGTCAAGGATACACACCTGATAGCCCATTGCCGTCAGGCAGTTCGCCAGACACAGGCTGGTGGTGGTTTTACCAACGCCGCCTTTTTCGTTGGCGACAAGCACCACTTCCATGGGCCGGGTAGATGTACGCTTCTGTAATTCCATATAATTATCCTCCAAATGGGTGAATTGTGATTTAGAACCAAACCAGATCGCATTTATGCTCCACACACTCTTTGAGCAGGGCGGTGAAGTCTGCAAACCTGACAGGACGGTGAGCGTAGCCGTAGTTGTTGTTATTGGAGTAGTCTCCGATGATCTCCAGCAGCTTCTTGCAGGCACCGTAGCGGATAGAGCCGTCGCAATCCGGCTGCAAACAGAAGTCTACGACTTTCACGGAGACTTGCTTCTTGAGGAGCATCAGCTCCGTTTTCTGATCAAATTCGTCGTAGAAGGGGT
>CAZJCA010000130.1:0-1988 GCA_964544505.1 uncultured Oscillospiraceae bacterium
TGAGCCTGGGTATGTCCTCCGACGACCTGTGGTTCGACCCCCTGTTCCTGGTTGTTAAGGGCATGCAGGACAAGCAGATGGAAGTTCTGGAAGCCATCAAGATGTTCGCCGACAAGGGCCTGAAGTCCACCGGCGGTCTGTCCAACAACTCCAACGGCGCACCCAAGAACGTCCGTCCCATCATGGACTCCGCTCTGGTTGCTATGGCTATGATGCAGGGTCTGACCTCTGCTATCGTTAACCCCAACGACCTGCGCCTGATGGAGACCATCAAGTCCTGTGACATCTTCAAGAACCATGTGCTGTACTCCGACAGCTATCTGGATCTGTAAGAACTGATATTTCCCTGGCATTCAATGGCTGGGAGGGAAGTCTCCCTCCCGGCCATTTTGCCCTTTACAGGGTAATATGACTTTGAATATCCAGCCGAAAGGCTCTATATAAACTGACTTAAAATTATTTTTAGGGAGGAATTTACATGAGTGTATTAACCGATCTGATCTATGGCGGCAGCAATGCTGTGGCAGGCCTGACCGAAGGCGCTGTTCACGATGCCATCGCCAAGTACGGTGCTGACAAGGCCATCGCCTTCCCCGACACTGCTTACTTTTTCCCAACCATCTACGCTGCTACCGGCGTAAAGGTCAAGACTCTGGGCGACCTGACTGCTTGCGTGGGCGTTCTCAAGAGCCTCATCACCAATCAGGAGGATCTGGGTCAGGCTCTGAATGCCGGCCTTGCCACTGCTGTGGGCGCTGAGATCATTGAAGGCCTGAAATATGTGGAGGGCGGCAACCCCTATGAAAACGAGTCCGGTATCGGCTTTGTGCCTGACCCCATCATCCGTTCTCTGGGCGTTCCGCTGGTCACCGGCGATATCCCCGGTGTGGCTGTGGTTCTGGGCAAGGCTGACAACGCTGCCGATGTGGTGAAGGTGGTCAAGGATTATCAGAGCAAGGGTATTATGACCTTCCTGATCGGCGATTGCATCGAGCAGTGCGCTGAGGGCGGCGTGAAGATGGGTCTGGAACTGCGTGTCATCCCTCTGGGTCATGATGTGACTTCCGTCATCCATGTGGTCACCGTTGCAGTGCGTGCAGCACTGATCTTCGGTAACATTCAGCCCGGCGATCTGGCTGGCCTGCTGGAGTACACCAAGAACCGTGTTCCTGCCTTTGTCAACACCTTCGGTGCCATCGGCCCTGTGGAGGTTTCTGCCGGTGCCGGTGCTATTGCGCTGGGCTTCCCCGTGGTGGTGGACATCGATCTGGGCGAAAATCAGGTGCCCGGTGCTTTGGAATCCGTCCTGGATCACAACGAGACGGTGAAGAAGTCTCTGGAGCTGCGTGATATCAAGATCAAGACCACCGAACTGCCTATCCCCGTGGCTTTTGCCGCCGCTTTTGAAGGCGAGATCATCCGTAAGGCCGATATGCACAACGAATGCTTCTCCGGTAAGAATCCCACCGCTGAGCTGGTAGTGATGCGGGAACTGAACGAGGTGGAGGATCATAAGATCACCATCGTGGGTCCTGATCTGGATGAGGCCAAGGAACTGGCTCTGGCAACCTATGTGGAAGTTGCCGGTAAGAAGATGCAGGTGGACTTCGAGTCTGTTATCGAGCGTAAATTCCACGCCTGGTTCAACTATATGGAAGGTGTCATGCACACCGGTCAGCGTAACCAGGTTCGTGTGCGTATTTCTAATGCTGCTTATGAAGCAGGCCTGCGGCTGAAGGACTTCGCCGAAGTGCTGTATGTCATGATCATGAACGAGTTCGATGCTGTCGTTGATAAGTGTCAGGTCACTCTGATCACCGATGCTGCCGAGGCCGGTAAGTTCCGTGATGAGATCGCAATGCCCCGTTACAACCAGCGTGACGACCGTCTGGCTTCCATGACCGACGAGGCTGTTGACCGTTACTACACCTGTATCCTGTGCCAGAGCTTCGCTCCTGCCCACTGCTGCGTGGTCACCCCCGAGCGTC
>CAZJCA010000131.1:0-1942 GCA_964544505.1 uncultured Oscillospiraceae bacterium
GATACCCATCAGCAGCATGCCGACGACGATGGTTGCCAGGATCCAAACGACCTTGGAGACATACATCTCAGCCTTCTTGTTGGCAACAGCATTCTGTGCCTTAACGATCAGTTTGTTCATTGGCTTGTCCTCCTATAATAATTTTTATATCAACAGGTAAACCCGTTTGATACCATTCGCAATGGCAGATACACCCAATCTGCCATTGCTTTCGTGCTTTTACAGCAAGTGGAAACCACCATTGTTTCCGTAGGGCTTGCGGCCTCGAACCGCTGACATGAAGGTGTCAGATCCATTGCCCCATATATTTTTCAAGATTTTGCCTTTCTACGGTGGGTACTTATCGCCGTTTCAGCAGTCGCTCAAAAGCGCTCGGCACCTTCGCCCCAGCCTACGGTAGCTATTGGTGCGCTTTCCATATCAATGGGTCACGGCGCACTCTCGTAGATGCGCTCCCCGTATACGGATCTCAGCGCAACGCTGCTGATGGTTACAGATCCCACCAAGGTCATTTCCCGCACTATCGTGTCAGAAAGCTATCCCATACAAACAACCTTTATCGTTGCTCCGGGAAACCTTCTAACAAATGCCGATACTGCCGGTTATCAAAAGGTCAATTACATGAGCCAATATTTAATTAGCCTGATCCCCTCTTGACCCAACACCGGCAGCACCACCCATAGGGCCGAGTAGTGCAGCTCCTGTTGTAAAACAGGGACTATCGCCAACGAGGATATGAAGCACAGAGGATTTCATCCACAAAACATGGTCGCTGCACTTAACAGCTGGTTCCCCCTCTGAGAACACATCTCCGCATCAGCAATCAAAATTGCACTTTGCAAAAGAGCCGAATCCTTTATTTGCGACATACTTTTGCCCATTGCGTGTTTTTATCATAGGCAAATTGCGTTATAAAATCAAGGACTTTTTCGCCTCTTTGGGAACTTTTGGCACTAAGCCGTACTTTTTGATACTTTTAATACTTCGCTATCTTGCTGTTTTTGTTCAAAAAAACAATAATGTTTCAACAACCATCTGTTTTAGCTATTTTTATTTTGTTTTAAGCCGTTTTAGGTGTTGTTGCTTTGGCGTTTAATTTGCCTTCTATTTAAAATACCTCTTGATTTTTTTCCGATTTTTGCTTAGCATAATATTGCACAGCAGAGTATTTCTGGTACTATTCCATATTTCTAAAGATGGCAAAAAACAAACATAAAAATACTTGTGCAACAAAGAAACTGAAACACCATTGCTTACTGAAATGGAGTGACATAATTGGACACATCGACCACTATTTTGTGGCGCACAAAATATGCAGCCGCCTATATGGAAGAAGAAAACATGGTCATAAGATACCGTTTTCCGTATTCCAAACAGAGAGAAGCCGCCCTACTGGGTGCATATCAGCTAACCCCAGGAGAACGGCTTCCCTACTATCAAACTCTTTCTGCTATGGTAGAAAGAAATATCGCAATTTCAGAGTATCTAAAAGAAGAACAGGTGCAAAGCATCCTTGCTTATGACCATACTTTCCAAAAGCAAGAAGAAAATGGAGTTATCTGCATTTACTGCATTCCAGAAGAACCGGTAACACCACTGAGCTGTTCTCTTTTCCACGAGGACTGCAATGCACTGACTGCCCTTGATGTGTTTTTGCGTCTGACTCATATCCTACGGGATATAAACAAAACGCCCATATCCCCGGTACTTCGATACCTTGATATGGACGATGTTTATTTGACCCAAGACAATAAGATCAAGCTTGGCGGTTTCTTCTATGCTACCGCAGAAGGACTATTGCAGGCTCCGAACTATTTGCAGGATGCTGCGCCTGTTGTTCCGGCAGATGTTAGAGCCGGAGCACCGGGAAATATCGGAACCGATATGCGTATCCTTTCCATGATTGCATGGAATGTGCTCTCAGGTCTGCAAGGGAATTGCG
>CAZJCA010000132.1:0-1887 GCA_964544505.1 uncultured Oscillospiraceae bacterium
GGAGAGGCAAGTCATTCACCGGCGAAAAAACGACAGTTTTTTGACAGTCTCAAGCCGCCCTCTTGGGCGGCTTTTCTTATTCCTTTATTTGGGCATCTTCCATGGTTTTTCCCAGAGAATAATAGAAAATACAGTCCCGGGCAGGGGCTAAATTTTCCACCAGACCGGATTTGACATACACCGCATAGCTTAAAAACGCCACCGGGCACAGCACCGCATCTTCCATCACTGCCTGATGCAGTCGATCATAGTTTCCGGCGTTTGCCAACGCATCCTTGCAAAGAGCAGCGATGCTGGTGTTGCCCATGCCGCCGTAGCTCAGCGTGCCGTTTTTATCATAGAAGGCCGACAGATCCATATTGGGCGAGAGCATGGTCTGCCCCAGATGCAGATCAAAGCTGCCGTATTTCAGAGCGCTGATGTAAGCATCTCCACTCACAGATTTCACGGTCACCTTCAAGCTGCATTCTTCCAGCATGGCAGCAATGGCCTGAGCCACCTTCACCCGGCGGCTGTCTTCCTTGTTCACCAGAAGCACGATAGAACTTTCTTCCAAGCCCTCCTGGATCAGTACCGCCTTGAATTTTTCTGCATCATAGCCGTACTGCGCTGCCAACGCATCGTTACAATAGGGAGAATTGGGCGAAGCAGGCAATGTAGCAGCCAGCGCAAAGGTACGATAATAATCCTTGACCAGACTGCTGCGGTCGATCGCATGGGTCAGTGCCTGACGAACTGCTTCGTTGCTGAACACCTGGCTTTTCTCCCGACATCCCAGATAGAGGAAAACGCCGTTTTCACAGTCCCACAGGTTGTAGTTGCTGCGAAAATCCACATAGCTGTCTGCCCCCGGATTGGCACAGACGATGCCCACATCCCCCAGCTCAAACTCGTCCCGGATCTGCTTGGCAGTCTGTGCGGTCACCAGAGGGATCTCCTGCGCATGGACTGCCAGTTCCGCCTTGCACCACCAATCCTGCCGCAGGCGCAGCTGGTACCCTGCGGTGGTGTTTTCCAGACTGTAAGGGCCGGTGCCGTCGGGCGCATCCAGCTCCACCTGGCTTGCCATCACAATGGGAATATTCAAAAGCAGAGGGAAATTATCATAGGCGGTTTTCAGCACCACCTGCAAGCCATCGTCAGCGGTGGTGGAAATGCTGTCCACATTTCCCAGGCGCCCACTGTAAACAGGGCTGGTACGGGCAGCTTCCAGGCTGACCATCACATCCCCCACCGTCAGTTCCGTACCGTCGGAAAAAGTGGCCTGCTCCAAATAAAACACATAGGTCTTCTTATCCTGAGAGACTGTGTAACTTTTGCACAGCTGGGGTTCTACATTGTAATCCTTATCCACCACGAACAGCGACTGATACAGCAGGCTGAACAGCGCCCGGTTGGTAAAATCGGCGCAGGAATAGGGATTCAGGGATTTGAGGGGGTTATATACCAGCGAAAACTGCTGTTCCTGCTCCTGTTGCCCGTTGGTGGGCTGCGCCACCAGATCCCCGGAAAGGCCATCGCCGGAGGGCTCATAGCCACTGCTTTGGGTACAACCAGTCAAAAGCATGGCCCCCAACAGAAGTATTCCAATGATCCGTTTCACCCGATCCCTCCTTTGCAGCAAATAACTGCCCCCTGGCTGCCCCGGCTGCCGGCGGTGTAGCGGTGAGACCAGAACACATCATGCTTGCAGTAGGTGCAATCTTCGCTGATCTGGATTTGACGCACTCCTGCCCGGCGCAGAAACAGCCCATTGATCTTTTTCAGATCCAGATGGTATTTTTCGCCCTTTTTCCAAATAAATGCCCGGGCTTCCTCCCCTAATGCAGCGATCATGGCATCCGGCACATCGACATCGGTCTCAAAATGGCAAGGGCCGATGTTCGG
>CAZJCA010000133.1:0-1767 GCA_964544505.1 uncultured Oscillospiraceae bacterium
GAATTGAACATCATTGCAGAAATGATACGCAGGCAAATAGCAGAAAATGCCGCCCAGGAGCAGTCCCAGACGGCATATACGGAGCAATATGATTCTTTGGCTGCGAGATACGAAGCCTTACAGTCCCAATACGATGCCTTGCAACAAGAAAAGAAGCAGAGAGAAATCCAGGCCGATGCCATAAGCGGCTGCCTGTTTGCGCTGGGGGAGTTGGATTTATTACAAATCCAGTTCTCCGAGGCTCTGTGGAATGCAACAGTGGAACGTGTGACCGTGTATGCAGACGAGCGGTTGGTGTTTCGACTCAGGAATGCCGCTGAAATAACTGTACAGACATAAAAGTACAGTGAATATCAAGAACGTCCAGGCTGATAGGGATTTCTTTCGCTTGAGTTCTGTTCGTATTACACCTTTGTCTGCACCCATGATTATCGGATATCAATTATGCGCTCAGTGGGAATCTCTTCCGGGATGGAGTCCAGGGCGTATTCGTGCTTCTTGTGCCGCTACAACGTTAACATTCTCTGCTTCTTCCTTTTCTGCTACAGAGAACACCTCTGCCTCGTTGAACAGAAAGCTCAGCTGTTCCATAAATTTTTCTTCGCGCTTCTCGGAAGATGATCCAAACCGCTTGTGCTGGGCAAGGCGCAGTGCTTCCATGAGCCAGCGGTATTGTTGCAGTGTCAGGCTTCTGGCTTCACTTTCCTTCCGGGGCCAATGGAAGCTGCCGGACTCCAGCCGTTTGTACAGCAGAACAAATCCGTTGCCCTCCCAGTACAATGCTTTTATCCTGTCCCGGCGTCTGCCACAGAAAAGGAACAGTGTATTGGTGAACGGATCCAGGTTAAACTGCTGCTGGACCATGGCGGCCAATCCGTCGATTTCGCGGCGCAGGTCAGTATAGCCGCAGGCGATATACACCCGGTCGGCTCCATTGAATTCGGTCAGCATAACTTTAGTATCCATCTAAAATGGTTAAAAATGTTCTACGCCTTTTTTTCTAAATCCACTTGTAAAACTATAGTTCCCTGTTCTTTTAGGAACATCACAGGGATAACAGATTTGATGCGATTCTCCTGCAGTAGCCTTACCAACAACTGGTAATCTTCTTGTTCACAAACATTTCCTGTCAGTAAGTAGTCCGTAGAAACCCGAAACCGATGCGCCAGGGCCACCAAAATATCATTGGGTGGACTCCGCCGCCCTTGTTCATACATGCCTAGCGCACTAGGACTGATGTTTAAATCCCTAGCTAGCTTTGCCTGAGTCAATCCATTATTGTGTCGCAAGAAGGCAATCCGATTTCCCAGCATAATAACCACCCACTTTTTATCATTTCTTTTATCATAGCACAGTTAAAAGTGGAATCATGTCGAATTTTGGATGATTAATGATAATTCTTCAGCCCATTATTGATGGGATTTCCAGCAATCTTATTATCGGCGTGTCATGTTTACATAATACTTCATTTGAAGTCCTTCACTTTATGCTCAACCCGAAGTATTTCTCTTCCCTGGAGGCTTTATTGTTATACTTGACTATGGCGTACCGGATTATCTCCTTATTTTGTGACTAGATTCGTCAAATTCACAAAAAGCTTAATAGAATGATTTTTTACTTGCAGAACAGCCATTCGTGTGTTATTATGTGTTTGCACTTACAAGTTTAATCGCACGTGATTCACATATTATAAGACATATGTAGTCACACGCTTCTGCCATACCGCTATAAAAAAGCAGAGCGGTATCCCGCTCTACTTTTTCAAAT
>CAZJCA010000134.1:0-1750 GCA_964544505.1 uncultured Oscillospiraceae bacterium
TGCTGTTGGAGCTTGGACTTGAAAATATCGAAGCCCACACGCTGGAGCTGGAGCGATATCTGCGGGAGAAATTGCAGGGCCTGCCGCTGCATGTGGTACAGCCGGATGACCCCAAGTACTGGTCCGGTATTATCTGCATCTATTACCCCAAGGAGAAAGATCAGGAAGTGATCAATATCCTGAAGGGCTACCACATTCACGGCACCATGCGGGGTGGCTACATTCGCTTTGGCTTGGATTTCTACAATACAAAAGAGCAGATGGATATTGTTGTTAAAGCTTTGCTTGAAGTGGCAGAGCTTGCAAAATAAAAAGAAAGAGGTAATTATATGAGTCTATGGCAGAAGTACAAAAAAATCCCCCTCCTGACGAAACTGATGGTGGCAATGGTACTGGGCGTTTTGCTTGGTATTGTCTTCGGAGAGAGCATCACGGTTCTTAAACCCTTTGGTACGGTTTTCCTGAATCTGCTGAAGATGGCAGCTTTGCCTCTGGTGGTGGTGAACCTGATCTCCGGTATTGCATCTCTGGACGACCCGAAGAGCTTTGGCCGTGTGGGTGGCAAGATCGTGGTTTACTACTTTGCTACTACTGCAGTGGCCATTGTTCTGGGCCTGTGTGTTGGCTTCCTGTTTAAGCCCGGCGTGGGATTCCAGCTTTCCGGCAGTTATGACGGTGCTGTTCAGACTATCCCTTCCATTGGCGAGACACTGGTCAACCTCATTCCTTCTAATATTTTTGCATCTTTGTCAAATGGCAGCTTTGACCAGATCGTTGTTTTCAGTGCCTTTGTTGGCGTGGCGATCCTGTTTATGCCCGCAGAGCAGAAAGAGCCTCTGGCCAGAGGCGTGAATGCACTGGCTGCGCTGTTCAACAAGCTGGTTGGCATCATCATGGGCTATGCACCTATCGGCATTTGCGTGCTGATGGCTTGCACGGTCGGTACTTACGGTGCGGAGCTGTTCGGCTTCCTGGCAAAGTATCTGGGTGCATCTTACAGTGCTGTTTTGATTCACACCTGTGTATATCTGGTTCTGCTGTTCGTCTTCACAGGTATGAAGCCCCTGTATTTCCTGAAGAAGGCACTGCCTTTGATGGTGACGACTTTGAGCACCAGCTCATCTCTGGCCTGCGTGCCTGTTAACCTGCAATGTGCAGATGATCTGGATGTTTCCCGTAAAGTCTCCGGCTTCACCATTCCTCTGGGTTCTCAGATCAACAAAGACGGTAACGGCATCATGCTGGCGATTACCTTCCTGTTTGCTGCTCAGTGTGCCGGTGCAGATACGAGCCTGGCAACCCTCCTGCGTGTGATTCTGATCAGCCTGATCCTGACCACCGGTGCCGGTGGTGTACCTGGCGGCGGTATTGTTTCCATTGCCATCGTTGTGGATGCCTTCGGCCTGCCGCTGGAAGTTGTGGCACTGGTTTCCGGTATCTTCACCCTGATCGATGTGGTATATACCACCATGAACTGCCTGGGCGATCTGGTAGGCACCGTGATCGTTGACCGTTCCGAAAAGAAGCGTGCTGAAAGAATCGGCAGCGCACAGAAATAAATCTTCCAAATCTTCCTCCTCATAGTACAAGAAAGCCGCCCCCCCTGCTGATCGGGGGGCGGCTTTCGACCTGATTGGCGTTAACAGCAGCCGTGACCAAATTGGTCACGGCTGCTGTTGGGATATGGGAAAATTACTCCTCGTCCTCGTCGTCGAAGGAGAAGTCGAGAGTCTCGCCGCAGTTGGGGCAG
>CAZJCA010000135.1:0-1662 GCA_964544505.1 uncultured Oscillospiraceae bacterium
ATTGAGCGGTGGCTCTGTGGGGTGAAAAATCCCGGACTGCGCCGTGGCCTTGCGCTGGCACTGACTCTGCTTGCAGTAGTCCTGGTGCTGTATGGGGTGTTTTATCTGCTGCTTCCCCAGTTGGTGGAGACGGTGGAAATGCTCATTGATTCGCTTCCTGATTTCTTTAAGCGTGTGCTGGAGGATGTGCAGGAGTATCTGAACAAGCACCCGGAATTGATGGAATGGATCACGGAATATACGGATCTGGAGTCCGTCAACTGGTCGGAGCTGATCCAGAAGATCGTGGGCATGATCACCAACGGCGTTGGTACCGTGGTGGATACGGCGATCACCACAGTGGTGGATCTGGGCAACGGCATCTTCAACGCAGTGATGAGCCTGGTGTTTGCGGTTTACGGCCTTGCCCGGAAGGAGACGCTGGCCCGGCAGTTCCGCCGTGTGCTGTATGCCTTTGTGCCGGAAAAGGTCAGCGATGAAGTGGTGCGCATCATGCGCATGACCAATCGCACGTTCTCCAAGTTCATTTCCGGTCAGTGCCTGGAAGCAGTGATTTTGGGACTGATGTTTACCATTACCATGCCCATTTTCAAAATGCCCTATGTGGCGTTGATCAGCGTGATCATTGGCGTGACAGCTTTGATCCCCATTGTGGGTGCGTTTATTGGCTGCATCATCGGTGCAGTGCTGATCCTGGTGGTGGACCCCATGACTGCGGTTTGGTTCGTGGTGTTGTTCCTGGTGCTGCAGCAGATCGAGGGCAACCTCATTTACCCCAAGGTGGTGGGTACATCCATCGGTTTGCCCGGTATGTGGGTGCTGGTGGCTGTGGTGGTCGGCGGCGACCTGATGGGCATTGGCGGTATGCTGCTGATGATCCCCCTGACTTCCGTGTGTTATGCGCTGCTCCGGGAAGTGACCCAGAAGCGTCTGGCAAAGCGGAATATTGACCCGGAAAAGCTTCGGGCAAAGCCGGTGGAGGACTTCCGCCGCCGGCCGGAAAAGAAAAAGGCCATCGCTGAAAAACAGGCGAAAAAGACAGAAAGTGCCAACAATACAGAACAGTAACATCAGATCCCGCTGCAAAATCAGCAGCGGGATTTGTTTACTATTTCTAAATGTGGGCTGAAAATTTGTATAGAACCGTCAATTGCTTTTTGCTGAAAAGAACATTATGATGGTAGAAAAATGTAGAGAGAGGGAACTGTATGAGAAAGTTACATTTGGAATTTAAGAGATCTTCCGTGATCGTCACAGGCGCTATGCTGCTGGCATTTCTGGCGGCGTATGTGATCGGCCGGTTGGCGTGGAAAGAGTGCTACACTCTGGGGTGGCTGACCATGAATGGCCCGTACCTGCTGGCGGTTGCCGTTACCTGTGTCCCGGCGCTGTTCGGAAAGTGGAAGTATGCAGGCTGTGCCTTCGCCGGTAATGTGATCGGTGTGGTGGCTGGCGAACTGTGTGGCGGCAACTTGGAGGGAGCGGAGGCCGGCATAGACCATTACGGCTGGCTGATTTGGGGCTGCGTGTTTGCGACGGCAGTGATGGTCGGAATCATGGCAGAGCTGATCTGTAAGATCATAAAGGAACGGAAAAAGTAAAAAATACCGCACTGTCATCAGGGCGGGGTAATGTCAAGAGTTATGCGCAAAATTGATTTTG
>CAZJCA010000136.1:0-1618 GCA_964544505.1 uncultured Oscillospiraceae bacterium
ACCTTGGGGCCGTCGGGGGTGAGCATCAGGCCGAAGTACAGGCAGCCCCGGAAGGTGCGGCCCTCGGCGTTCATGGCGGCGATGGTGGGCAGGAAGATTTCCTTCATGCACCGGTCGGCAATTTCGGCGGTGTAGTAGGGGTTGGGGGCCACGGTGCCCATGCCGCCGGTGTTCAGGCCGGTGTCGTGGTCGCCGATGCGCTTGTGATCCATGGAGGACACCATGGGCTTCACCACGTTACCGTCAGTGAAGGCCAGCACGGAAACCTCGGGGCCGGTGAGGAACTCCTCGATAACCACCCGGCTGCCGGAGGCCCCGAACATGCCGCCCTCCATCATATCCCGGACGGCCTTCTTTGCTTCCTCCCGGGTCTGGGCAATGATGACGCCCTTGCCCAGCGCCAGACCGTCGGCCTTGACCACGGTAGGCACAGCAGCGGTGTCGAGATAGCTGAGCGCCGCGTCCATGTCCTCAAAAACCGCATATTCCGCAGTGGGAATGCCGTACTTTTTCATCAGATTCTTGGAAAACACCTTGCTGCCCTCGATGATGGCGGCATTTGCCCGGGGCCCGAAGCAGGGAATGCCCCTACTTTCCAGCGCGTCCACGCAGCCTAAGACCAGCGGATCGTCGGGCGCCACAACGGCGTAATCAATGGCATTTTCCACGGCAAACTTCACAATGCCATCAATATCGGTAGCCCCGATGGGGACGCAGGTCGCGTCAGCGGCAATGCCGCCGTTTCCGGGCAGAGCAAAAATATCGGTCACTTCGGGGTTCTTTTTCAGACAGCGGATAATGGCGTGCTCCCGCCCACCGCCGCCGACAACTAAAAGTTTCATTGATAAAAACCTCCCAGTAGATAGAGTTGACAGTTGATAGTTGACAGTTGACAATTTGTATTTCTAACTGTCCACTGTCCACTGTACACTGTCAACTGAAATTAGTGGTGGAACAGCCGCATACCGGTGAAGGCCATGACCATATTGTTTTTATCGCACTCCTCGATGACCAGATCGTCCCGGATGGAGCCGCCGGGCTGGGCGATGTACTTGACGCCGGAGGCCTTGGCCCGCTTGATGTTGTCGGGGAAGGGGAAGAAGGCATCGGAGCCAAGAGCCACGCCGTCGAAGGTAGCGAGGAACGCTTTCTTGTCTTCCTCGGTCAGACGCTGGGGCTGCTCGGTAAAGTAGTTCTGCCAGATGCCGTCGGCGCAGACGTCCTCCTCGTTGCCGTTGATGTAGCCGTCGATGACGTTGTCCCGGTTGGGGCGGCCCAGGTCGGGGCGGAAGGGCAGGGACAGGGTCTTGGGGTGCTGGCGCAGGAAGAAGGTATCGGCCTTGGAGCCGGCCAGACGGGTGCAGTGGATACGGGACTGCTGACCCGCGCCCACGCCCACAGCCTGTCCGTCATAGGCAAAGCAGACGGAGTTACTCTGGGTATATTTCAAAGTAATCAACGCCACAATCAGGTCGATTTTGGCGGATTCAGGAAGATTCTTGTTCTTTGTAACAATATTTTCCAGCAGCTCGGCGTTGATCTTGAAATTATTCCTGCCCTGCTGGAAGGTAATGCCGAAGACCTGCTTTGTCTCCTGCTCGGCGGGGACGTAAGTGGG
>CAZJCA010000137.1:0-1552 GCA_964544505.1 uncultured Oscillospiraceae bacterium
ACTATATGTGCTATGACGGTACCCATTGGTCGGAATCCAAGCAGTTGGCAGTGGGTGCTTGCGAAGATTTCCTGGATCGGCAACTTGCTGAGGCTATCCTGGCTGTGGACAAGGCGAAACAGGCTCTGATGAACGCTGGTATTGGGCAGGACATTATCAGTGCCGGTGGCAAGGCTCTGGAAAAGGCCATCGATGCCCGAAGCGAAAAAGCCTTTGCAGAATACTGTGCCGCCGTCTCCTATAAAGCCTTTGTGATGAAGCGCCGGGATATGAAATATGTGACCTCTGCTTTGCAGGCAGCCAAGCCTATGCTCCTGCGCAGCATTCAGGAATTTGATACCCAGGAATATCTGCTTAACACTCCCACCGCCACCTATGACCTGCGCCTTGGAATGTGTGGTGCCCACGACCACAGCCCGGAAGACCTGATCACCAAGATCACAACGGTTGCTCCCTCGAATGAAGGTATGGAACTGTGGATGTCCTCTGTGGAGAGTTTCTTCTGCGGTGACAAGGAACTGATGGACTATGTTCAGCAGACGGTGGGTCTGGCGGCTATCGGCAAGGTGTATCAGGAAGCCCTCATCATTGCATACGGTGAAGGCAGCAATGGTAAGTCCACCTTCTGGAATGCTATTGCCAAAGTCCTCGGCTCCTATAGCGGCTCCATGTCTGCCGATGCTCTGACCGTGGGATGCAAGCGAAATGTGAAACCCGAAATGGCGGAACTGAAGGGCAAGCGGCTGGTCATTGCTGCAGAGTTGGAGGAAGGTATGCGACTGAACACCTCCATCGTAAAACAGCTATGTTCCACAGATGAGGTCACCGCCGAAAAGAAATATAAGGACCCCTTCAAATACACTCCGACCCATACACTCGTCCTTTACACCAACCATCTTCCCAGAGTCGGTGCCAATGATGACGGCACCTGGCGCAGACTCATCGTGATTCCCTTTAATGCAAAGATTCACGGAAAATCCGACATCAAGAACTATGCCGATTACCTGGTGCGCAACGCCGGCAGTGCAATTTTGGCATGGATCATCGAAGGCGCACAGAAAGCCATCCAAAATAATTTCAAGCTGACGGTTCCCCAGGTGGTGTTGGATGCCATTGCCCAGTACCGTGACAACAACGACTGGCTGTCCATTTTTCTGGAGGACTGCTGTGAAATCGACCGCACCTTTACGCAGAAGTCGGGAGAGCTGTACCAGGAATACCGTGCGTACTGTCAGCGCAACGGCGAGTATGCCCGCAGCACTACGGATTTTTACACAGGGCTGGAAAACGCAGGCTTTCTGCGAAAAAAGACCAAGTCCGCCAATGTCATTTTGGGCTTGCGGCTGAAGTCTGATTTCCTGGAATAAGCCAAAAGGTGGAGGTCAATGGAGGTCTTACCTTAAAACCCCTTTAGGGCGAATTTTTCATGAAAATCACTCTAAGAAGAGTTTATGAAATGACCAGCATCGACCTCCACCCATCACGAAAGGAACGTCTTATGAGAGAAAAAAGCATCGAGCAAAAATTAACGCTGATGGTAAAAAAGCGTGGT
>CAZJCA010000138.1:0-1507 GCA_964544505.1 uncultured Oscillospiraceae bacterium
TCGGTGAGCCCGGTACCCAGCTGACCATGCGTACCTTCCACTCCGGCGGCGTTGCAGGTGACGATATCACCCAGGGTCTGCCCAGAGTTGAAGAACTGTTCGAGTCCCGCCGTCCCAAGAAGATGGCTCAGATCTCCGAGATTACCGGTGTTGTCAATATCGACGATACCCACCGTACCGCTCTGCGTAACATTACTGTCGTGGCAGAGGATGGCGAGGTCAAGGAGTATCATGTGCCTTACTCCGTGGGCTTGAAGGTTCAGCACGGTAAGACCGTCCAGAGAGGTGAGCCCATCACTGATGGTGCGCTGTATCCTCAGGATGTCCTGCGTATTTCCGGCGTGGAAGCTGTTCAGGATTACCTGGTGCAGTCCGTTCAGGCTGTGTACCGTCAGCAGGGCGTTGATATCAACGATAAGCACATCGAGGTCATTATCCGTCAGATGATGCGTAAGATCCGTGTGGAAGATCCCGGCGATACCACGCTGCTGACCGGCACTGTGGTGGATCGGTTCGAATTGGAAGATGCCAATGCAGCTGTCCAGGCTCGGATCGATGCCGGCGAAGAGGGCCTGCGTTTTGCAGAAACATCTGCTATGCTGCTGGGTATCACCAAGGCAGCTCTGGCAACCGACTCCTTCCTGTCTGCCGCATCCTTCCAGGAAACCACCAAGGTTCTGACCGATGCTGCTATTAAGGGCAAGGTCGACCATCTGGTTGGTTTGAAGGAAAATGTGCTGATCGGTAAGCTGATCCCCGCAGGCTCCGGCCTGATGGCATATCGGGACTATCAGCTGGGCGAAACCCCGGCTGCCCGTGTGCCGGAGGAAGCTCCCATTGTGGAAGAAGATTCCATCGTTGAGGAAATCGACGAAGTCGAGCAGGTCGAAGAATAATAAGAGAGGCCGTCACCGCTTGGTGGCGGCCTTTTGAATGTCAAAAGGGCAGGGGAGGAGAAAATTATTTTCCATTTATACAAATTTTTTCGATAATTTTTGTTGACTTTTTCGGAAAAATGCGTATAATAAGTTTTTGTATGGACACTAAAAAAGATGCTAAGATCCCGGAATGCGGCGAATTAGCCAAATGGAGCAAATATCGGCTCATTGTTGGTGCAAAACAGATCCGAAAAGCCCTGGATAAGGGCATTGTCCAGTCTGTTTTTCTTGCAAAAAACGCCGATCCTGAGATCACCGGCCCTCTTGAGGCCAAATGTAAATCCCATCATGTATCCTGCACCTGGGTAGCCAGTATGGATGCCCTGGGCAAAGCCTGCGGTATTGACGTGGGCGCGGCTGCGGCAGCTGCCGTTGAGTGATTTTGGTTCTTGCGGAATTTTCCGAAGAATATAGATCCGCCGAAAGGCGAGAATTCAAGAAAGGAGAAATAAAATGCCTACTTTTAACCAGCTCGTGAAGCATGGCCGTAAGCAGGTCACCTACAAGTCCAACTCTCCCGCTCTGCAGAGAGGTCTGAACACTCTGGAGAACAAGGCTACTACTCTGCC